>JAISIH010000030.1 GCA_031262105.1 Ruminococcus sp. | reverse complement strand
TGCCACGAGTGAACGTCTCCACAGTCCTCTTGTTTTCCCCCTCCCCCCTACCCCCCCTCTGCACTCCCCCCCACCCCTCTCCCCCTTTCCAAGGTGTCGGTAAATAACAGGATAGGCAGCACCGTCCGCCCTCCGCGCGAACGCCCAAGCTTTCACGAACGCCGAGCCACTTCGCGCAACGCCCTCGCCTCTTTTTTCCCCCGCGCCAACATGGCGGTTGCCCAACCGAGTTCCCTACCTTAGCACCGTGGCGGCGGCAAAAAGCTCGCTTTCACCGCCCCGGCGAACATTTCACCCTCCGCGAATGCTCTCACCGTAGTCTTTTCCCCGCATCGTACCGTCGCACTTTTTCTTTCGCGCCGCCTCTTTTCCCTCTCACCAAACCTGAGCAATGTTTCGCCGCCGCCCTTTTTTAGCGCCGTCTGTTTTTTTTTTCTCCATATCACGGCTGTTGCCCAACCGAGTTTTTCACCTCAGCACCATGGCAGCGGCAAACAAACTCGCATTTCCCGCCCCATGGAAGGGGGGAGAAGGGATGAGGGGGGTCGTAGGGGGGGAAAAGGGGAGAGGGGGGAAACAAGAGGACAGTGGAGACGTTCACTCGTGGAGACAAGATTGTACTCAGGTTGCCCCCCTCTCCCCTTATCTCCCCCTACATTTCAGAAAGGTTATAATCATTTACTAAAAAATAAAAATAAACACCAGACCGGCGTCGGTGCCGTCCCGGCAAAGCGCGACCGGCAAAGCGCGACCGGCAAAGCGCGACCGGCAACGGCGAACACCGGCTCCGCCAGACCGGCAAAGCCATCAGCGCCAACGCCGCCGCAAAAAAACACAATAAAAAACATAAAAGGATAACCCTAACAGGTTATCCTTTCGTTTTTTACCAAATAAAAGTGAACAGGCATAAGCCTTGACACCACAATCTGTCAATTAACCCGCAAATTAAAGGTATTCGGGAGCAATTCTGTCAATTTATAGGTCAAAACCTCGCCGGTGTCGGAGCGAAGAATTATTGCAAGCTCGGGGGAGAATTCCGCTAAAACCTGACGGCACCTCCCGCAGGGAATCGCAAGTCCGCCCTTTTTCGCGACAACCGCCAGTGCCGAGAACTTGCGGCAACCTTTCGATAACGCCTTCGCGACGGCTGCGTGTTCGGCGCAGAGCGAGGCGGAGAAGGAGGCGTTCTCCGCCGTCGCCCCCGTGTAGATAACGCCGTCCGCCCCGAGCAGGGCTGCGCCGAAGGCATCGCCCGAGTATGGAGCATATGCGAACTTCTGCGCGGCATTAGCGGCATCTAAAAGCTTCTTGATTGGTATATTTAGCATTATATGTAATATCCTATTCTCCGATTATATAACATAATATGTGTATATATGGCATTTGATACAGTATACTATATAATAGAAATTACACCACGTTGCAAATGTGAATAAACTACATACAGTAATAGATTGTTAACCATATTTACAAATTTTATCTTGTGCATAACACAAAAGAATACCCTTTATTAAGCGACATATTTCATCATAATAACCAAAACAGTGAATAAAATGTTACGGCGGCTTTAATTGATGTTTCTTGGTGTCGATAATTAATGCTTCTAAAACTATAAAGAATCTGTTACAATTAGTTACAGAAAGCAAACAAATTTATAGAAAAGGAATTGGAAATTATGGTTGTCGAAATGGAAATTATTAGGTCAGAAAGCTACGCGCAGGGGAGACTTACATACGAGATTGTGAAAACGTTTGAGATGGGCGTGCCGGTCTTCGGCATGAAGATTGTCTCGAATCTTTTCGGGAAGCGTGAGGAACACCTTGTCTCGAACATCACCCTCGATGAAAGCACGATAACGACCCTCTTTGAAACTTGCACGAAAAACATTGTGCTGCCCTCGTCGCTTCGCGAAATCGTCGAAGATTTCATAATCTCCGACGTTGCCTAAATGATAAAAGCCCGACCGTGCGTTGGGCTTTTTTTCATATGAATCAGCGAAAAATGCTGCATGAATTTTTAATATAGAAAAAACCCTTGCAATTTGTCTATAACTGTGATAAGATAGGAGTAATAGTGTAGTTATGGTTATAATAATATTGAGGTAAAATAAAATGAAAATTGCTTTCTCAACTCTTGCCTGTCCGGAATTTTCGTGGAGCGACATTTACTCCATGGCGAAGGATTTGGGCTATGACGGAATCGAAATCCGCGGCTTGGGCGACACAATCTACGCCTATTCTGCGAAGCCGTTTGTTGACTCCGAGATTGAGAAGACGAAAAAAACGCTTGACAGACTCGGGCTTGAGATACCATGCCTTTCTTCCGCCTGCGTTATGAAGGACGGCGGTGAGCTTGATGAGATTAGAGAGAATGTTAAGCTTGCGAAGAAGCTTAACACGCCTTATATACGCGTGCTTGCAGACCGCTCTCCCGCGCCGGAGGGCGAGGTTGACGACGGGGCGGTTATTGCTGCCCTTAAATCTGCGGCGACCGTCGCGGAGGAGGCGGACGTCTACCTTCTTGTCGAAACGAACGGCGTTTATTCCGACACAAAAAGGCTTCGCGGCGTTCTTGACGCGGTTAACTCAAAATGCGTTGCCGCGCTTTGGGATATGCACCACCCCTATCGTTACGCGAACGAAACCCCGGAAGAGACAGTAAAAAACCTCGGCTCTTACATTAAATATACGCACCTTAAAGACAGCGTTTTAACTGCCGACGGCAAAGTTTCCTACAGGCTTTGCGGCGAGGGCGACCTGCCGATCGACGGCATGATTGAAGCACTTCGCAAAATCGGCTATGACGGCTATGTTTCGCTCGAGTGGGTAAGGCGCTGGAACCGCGAGCTTGACGACGCCGGAATCGTCTTCCCGCAGTTCGCCGACTTCATGTCGAAGTATAAGACCAAGCACAAGCACGAGCTTTGCGATAATAACCGCAAAACCGGCAAATACCCTTGGCCGAAGGAGCGGCTTATCGAATACAGCTTCCCGGACGTACTCGACAGGATTTGCGAGGAGTTCCCGAACCAATACGCGTTCCGCTACACCGAGCTTGACTACACACGCACCTACCCGCAATTTCGCGACGACGTTGACGCATTTGCCCGCGCCCTCTATGCAATGGGCGTTCGCAAAGGCTCTCACGTTGCAATTTGGGCAACGAACGTCCCCGCGTGGTTTATAACCTTCTGGGCGGCGGTTAAGATGGGCGCGGTGCTTGTTACGGTTAACACAGCCTATAAAATCCACGAGGCGGAGTACCTTTTCCGCCAGTCCGACACCGACACACTCGTAATGATCGACTCCTGCAAGGACTGCGATTATATTAAAATTATTAACGAAATCTGCCCCGAGCTTAAGGACAGCGAGCCCGGCAAGCTTAATGCAAAACGTCTCCCGAAGCTTAGAAACGTAGTTACCGTCGAATCTACACAGCCCGGCTGCTTTACATGGGAGGACGCTTTAGAGCTCAGCAAAACCGTCCCGCAGTACGAAATTGAAGCCCTCCGCCGCCAAATCGACGTGAACGACGTCTGCAATATGCAGTACACCTCCGGCACAACCGGCTTCCCCAAAGGCGTAATGCTCACCCACCGCAACGTGGTAAATAACGGCAAGGCGATCGGCGACTGCCTCGACTTCTCGACGGCGGACAAGCTGCTGATACAGGTCCCGATGTTCCACTGCTTCGGCATGGTCCTCGCGATGACTGCCTCAATGACCCACGGCACAACGATGGTGCCGGTCCCGATGTTTTCCCCGAAAAAGGGTTTAGCGGCAATAAATAAGGAGAAAATAACCGCCGTCCACGGTGTCCCGACAATGTTTATCGCAATGCTCGGGCATGAGAATTTCCCCGCCACCGATTTTTCGCAGATGAGAACAGGCATAATGGCGGGTTCGCCCTGCCCCGTAAAGGTTATGGAAGACGTGCTTGAGAAGATGAATATGACCGAAATTTGCATAACCTACGGTCAGACAGAATCTTCCCCCTGCATAACCATGTCGAAAACCACAGACTCCGTCGAAGCCCGCGTTAACGGCGTCGGCGAGGAAAGTTACGGCGTAGAAGTAGCAATCCGCGACCCCGAAACGAACGTAGACCTCCCCATCGAAACCGACGGCGAACTCTGCGCAAGAGGCTACAACATAATGAAAGGTTACTACAAAATGCCCGAGGCAACCGCCGCCGCAATCGACCCCGACGGTTGGCTCCACACCGGCGACTTAGCAAGAAAAACCGCCGACGGCTATTACAAAATAACAGGGCGTATCAAGGACATGATAATCCGCGGCGGCGAAAACATCTACCCCAAAGAAATCGAAGACTTCCTCTACACCCACCCCAAGGTAAAAGACGTTCAAGTAGTAGGCGTCCCCGACAAAACCTACGGCGAGGAAATCTGCGCCGTTATCATCCCCCAACCCGGTGAAACCCCCACCGAAGACGAAATAAAAGACTTCGTCCGCGCCAGTATGGCAAAGCACAAAGTCCCCCGCTACGTAGATTTCGTGGACTCCTTCCCTATGAACGCAGCAGGCAAAATCCTAAAATACAAGATGCGCGAGGATCATGCAAGGTAGGACGCTGGGGGGAGCTCTTTGAAAAGAGCTCCCCCCAGACCCCCCGCAGAAACTTTTATTGTCAACACGGATTAACACATATTTAACTTAAACTGCTAAAATCGTTAGTGAAATATCTCTTGACAAACCCTGCCTTTCGTGGTACAATTATTGCGAAAGGCAGGGGTTTTATTATGAAAGAAATTAAGGTTCTCACAGATGACGAACTCGATGCTGTTGCCGGCGGTTATGACCTCTCAGGAATTAAATTTCGCTACACTTGTAAAGATTGCGGCTTCACCGCTGTTGCGGAAGCCCTCGAATTTAACGAAGAACTTCTCAGATATATGGTCGGCGGGTGCTGTCCCGCTTGTCATTCGGCAAACTTAACCTTTGAAAACCTGACCCGTAGAGACTGGTACTAAAGATAGGAAGGTTTTATTATGGAAGAAATTAAAGTTCTCACAGCAGAAGACCTTGAAAAAATCGCAGGCGGTGCGGGCGGCACCTTAATTACCGCTGTCTGCAAAGAGTGCGGATATACACAGACATTTACCACCGTTAAAAAGTTTTGTGACGTTATGAGGTTTAATCCTCCATGCACCGAATGCGGCTCGAAAGCCGGCTACAATCTTACATTCGGATAAAAGGCGGTGTTTTTTATGGAAGAAAAGAAATACAGAGAGCTAACCGACGACGAACTTGAAAATCTCGTCATCGGCGGTTATTCGCACCGGCAAAGACGCCGCTATAACTGCCTTTCATGTCAACATTCATTTGAAACGTCGTATGTGTATTCGGTGTGTCCCAAATGCGACCAAAACACCTTAACCGAAACATTGCTGCGTTAATCTTTATTGCGGAGGTTTTTATGGAAGAACAAAAAGTTATAGCCGAAGAAAAGCTCGAAGATTCAGTAAGCGGCGGAGTTATAGCCGAAAATGACATAGTTTTCTGCAAAAAATGCGACTATAAACAAATACTCTACGTTGACAACGATAACGATATGGAATATCGACAGGAGTTATACCATAGCCAAATCTGTCCCAAATGTAACGCTTACAACACTTTACATTTTAGCATGGTATAAACTTTCTTAAAAAGGCGAGGTTATTATGGAAGAAATGAAAACTATATCGGCGGAAGAACTTGAAAATATCGTCGGCGGTGCAGACATGGAAGGCAAAAAAATCCGTTACTATTGCACTAACTGCAATTTTGAACGCATCTTCGACGACATTAAGGATTTCTTCGAGTTCCTTCACGCACACGGTTTCCATCACTGCGTCAACTGCAATCAGCTCGGCACTGTCAGAACTGAATCATAACCCGATATAGATTTTTAATACATTCAAAGCGGAGTTTATTATGGAAATTAACAAAGATTTTGTAGCGAAGATTAAGGCGGCAACAACCCCCGAGGAGATTGTGAAAATCTTTACGGAAAACGGCAACCCGGTTGCCTTTGAAGATGCGAAAAGTTACATAGACCTTCGCGCAAAATATCGTAACGGTATGACCGACGAGGAACTCGAAGAAGTCGCAGGCGTCGGCTTCGAGCATTTCCCGAAGGCTGTTTGTAATTCTTGCGGCTACGAACAAATTGTCTTTGGAGAAGGAATGTGGTTTGAACAGACCTGTTTTAGATGCGGCGCGGACAACGTTTCAATTTATATCGGCAACATTCTTATGAGGTGATATTATGAAAGAGAATATTATAACGGCGGAGGAACTCGAAAACATCGTCGGCGGTGGGGGCGGCACAATAATTAATCTTATCTGCAAGCAATGCGAGCATACCGAGACATTTACCGATTTCAAAAAGTTTTTTAACAGAATACAGAGCAATGGACCCTGCCCCAATTGCGGCCAGACAGGTTCTTTCCGCATTGTCACGGGGTAAAAAGAAAAGATTTCAGATAACATAAAATCCCCCGTCGGAAATCCGGCGGGGGCGTGTTGTTTATATTGTATTCAGGAACTCCCCCGGTGAAACCGCCTTAACGACACCGTTTGTATGTAGCTTGTTGTCTCGTGTAATGATACAATCGACCTTGTATTTTAACGCACACTGTACAATAAGCGCGTCCTCAAAGTCTTCGACCGGAAGCTTCATCGCGCTTTTGCAGTCCTCGCCGTCAATCGCGGCGACTTCAAAGTTTTCGAGGAGGTAGTTAAGTTCAGAACGCGCTTCCGGTACACTTTTTTCTTTTGAACAAAAGTAAAAAATATCCGTGAGCGAATTTGCAGAAATACAGCAAACTATCTCTTTTAGAATGGCAAGATTTAGAATTTGGTCTGCTTCTTTATGAAAAAGCTTTCGCCTAATGAGCGAATCCAAAACCACGTTCGTATCAAGCAAAATCATACGTCCGAAATTCTCCTCATTCTTATTTCGTCAAGGCTGATGTCAGGAAGAGTCCCGAAGAGCTGAGATATATGCGTAACTTTTTCCGGGATATGTTTCTCATACCACTTAAGTTCAGTATCCTCCGAAACGGGAACGTCATCTTCTGTTTTAACGCGTGTTAAGAACGCATTAAATATCAAAACGAAAGCGTCTAAATCCCTGTCGGGTATAAGATCAATGTTGTTTTTAAGGCTTTCACGTGTCATAAAAATTCACCCCTTATAATTCATTATACGCAAAATCAAGAATTTTACTCGTACCTCAGCGCATCAATCGGGTCAAGCTTAGCGGCTTTATTTGCGGGGTAATAACCGAAGAAGACACCGATAATCATTGAGAAGGCGACGGAGATGATTATTGCGGCGGCGGAGGGCGAGGTGCGGAGGGTTATGCCGCCGAGCTGGTCGGCGAGGACGATCATCATAATTTCGCCGATGACTATTGCGCCGATTATGCCGAGGATAACGCCGATAATTCCGCCGATTGTACAGAGGATAACCGATTCGATTATGAACTGGAAGCGGATTGCTGTGTTGGGTGCACCGAGGGCTTTACGCACGCCGATTTCGCGGGTACGCTCTGTAACGGAAACGAGCATTATGTTCATAACGCCGATGCCGCCGACGAGGAGCGATATTCCGGCAATCATCGCGAGGATGCCGCCGGTCAGGGCAAGCGCGTCGTTAATCATGGCGAGATCGTCTTCCATGGTGTAGGTTGTGACTTGGTAGGCGTCGTTGTTTTTGTAGAAACCGTTGTTGAAAAACTCGGTGATTTTTTCGGCAAGTTCGGGGACAGAAACGCCCTCCGCGCCGATAAGGTTAAAATATTGGTAATAACCCTCGACAGGGTCCTGCCCGGTCATTCGGCGTGCGGTTGCGATGGGAATATCACATTCGTATGTACGGGAGAACATTCCGCTCATCATTGAGGCTTCGTATTCGTAAACCCCGACGACGGTGAAATCCTGCACCGTTGTTGAAGATTGCCAACCGCCCTGTTGGACATTAACGGTAACGATTTCGCCGAGGGCTTTTCGGGTAGAGCCGAACATCTCCTCCGCCATATCGGAGGGGATATTTATTACGTAGCGCATTTTTTGGTTGTCTTCGTCGGAGATAAGTCTGCCGTCGAGGAGCTTCGTTGTTCCGGCGAGGAGACCCTCGTTTGTCGTCCCGGTGAGGCTTACGTTATAGTCGTCGCCGTCCGGTTCAAGAGTGTTGCGGACTGTCCCCCGCCCGGCAGAGGTTGTAACCCAAACGTACTGTATGTCGTCGCCGATACGTTCTTTCATACGCTCAATCATTGTGTCGGAGATAAGGTCGGATTCGGTCATCCATTGGGCTTCGCGGGTTGCGTTCGGCTTGCCTTGAAGCATGACTTGGACAAGGTTTGTAACGCCGAGGTCGTCGATTGTCCCGGTGAAGGTATTTTGAATCATCGACCCGAGCGAAGTTATAAGGATAACCGCCGAGATACCGATAATAATCCCTAACATCGTGAGGAACGACCGCATCTTGTTGCTCTTTATTCCGTTGAAGGCAACGGCAATGTTTTCAAGTAAATTCATTCCGCACCTCCGTCCGCGCTGTCCCCGCCGTCAACCGCCGGAGTGTTTGTTTCGTCAGCTTTCGCTGTGTCCCCGCCGCCGCCGTTACCTGTCATTATATCAGAAATAATATAGCCGTCCGCAAGGGTAATAATCCTGTCCGTTTCTGCGGCAAGTTCGGGGTTGTGGGTTATGAGGATAATCGTCTTCCCCTGTTCGCGGTGGAGCTTGTGGAAAAGGTCCATAACCATCCGCCCGGTCTTTGTGTCGAGGGCGCCTGTCGGTTCGTCCGCTAAGATTATCGCGGGGTCGTTAACCATAGCTCTGGCAATCGCGACGCGCTGTTTTTGACCGCCCGAAAGTTCATTCGGCATATGCTTCATGCGGTCGGTCATATCAACCATCTCGAGAAGCTCTTTTGCACGAATCGTCCGATCTTTTTGCGGAACTCCGGCGTACATCATCGGAAGCTCGATATTTTTAAGCGCAGTCGTCCGCGAAATAAGGTTAAACGTCTGGAAGACAAACCCGATTTTCTTGTTGCGGATCGCCGAAAGCGTCTTGTCCTTCGTCTTCGCTATGTCAAGCCCATCGAGGATATATGTGCCGCCCGTCGGTCTGTCAAGCACACCGATAAGGTTCATCAGCGTGGATTTGCCCGACCCGGACTGCCCCACAACCGACAGGAACTGCCCCTCCGGCACATCAAATGTTAAACCGTGAAGTATCTCAAGCTCGTTTTCACTCCCGACATAGAACGACTTGAAGATATTTTCCATATGTATTATAGTTTTACTCATTTAGTCACCTGTCGCTTACATTATCGGAGCCGGTCCGCCGCCGCCGCCGGGACCGCCGCCCATACCTGCCTGCATTTGAGCGTTCCCGCCTGCGCCGCCCATCGCCGCCGCTAAGATATCCTGATCCATGACGGAGATAGTCTGACCATCGGTTATGCCCTGCGGACGGGTTAAGAGAATCGTTCCGGCTTCGATTTCGCCTGCCGTAACGGGGGTTATTTCAACATAGAAGCTTGTTTCAAGCCCGAGGGTAACGTAAACTTTCTTCGCGGTGTAAACGCTTACGAGTCCGCCGGTCTGAGCGGTCGCGGGGGTTTCAACCTTTATCGCGGTGAAAACATAGTCGCCGCCGTCGTCATGCCCGATAATGTCGGACGAAACGGACAGGACATCCTTCGCCTCTTCGAGGATAATATTAACCCGCGCGGTCATGCCGATAAGGAGCTTTGTGTCGGTCGAGGTTACGGCAACGGTTGCCTTGAAAGAACCTGTCCCGGCATCGTCGCCTGTCGCGGCTTTCGTCGCCGCCGGAGCGATTGACTCGATAATACCGTTGTAGGTGAGGTCAGTCATAGCGTTCGGAACGATTTCGCATTTTAAGTCTGTCGAAACGTCCGGCATATCGTATTCGGAAATAGCAACATTTATAATGAGGTCGTTCGGGTCTTCGATTACGAAGAGTACACCCGTCGGCGCAATCCCCTCCGCAACGTTCTCGTATGTGACAACCCCGTCGCAGGGCGAGGTAATCGTCGCCTCTTCAAGCTGGTCATAGAGGTTTTCAAGCGCAACCTGTGCGGAGGTGTTGTCAGAGCGGTCTCTCGCCCTCTGAGCCTGTGTCTTTAACGTCTCAAGGTTAGCTTCGACAGTCTGCACGGTTAAATCATAGCTGTTCTTCGCCTTAGAAACAGCAGTTTCTGCGTTCTCAAGCTGTGTTTGAAGCGAATCTATCTGGTCGGTGTTGCCCTTTGTGGTTGCGCGGAGCTGAAGTTCAGCGGACTCAATCTGACGTTTCGCGGAAACAACAGCGTTCTCTGCCTGTTCAACAGCGTTCTCTGCCTGTTCAATTGCGTTTTCATTAGCCTTGTCAACCTGTTCCTTCGCCTCGTCGTAAGCTTCCTTAGCCTTGGCTAAATTTTCCTCACACGTTTTAATGTCGTACTTTGCCGTGAGGGTTGCGATCTGCTGCTTCGCGGTAGAAGCAGCCGCCGCATAGTCGGAAAGCGTTGTCCCCACAGGCATATTGGTTGAATCCTGCTGATAAGCCATGTAGATTTCGAGGGCGCGTTGATAAGCTTCTTTCGCCTCGTCAATTTCTCTCGTTGCCTTGTCGGAGCGGGCATCGTCGCGGAGTTCTTTCGCGTCTTTATAGGCGTCCGAAACCTGCTTTATTGAATAGTAGTCCTCATCTTTTTGGTTGTCGAGGGCTTCTTGCAAGTTTTCCTTCGCGGTTAAAACATTCTTTTCCGCGGTTGATAACCCTGTTTTCGCACTCTCGAGGGATAATTTCGCCGACTCGAGGGAAGAATCGTCGGTTGTCCCCTTCGTCTTCACGGCGTCGTCATACGCTTTTTTAGCCGCCGTAAGAGCGGTTTCGGCGTTGTCGAGGGCGTTTTTCGCAGATATAATCTGGGTATTTTCATTGTTTTGGTAATCGGCAAGAGCGTCGTTATAAGCCTTCTCCGCATCGGTTATGTTATAGCCGGTGTTCTGGTCGGATGTGTTGATGGCGGCTTCCTGCTCGTCGATTTTTTGGCGCAAAAGTTCGGTGTCGATTGTGCAAAGCACGTCGCCTTTTTTGACAACGTCGCCGACCTTCGCGTTAACCGTCTCAACGGCGTAAACGAGGTCCGAATAAACCTTGTTAACGTCGGAGCTTTCGATTGTGCCGGACGCGGTTATGTAATTTTTCAGATCCTGACGCTCTGCAACTTCGGTAGAAACCCCGTTCATTGCATTCATCGCGGACATGGCGGCGTTAACCTGAACGGCAACGCAAACCCCTATCCCCACCACAGCGGCAATTACAACAGGGATAATAATATACCTTTTTTTCATGAAATTTACTCCAGTCAATATTTTCTAAATTAATACTACTATAACATATAATTTTGTTAAGTGTATGATAAACAAATGAATTATTTGTAATACTATTCCCTGGTAAAAATGCTTGCATTTTTACCACCGGTGCTTTGCGCCGGTTGCTCGCCAAAGGCGAGCGGAAATAATACTGACGGCATCCCAAGGCGGCTTTGCCGCTTTACCCGAAGCTTTGCTTCGGGTAGATAAAAAACATTTTCAATGTTTT
>JAISIH010000005.1 GCA_031262105.1 Ruminococcus sp. | reverse complement strand
TTTCATACCCCGCACTCCCTTTATGTATCTTATAATCCGATTATATCACACACGCCATAATATGTCAATATGAGTTCTCTCTTTTAATCTATTTGAGAACATTCTGTAAACATTCCCTCTATGTCCTTGACAAATAAACCCGAAAGGATGAATAATATATGATTCCGGCTATTCCGCTTCGATTCCTGCCGCATTCATTTACCCTCGTAACCGAGACTGACACGGGAATTTGGGGGGCTACTTCTGTCAGCGAGACGACTGTTTCAAATGTCCGTATCGACTTTCACGACGTTTCGGACGGGAAAAGTTCCGCGCTTATTTTCTACGACTGCGTTAATTCGACGCCCCAGAACGTCAACTTCACCCTTTCCGGCGGGAATATAAAGCGGCTTGCCGTTCGTATCGACGACCGCGAATTCTTCATCGAAAAGGTCGAATATCTCTACGCCGAAGACACGCTTCATCATCTTGAGATAACCCTCGGGAGCGAGAGAGAGAACAGCGCGGCGGTTTAATTGCCGCGAAAAGCATAACAGGAGGAAAATTTATGGCGCAGATTATCGCGGGGGATTTCGATCTTTCCCCTTATATCACCGACAACGGTTATAAAATCCGGCGGGTTAATATTTACGAAGACCTTCCCGAGGGCTTCGGGAAAACCCTTGCCGGTTATAAAATTGAGATTGAAATAAGTCTCAAGGATATTCGCGAGGATATTATTTCGGGCTTTAGTTCTTCACTTTCAGACGACGAAATCGAGGTTACCTACACCTTCTGCGGCGAGGAACGCACTGACAATTTCCCCCGCCCCGAGATTGAAGTAACCGCCGTTTCCGAAAACCCGGACGGCATATACTGGGACGTGTTTTTGCGGTTTTTGTCCGAGGGGTTTTACTCGGACGACCGTCTTTGACATCGCTGTAACGATTGATAACGAAACCTACCCCGAATTCGACGGGCTTAAGATTGTCGAACGCGTTAAGGGGGCTGGCTTGTCGGGGATTGTAACCTCCGAAGCTTATGTCAATATCTACACCGATTATTTTTACGCCGCCGATAACGCCGAAGTTACTATCACTATCCCCGGCGTAAATGTCCTAACGAAGTTTTACATATGCCGCAGAGAACTTTCGGGGCGGAAAGTCTCGCTAACCTGTCGGTCAAAACTTTTCCGTCTCGACACGCCTGTTGACCTTGCCGACACGGATTTTGACGACAACGGCGAGATCGACACTTATACTGCGATTTCGCGGATTGCCGCACAGTGCGAATTAACCTCATTTTCTTACCAAGGCGGCAACATTTTTGATGCGTTGCCGAAGCTTCAAAAAGACTTCATCTTCGGGAAGAATTCGTTAACGATCCTCGAAAAAATTTCCGCCGCGCTTTGCGGGACATTCCGCGAATATAACGGCGGACTGATATTTATTCCGTGGGGAGTTCCGTTCATGCAGGGGATACCGGCAGAACCGTTATCGGAAATTAAGCGCGGGTTTGTTAAGACGGTCGGGAAGCTTGTTATGACCGGGGGCGGGAAAAGCTATGTTTACGGCAACGGAGGTTATACCGCGACGGTTAAACTTGACACGCCGCTTGCTTCCACTGACGCCGCCTCCGCCGTCTTATCGCGCATTGCCGGGAAGACTTACGAACCTTATTCTGCCGATGTGAAACTCACGTACATACCCTGTGCGACGGGGATTGTTACGATTGCTGATGAGGAACTTTTCACGAACAATATAGTTTGTTATCCCAGACGCAGCGGGATTTACGCGAAGGTTTCTTGCAACGCTGTTAATGAAGATGAGTGGGATTATTCCGGTGAAATCGAGCGGGCTGTACGCGAGAAAATTACTGCGGGCGAACGCTTCGGGAACATGACGTTAACCCCTGACGGGCAGATTAAGCTTGACAACGGCGACAGCGGTACGGCGGCGATTTACACAACCGTCGATTTCGGCATTAACTGCAAAACGCAGAAAGCACGCATTGAGGCGGAGACGTTAAGTCTTGAAGAAGTGCCGGAGATAAAGCTTAATTCGGAGGAACTCCTGACCGAATCGAAGGATCTTATCGGCGCGTTAAATGAGCTTTTTCTCGCCGAGCCGGAGGGGGGTGAGGGCGGCATAACCGATGCATCCGAGCTTGACAATTACCACTGCGGAAAAGTTTTCGGGAAGCGAAGCAAAGTCGCGGGGGAATACAGTTTCGAAAAAGGAATGATCGGGATTTATTACGCAGAGCCACGTCAGGCAGACAATCTTACTATGGTTCTTCAAATTCTTCTGCCATATACAAAGTTCCCGAAAATACCGGTAGCATTAAACTACAGCGTATGGGCAGGAAATGAGTCCGAAGACGGCGTTATAATGGAGAACAAGGGGACATTTTCCTATAGCATTACGGCTGAATATCAGAACACAACATTCACCATTCCGTTAACGGAAAATGTTGTCGGCGAATACAGCTATTGGGCAATAATACCCGAGGGAGCAGGGAAAATGTACGGACGCATTTATGACGCGCCGCTGATGTATGAAAATCTCGCCATTAATAACAGAACAGTTTGTTTCATCTATAATTACACAACCCCTGCCGTGCAATCCTTTTTCGGTGCAGTCGAGAGTGCCACTTCGTCGCCGTATATTATGACGGCTTCCATCGGGGCAGGCAACAAAACAAATATACTTATTGACTTCGGAGGAAATCCCGGCACGGCACGTTACCGTTACGGCACAGGGCTACTTAATCAGGCGTTGGCGGCTTATAACGCAGATCATTAAAAAAAGAGGGTAAAAATTTTATGAAAGACTTTTTACAGCCGATACTCACCGTTTTTGCGAGCGCGATGGTGTTTTTATTCGGCGGATTTTCGGGGCTTATTACCGCTCTCATTGTCTTTATCGCGGTTGATTACGTAAGCGGACTTGCGTCGGCGATAATGGCGAAGCGGCTGTCATCCGAAGTCGGCGCGAAGGGGATTGCGAAGAAGATTGTCATGCTCCTTATCGTTGCGCTCGGGCATATCCTCGACGTTTACGTTGTGAAAGCCGGTGACACGGTGCGGGATCTTGCGACCGTTTTCTACATTGCGAACGAGGGGATTTCTATCCTTGAAAACTGCGCGAATTTGGGTTTGCCTGTCCCGAAAAAGGTTACGGAAGTTTTAGAGCAGCTTAAAAAAGGAGGTTAAAAAAATGACCAAAGAAAAGCTTTTAATCGACGTTTCTCACCACAACGACAACATCGACTTCGCGAAGGTTAAGGCAGACCCGCAGGGCGTTTCCGGCGTGATTATCCGCGCCGGTTTCGGGCGGTATGTTTCACAAAAGGACAAGCGTTTTGACAAGAACTACGCGGGGGCTTCATCGGCGGGGCTTGACGTCGGGACGTACTGGTACAGCTACGCGACGAACAAGAACGAGGCGTTATCCGAAGCGAAGGCTTGCGCAAAAATCATAGCCGGGAAGAAGTTTTCTTACCCTGTCTATTTCGACATCGAGGACAAGTGTCAGCTTTATCTCCCGAAAGAGGTTTGCTCCGACATGGTTAAGACTTTCTGCGATTATCTCGAGGAACGCGGCTTTTTCGCCGGGGTTTATTCTTACGACTCGTTCTTTAGTTCTAATCTTAAGACGGACATTCCGAAGCGATATTCGGCTTGGGTTGCCAGAGTTAATTCTGCCGGGGCTTCCGTAATAAAGCCCACGCACTGCAAGGTTTATGCTATGCATCAATATTCTTGGAACGGGGCTGTCAGCGGGATTAAGGGGTCTGTTGACATGAATCTTTGCTTTAAGGATTTTCCTGCGATTATGGCTTCTAAGGGGATTAATGGGTTTTCGGTAAATAATTAAAACTTTTCTGAAATGTAGGGGGAGATAAGGGGAGAGGGGGGCAACCTGAGTACAATCTTGTCTGCACGAGTTTTACATCTGTGCGGGTACTCTTGTTTCCCCCGCCAAGGCTTCGCCGACCCCTGGCGTCCCCTTTTCCCCCCTACGACCCCCCTCATCCCCTCTCCCCCCTTCCAGAGGGTAGTGAAAACGAGTTTGTTGCCGCTACAATGCGGTGAGGGTAAAAACGGGCAGGGCGGCGAAACATTTCGTGGGTTGGCGCGGGGAAAAAAGAGGCGAGGGCGTTGCGCGGAGTGGCTGGTGTTTGCGGACGGCTCGGGCGTTCACGTGGGGGCGGGTAGAGTTGCCCAGCCTTTTTGTTTACTACACCTTGGAAAGGGGGAGGGGAGTGGGGGGGAGTGCAGAGGGGGGGTAGGGGGGAGGGGGAAAACAAGAGGACAGTGGAGACGTTCACTCGTGGCAACGAGATTGTACTCAGGTTGTCCCCCTCCCCCCTACTCCCCCTTTGCAGTAAACGAAAGATTAGTATTAAGAAAAAACAAGCCATTTTGCAGAAAAAGGGGAAGTAACAAATTCAGTAACAGAAAAAACTATAAAAAAAGCCTTGACAAATACTTTAATATCAGATATACTGACATTAACTAATGGATTTAACGAAAACTTTGCCGACTTTTTATTAGGGCGTATAGAAAAAGAAATGAAATCAGGAAACAGCGAGAACGCGAAGAAATACATCAATGAGCTTTCCGCTTTCGGCGTTAAATTGGAGGTGCTATAGATGATTACCTATGAGAGTATATGCAAAAAATTAGGGTTTAGATTTGATAGCGATAATCACTACAGACCTAATGTGCCTTATTATGAAGATGATTCCGCTGAAAACCCTTACGGATCTTTGAGCGAAGCCGAGTTAGATTTTATCGCTAAATTTTTGCGCAATAAATATAATCTGAAAACTGCATAATCTCCAATCTAAACAAAAAGGACATACCGTGCGGTGTGTCTTTTTGTTATAGATAATTTTGAAAAAGCTTGACAATCTGTCTAAAATCATATATACTGATATTAGGGCAGAAAAATATGATTGAACAAGAAATTCGCGAAGATAGCCGATACGGCAAGGATAAATCGACGGCAATTGACCATAATTACATAGACAGCGGTGAATACAGGCGCAAATTTGACAATATTTCGGACAATAAAGAGCTTAATAAAAACTTGTATCAAAGGGCGAAAAAGATGTTAAATCATCGCTCCGGTACAGATTTTGAGGATATGTATTGGTTTGACGAAAATACCGGCAAGGAATTCACGTCGATTACCAATATGTCAATACCAAGCGTTGTTAAATATTCGCCCGATTTTATGAAAAAGTATCACGACATAAAAAACAAAGTCACTATACACAATCACCCGCGCAGTATGCCGCCTTCGATGGGCGATTTTGAATCGGCATATCGCAATGGATATTCGTTTGGTGTTATTGCCGCGCATGACGGTACAGTTTATATTTACAGGAATTTAACAAAACCACAGGCTGAGCTTTATGACTCAATAACATCAAATTTAAGAGCAATGGGATATTCAGAATTTGGGGTTGAAGTTATGGCATTAGAGGAAATGGCTGACAGAGGAATATTAGTATTTAAAGAGGTGAATTAAATGAGCTGGTATGAAGATGACCGCCCAAGAGAGACTCCGGAAGAACTTAAAGGGCTTACGCATGAACAATTAAGGGAACGAATTGACAAACTTTGGGAAGAGTTTGAGCAAAAGAAAAGAGAAGGCAAAATTCGTTTTGTTAACGCATAAGCGCATAATCTAAACAAAGGGCATACCAAGCGGTATGCCCTTTTACTGTAAATAAATCAGTCTATCCTATGAATCTGTTCATACTGCGGGATAAATTCTATCGCCTTATCCTCGGCAAGCGGTTTTGAGAGGAGATAACCTTGAATATAATCGCAGTGCATTGCCTTGAGTTTGTCGTATTGCTCGCGGGACTCGATGCCCTCGGCTACGATTATTAAGCCTAAGGAGTGTACGAGATCTATCGTCGAAGCGGTTATTGCCTGCGATTTTTCGGAACTGTAACCCTCCATAAAACTGCTGTCGATTTTCAGGCATTTTACCGGGAGGTTTTTGAGGTACGCCATCGAGCTGTAACCGGTGCCGAAGTCGTCGAGGGCGAGGGTTATGCCGGTGTTTATAACCTCTTCGAGGGTCTCGTTGCGGTTGTCGATGAAGTCTACGAGGTTGCCCTCCGTGATTTCAAGCTGGATATTCGCGGGGTTAATCCGCGATATTGTGAGGACGTTTCGGATGTGTTCGATATAATCGCGCTGACGAAGCTGAACCGGGGAGACGTTAACCGAAATAACAATTTCGCGGTTGTATTCCTTATTCACGCGCTGGATAAACCGGCACGCGCTCTCTAAAATCCACATTCCGATCTGAACAATTTCGCCCGACTCTTCCGCAACCTTTATGAAATCTGCCGGGGGAATATTGCCGAACTCGGCGGACTCCCATCTTATAAGCGCTTCAAAGCCGTAAATCGCGCCGGTCTCCATGTTAATAATCGGCTGATAGTTAAGGTAAAGCTCGCGATTATGAAGCGCGTGGGAGAGGACTTGAGCAATATATGCCTTCTTCGGGCCCGCGCCGTCGTCTTCGGGGACGAATGCAGAACAGTTCTTGCCCTGCGCCTTCGCGGCGGTTAATGCAGAAGCGGCTTGGCGGAGCATATCGTCGGCGGTTAAGCCGTTTTCGGGATAGAGGGCAATGCCGCAACTAAAGCGGAAATAAATCTTGTCGTTTTGTACTCTGAATGAGTTCTGGAACGCGGCGCGCATCTTGTTCGAGAAGCTGTCAATGTCGCTTCGCACGTCAAAGTCATAGACGATAATAAACTCGTCGCCCGAATAGCGGAATGCCTGTGACTCGGGGGTAACGGCGTCTGACAGCACCTTCGCGAAGACGGAAAGCGCGTCGTCGCCGAATTTATGCCCGTAGGTTTCGTTAAGCCACTTGAAATTATCAAGGTCGATAAAAAGCACCGCGAATGAGCTGTGGTTTGTGGAGCGGGTTGCGATATGTTCTTCGATACATTCATAGAGCTTCACGCGGTTAAAAAGCCCTGTTGTCGGGTCGATAAACTGGAGCGTCTCGGCGGCGGCGGTTTTCTCCGCAAGCTCTTTCCCGAGCATATCGAGATCCCTCGAGGCATAGCCTAATTCCCCGATTTTAACGGAATTAATCCGCGGTTTGTAGTTACCCAAGGCGAATTCCGAAATCTCATCCGTAACGGCGGAGAGGAGCGAAAGTTTTTCGCGGATAATGCTGTTAACGATGATGAAGAAGAGCATTACCATCAGGAATAACACCGTTGCTTCAAGCCCGAACATAGCAAGCGCGTTGCCGCTGACCGATTTAACGTCGAAGAGAACCAGCACCGACCAGTTCGGGATTGTATAGGAATCGAAGTAGTAATAGAGCGTGTTCCCGTCGGCGTCGATATAGCTGTTTGAAAGCTGTGTCAGCCCGGAAGTATGTGCGATAAAGTCGGAAACAGGCGGGTTTTGAATCGAATAAATCTTCGTGAATTCGCCGTTATTTTCGGGATAATAAACCACGGAATGACCGTCGGAGATAACTATCGGGAAGCTCCCCTCGGAGGAAATATACGTGTCCATCATGTAGGTTATCTTGTTGATGTCGATTTCAACGCCGAAATATCCGACAACATTCCCGTTTTCGGAAACGGGTTTAATTATCGAGAAAACCTCGCCGGAGCCGTCAAAAACGCTTGTGTAGATGTCGGTAACGGCGTAGCCTTGCGAACTGTCCCTCGCGGAGGCGAACCAGTGCATTGTCCTTGCGTCATAAACTTCGGGCGAGATATACTGCCCCTTGCCGTTAATAAGGTTGCCGCTCCCGGAGTCGAGAGCCCACGCGCTTTTCACGTCGGAATCGAAGTTCCCGGCGGTACTCATAAGGCGGGCAATGTCCGAAAAAGCCGCTTCTTCAATAACCGCCGCCGCATCACGCCGCAGCGTCATAAGAAATTCGACGGCATCTGCGCGGTCGGAAATCCGTGCGACAGAGGTTTCTTTTTCTGTAAGATAATCGGCAATAACGCCGGTAGCGAGCGCGCCTATGTCGCTCGTACGCATCTGGATATTAGACTGTGCGGAGAGAACCGAAAGCCCGTAGGCAAAGACAGAAAACGTAAGATACAAAAGCACGCAGGAAATCAGCAAGGCTCTTGTACTCGAACGGACAACCCTTTTCTTTTTCAAAGTTTTCCTCCGGATATTATATATATAGCATACTTATAGCAATTTTACTCTGTATATATAGTATCACAGCTTCAACCATATTTCATTGCTATTTTGTGAACAAAAATAATTTTGTGTGCATTAACAAATTTCCGCAGATAAAAGTGTGCAATTTAGATAAAAGCGACAATATAAAATTTAACAAATGTTAACACTTGACTTTCCCTTTCGGTTGCGGTATAATTACAGTAATATTAAATTGAGGTAACAGCGGTCTATGCGTAAGATTTTGGCGGTTTTTGCGGCATTAATACTAATCTGCTCCTGCACAAGAATAGAGCCGTCAGCACTGCCGACGACAACGGCAACAACGACGGTTACAACGACGGTTACAACGACAACTATTCCCGAAACAACCACGGTTACAACGACAACTACAACCGCACCCGAAACAACGACAACAACCGCCGCCCCGGAAACAACCACGGTTGAAACAACAACGACAACGGTTACAACAACAACGACCCCGCCGCCGGAAACAACCACGGTTACAACAACAACTACCCCGCCGCCGGAAACAACAACAACAGCCGCAACGACAACCGCCCCCGCCCCGGTAATCTTCCCGACGTCCTACAACACCCTTAACTACGCCGAGCAGAAGGGCGTTTGGATCTCTTACCTTGAATACGACAGCATCCTTAAAAACAAGACGAAAGAGCAGTTCACGAAAAATATCGACAGGGCTTTCGACAACGTTGTGTCGCTCGGCTTTAACACCGTTTATTTACAGCTTCGAGCTTTCGGCGATGCTTATTATAGCTCCGCGCTGTTCCCTGCGGGCGACAGATTCGGAAGCGCGGATTTTGACCCGCTCCCGATTATGATACAGTCCGCCCACGACCGAGGGCTTTCTGTCCACGGCTGGATTAACCCGATGAGGCTCTGCACCGACTCGCAGATGAAAAATATCCCCGCCGATATTGCCTACAAAAAATGGCACAGCGCGGGAACTTCCCAAATTTTCAAGCATGACGGAAGATGGTATCTTAACCCGGATTCGGACGAGGCGGTTAATTTTATTGTTGCGGGGATAGCCGAAATTGTAAGTAACTATCGGGTTGACGGGATACAGATTGACGATTATTTTTACCCCGACAACGCCCCGACTGCCGCAAAGATTGCCCGAGTGAACAACCTCGTAAAAAGCATCAACAGCACAGTACATACGGCGAACCCGGACGCCCTTTTCGGCATTTCGCCCCAAGGGAATATCGAAAACAACCGCCCGCTTTCCGCCGACGTCGAGGAATGGTGCAAGGGCGGATACTGCGACTATATTGTCCCGCAGATTTATTTCGGCTTCGATAACGGTTATTCGCCGTATCTGCGGATGATTTCGGAATGGTCGGAAATCTCCACCGGCGTTAAGCTTATAATCGGGCTTGCCCCCTATAAAATCGGGGTTTACGACAGCTTCGCAAAGCCCGGCGTAAACGAATGGCTCGAGAGTTCCGATATTCTCGCAAGGCAGATTAAGGCGGCGAAGCTGCTTAGCAATTACGGCGGCGTCGCGCTATTTAGATACGACTCGCTCTTTAACCCCGCCGCGGACGTTGCAGCGCAGGTTAATGCTGAGATTGAGAATTTGAAAAAGTGATTGACATGGTAAGAAAAACGGTGTATAATATAAGAGGGTGACGCCAGTGATTGATATAAATAATATTCCGGAAATCTTGCCGTTTAAGGACGACTACATTTTCAAGGCAATGCTTACAAGATATGACACAGGCTTAATCAGAAACTCGATGATCTCTGCATTTACGGGGCTTAAGATTGTCTCTTCGGAGGTCAAGGAGAACGAGCCGCCGATGCTGGTGTTTTCCGGTGATAAGCCGATTCGTTTTGATGTCAGCTGTGTAACGGACGACGGGACACGGGTTGAAATTGAAATGCAGGCACATACAATGCACGGCGATAACTCTTCAAACAAACACAAAAGCCTAAGGGTTCGGAGCCTTTATTATATCAGCAGACTTTTTGCCGGACAGGGCGGGGAGAACTATCCCGATCTGAAAAAAGCAATACAGATAATGCTCTGCGACTACACTGTTTTCAGCGACGATAAATTTATACATAAATTTTACTTCAGGGACGACGACACAGTGCTTTCCGATTATTGCAGTATAATTTACGTAGAATTGCCGAAAATAAGGAAGTCGCTATCAAAACCCGTTGACGAAATGACGGATGACGAGCGGTGGGCAGTTTTTGTTGAGTATGTCGGCGACAGCAAGTTTTTAGGCAAAGCCGACGAATTTGAAGCCCGAAAGGAGTTTAAGGAAGCTATGGAAACACTGTCGAAAATCAGCCAAAGTGAAAACGAAAGAGCTTACTATACCTCTCGATTGAAGTATGAAATGGACACGGCGACAGAGAAATATTATTTACGCGAAGAGGGCAAAGCAGAGGGCATAGCGGAAACCCTTATAAATACTGCGAGAAGTTTAATCTTGTATGGTATGCCTTCCGCAGAAATCGCCAAGGTATTAAACCTTCCGATTTCAAAAATCGAAGCCCTTAGAAGTTAGCTATGGAAACACTGTCAAAAATCATAGCCCTTCGTATATAAAAACCCCCCGGCAGCCCGCCCCTCGGACTGCCGGGGATTTTTTACTCCGCGTAAACTTCTTCCATAAAATGATAATACTTAAACGGGACAAAATAGCCTTGAGCGTGTTTGCAGACGGGGCAGGATTTCGGCGCGGTCGGTCCTTTGTGGATATGCCCGCAGTTAAGGCAGATCCATTCGGTGTCGTCGTTCCCCTTGAAAAGCCGCGACTTTTTAAGAAGCGTCGCAAAACAATCGAAGCGGTCGGCGTGTACCTGTTCTATCTTCGCGATGCTCTCAAAGATATATGCAATGTCCGCGAAGCCTTCTTCCGTCGCCGTTTTCGCGAAATTAACGTAAGAGTCCGTCGCCTCTTCCGTCTCGTTATGGACGGAAGCCTCAAGAAGCTTAACGGGATCGTCGTCGATATTAACCGGGTACGCAGCGTCGTCAAGCTCGATGTTCTCGCCGTTTTCCGACTGGAGCAGGTTATAAAAAACCTCCGCGTGTTCCTTCTCTTGGTTCGCCGTCAGTGTGAAGATATTATATAAAAACCAATATCCCGCCGTTTTGCACTTTGAAGCGGCAAAATCATAACGATTCCGCGCCTGCGATTCCCCCGCAAATGCCCTCATTAAATTTACTCGCGTTTCCGATTTCTTAAAGTCCATTATAAAATCACTCCAAATAGCTTTTTATGCCTAATATAACCATTTGTTCGGCGGTTATTCAAAACCTAAAACGATTAAGTTTTTTTCTCGTTCTTTTTAGCACATTTTTATAAAAAAAGCTTGACATTCTGTCGATTTTTTGATATAATTTACGTTACAAACATAAACTTTTATTGTCAGGCAATTCGGTGAAAGAGGGTATCTGAGGTTGGGCAAGATTAAACGGCGGGTTGGGGCGGTTATTTTGGCTGCCTGTTTGGGTTTAAGTCTGAATACGGGCGGTTTCGGTGTTTTTGCGGCTGATGAAGATTTACCGGCGGAAGAAGCAGTTACTGCCGATGTTTTAGAGGCGGAAGCGGAAATTGAAGAAGAAGGTTTCGTCCGGGCGACGTCCTATTCCGAATATTACGACTCTATTGTTAATAATCCGCGACCCGACGCCGAGGCTCAGCTTACATACCGCAACTATACAAGAGGTGCGGTTATTCGCGTCGGCGATTTTGAGGGCAGAAAAAACGTTGTCGTTTGGGAAAACCAG
The DNA here is from genome assembly GCA_031262105.1 of Ruminococcus sp. GTDB lineage: Bacteria > Bacillota > Clostridia > Oscillospirales > Ruminococcaceae > JAISGY01. Next base: position 12,832 of record JAISIH010000005.1, on the reverse strand, counting down.
ACCGGCAGGCTTAGCTTTAACGTTACAGTCCCCGAAACCGGCAACTACAACATAATGATGTCTTATTATCCCATTGTCGGGAGAAATTCCGTCTCCGAAATATCCGTGCTTCTCGACGGCGAATCCCCCTTTGAATCCGCAACCCGTATCGAAGTGCCGAGACGCTTCATGTCCGAACACCCGATAGTTACCGACACCCGCGACAACGAAATGTTATCCCCGCAAGTCGAGTCCTCGACATGGCTTACGACGTCTTTTAAGGACACCGACGGACTCTTTAACGAGCCGCTCATGTTCTACCTCGAAAAGGGCGCCCACGTCATAACCCTCGAATCCGAAAAAGCGGCTTTTGCCATTGAATACATTAAGCTCTATAACGAAAAGCCCTATGCGCCCTACGTTAAGCCCACCGAAGCCGAGCTTGCGCAGAACGCCAATGCCGAGAAAATCAAGCTTCAGGGCGAAAAATATGCCTATACAAATAACCAATCCATCGTTCCGGTAGCTGTCCGCAACGAATACATCATGGAGGACTCAAACCCTGTTAAACAGCGGTATAACGCCGTCGGTGTCTGGGATAAGTCCGGGCAGATGGTCGAATGGCAGTTTAACGTCTCGAATGCCGGATACTATAAAGTCGGGATTAAGGCAAGGCAGAACGAGCTTCGCGGGCTTGCTTCAAACCGCAGGCTGTATATCGACGGGGTTGTCCCGAATGAGGCTTTTTCGTCGATTAAATTTGAATATTCAACCAAATGGGTTACAGTTACCGCGACCGATGAAAACGGCGACCCGGCATATGTTTATCTTGAACCCGGGAAGCACACAATCGCCCTCGAAGCAGTTCCGGGCGAAATCGGAAACGTCATGAGATACCTTGACGGTATAGTATACGACATTAACCAATATTACATGGACATTTTAATGATAACCGGACCGAACCCCGACCGTTACACAGACTACAACATACATATAGAGATACCCGGAATCGTCGATGAATTTAACCGCATGGCTGACACTCTCATGGAGCAGATGGCGGAGGTTGAACGCATTTCCGGAACTAAAGGCACAACCGCAACCGCCCTCGAGCGTATGGCTCAAGTGCTTTATAACTGCGCAAAATGGCCAAGACGTATCCCGGACTCTATCCGCAACACCGCGATAAAATCGAGCGTTTCGGCTACCTCGGCGTGGATGCGGCAAAATCGCGCCCAGCCGCTTCGTGTCGATTATATCGAGATTGCGCCGGCTTCAAAAGAGTTCCAATCCGACAGCATTAACATATTTGAGTCGGCGGCTTTCGGCATCGAAGGCTTTGTCGGGAGCTTCTTTGAGGATTACACCCGCCTTTCGGACTTCACCGCCGAATCAATCGACGTGTGGGTTAACGTCGGGCGTGACCAGACCAATATCGTTAAGCAGATGACCGACGGCGAATTCACCGAAGAATATAAAGTACCCGTCGCGATAAACCTCGTTCAGGGGACAATTATGGAGGCTGTCCTTGCCGGAAAAGGTCCGGACGTTGCCCTCTTCCTCGGGGGCGAATTCCCGATTAACCTTGCCATACGCGGACTCTTACAAAACGTTGACGATTACGAGGGTTTTGACGAAGTCGCCGCAAGATTTTCGGACGGCGCGTTGACACATTATCAGTTTGACGGAAAAACGTACGGCATACCGATTACAAGGGGCTTCCCTGCGATGTTTTATCGCCTCGACCTCTTGGCGGAAGTCGGCATAGAAGAGCCGCCCGAGACGTGGGAAGACCTTATAGATATGCTCCCCGCGCTTCAAAGGCGATATATGCAGCCGGGGCTGATACTGCCGATGTCGGTTGCCGCCGGGAACGGTACACTCACGTCGATTCAGCCCTCTGTCGAAGTCGGGCATACCTTCGCCCTTATGATGCTCCAGCGCGGCGATAACTGGTATAACGAAGACTTCACGGCGACAACCTTCACAACCCCGCAAGCTTACGAGAGCTTTGAAAAATGGACAGATTTTTATAATATCTATAAATTCGACCAAGTTTACGATGCGTTTACCCGTTTCAGAACCGGCGAAAGCCCGATAGTTATCCAGAATTACAACACATTCTATAACCAACTTAACGTCGCCGCGCCTGAAATAAAAGGGCTTTGGGATTTTACCCTCGTCCCCGGAACGGTCCAAGAAGACGGCACAATCTCTCACGCCTCGAATTCGGGAACAACCGGCGCAATTATCCTCAAAACCTGTTCTAACTACGACGGCGCATGGAAGTTCATCAAATGGTTTACAGACACAGATGCTCAGGTCGAATACTGCCGTAACGTCGAGGGCGTACTCGGTCCTATGGGGCGTGTCGATACCGCGAACCTTGAAGCCTTGCAGAGGCTTAACTGGTCGGCTTCCGAACTTAATGTAATAAACGCACAGATGGCAGAACTCCGCGAAATTCCCATTACCCCCTCCGCATACGTTGTAACACGCGAACTCATGAACGCATTCCGCGAGGTCGTTAACAACAAATACAACCCGCGTTACGAACTCAACGAATATAACGTAAAGATTAATAACGAGATTCTCCGAAAACGCGAAAATCTCGGCATAGATTAAAGGGGGGGTGAGTAAAGATGGCTGATAAGACAAGTGGGGCAAGTGGGGCAACCGGGACAAAAGCGGCAACCGGGACAAAAGTGGCAACCGGGACAAAAGGGGCAAAAGGGGCAAAGACGGCAACGGACGTAAAAAAGGCAAGAGCCGAAAAGATGGAGCTTAACCAACAGCAGGTACACGCCCTCGATGCTATTTCCATGCGGGAACTCCGCGAAAAATTAGAAGCGGCGAAAACCCCTTCCGAAAAGGCTTTGATTGCGGCTTCGACAATATCCGACGCGCCGATCGGCGGCGTTGCGGAGGACGCGAAGATAGCAAGGCTATTATCGACCCCGAAAGGCGCACACACCGAAAAGATTATCCTTAATAAAACCGAACGCAAATACAGCTTCTCCGAATACATGGCGTACCAGTGGCACGAGATGAAGCGAAACGGTATGTGTTATGCAATGCTTGCGCCGTTTATGATTCTCTTTATCATCTTCACCGTCGTTCCGGTTATAATGTCACTGCCGATGGGCTTCACAAGCTTTGATATGGCGCAGTTCCCGCCGAAGTGGGTCGGGTTCGATAACTTCTACACCCTCTTCCTCGAAGACGACGTCTTCTCACAAGCGGTCAGGACAACGATTATCTTCGCGATTTTTACAGGTCCGCTTTCATACATATTAAGCTTCTTCCTCGCGTGGCTTATAAACGAACTTCACCCCACGCTTAAAACCCTCTTTACCCTGATTTTCTATGCGCCGTCCATGGCGGGGAACATCTACTTCGTGTGGCAGCTTATCTTCTCCGGCGACGCGTACGGTTATCTCAACAGCTTCTTAAACAGCCTCGGCGTAACGACCGCCGCGATCCAATGGCTCACGAACGCCGACTATATCCTCCCCTGCGTTATAATAGTACAGCTTTGGGTATCCATGGGCGCCGGCTTCCTTGCAATTAGAGCGGGCTTTCAGTCCATCGACCCGTCAATGTACGAAGCGGGCGCGATTGAGGGGATAAAAAACCGCTGGCAGGAGCTTATCTACATAACCATTCCGTCGATGGGACCGCAGCTTATGTTCGCGGCGGTTATGCAGATTGTCGCATCATTCACCGTTGATATTGTCGGACGTTCACTCGTCGGCTTCCCCTCGACTGAGTATAAGGCACACACGATAATGACGCACGCTTTCGACTACGGCTGGGTACGCTTTGAAATGGGCTATGCCTCGGCGATATGCTTTATCCTGTTTATTGCAATGCTTATCGCGAACGCCGTCGTGCGGAAAATCTTAGCGCGTTATCTTGATAATTAGGGAGAGGGGTGCTTATAAAAATGGCGAAAAAAGAACTTAAGCCGTCTGAAATAGCGGCAAGACAGGCAGCCGATAACGCCGCCGCTCTCGAAGCATTAAAGAAACGCCGTGCGAAAGCCCATGCGAAGATGGAAAAAAGCAAGGGTTCTAACAAGCGCGTCGGAAAGACATGGAAAAACGACATCGGCATCTTCATATTCTTAACCCTGCTCGGGCTTTTCATGCTCTTCCCCATCTATATCGCGATTATTACGTCGATTAAGCCGATAAACGAGCTTTTCATCATGCCGCCGAAGCTTTATTCAATGGACCCGACATTCGACAACTTTGAAGACCTCTTCGTTGTCGCGAATAACTCTTGGGTGCCGTTTTCGAGAAACGTTTTTAACTCCTTCCTTGTGACCGTTGTTTCGACCGGGCTTCACGTTGTGTTTGCCTGTATGGCGGCGTTCATCTTAGCAAAATGTCGGTTCCCCGGCTCTGTTATCATAAACAAGACGGTTATTATTGCACTCCTCTTTAACTCCACCGTTACATACATCATGCAGTATATAGTAATGGCAAGACTTCATATGATTAACACCTACGCCGCCCTTGTGCTGCCTATGATACCGACGGCGATGGGGTTATTCCTCATGATACAGTCCGTCGGGCAGATCCCCGACGCTATGATTGAAGCGGCGAAGGTTGACGGAGCATCCCTCATGCGGATATGCTGGGGGATAGTCATGCCGAACGTCAAGCCCGCACTCATGACGATTATAATCTTCGAGTTCCAAGCCGTTTGGAACATGGCTGGCGGCTCTGTCGTATACGACGAGGCACTTAAAACAATCCCGGTTGTTGTGCAGCAAATCGCCCTCGCCGGAATCTCGCGCCAAGGCGCAATCGGCGCATCTGCCGTTGTGCTTATGGTTCCGCCGCTCGTAATCTTCATCGCCGCTCAAGGTCAGGTTATGGAAACCATGGCTCACGCCGGCATGAAAGACTAAGGGGGGCAGTATGATTATTACAAAGAAGATAATTGCAGGGGTTTCGGCGGCGGTTATGGCATTAACGCTGTTAACTACAACCCTCTCCGCCACAAGCTACGTCAGCTATAACTACGACGACTGGGGCGACCCTATCCCCTCGCAGGCAGGTTATACCGCCTCAAGGGCTGTTACCGGCGTTGAAATCGGTGTCGGGAATTTTTACGAGCCTGCCGACCTCTATATTGATGCAGACGATCTACTCTATATCGCCGACCGAAAGAACAACCGCATCGTCGTTACCGACCTTGACTTAAACCTTGTTCGGATTTACGACACATTTATATACGAGGGCGAAGAAACCTTCTTAAACGAGCCTCAGGGCATCTTCGTTGACGACAACACCGGGCATATGTATATCTGCGATGCCTTAAACGATCGAGTTATAAAATCGGACAAAGAGGGGAACATCGAGCTTATTTTTACAAAGCCCGACTCTATTCTCTATGGGGCGGAGACGACGTTCAACCCCTTTAAGGTCTGCGTTGACCAGTCCGGGAACGTTTATGTTGTCGTGAAGTCCGTCAACCGCGGCGCAGTTATGTACGACAACGAAGCGAATTTCTTGGGCTTCTATGGGGCGAACACCGTTCTTGCGACCTCCGAGGTTATCGCAAATGCTTTCTGGAACCTTATCTCGACCGAAGCACAGCGTATACGTACGGCAAAGTCAACCCCTGTCAGCTTCACGAATTTTGACATTGACGGGCAGTTTATCTATACCGTTACCGAAACGACGACCACGACCGACGACCAAGTTAAGAAACTCAATCCCCGCGGCGACAACGTTCTCGACGCAATCGAGATGGCGGGGGCGAATTTCGGCGATATTGACCCGGCGTATTATTCAATCTACACCGTCGCGAACGCTATGACGGACATTGACGTGGACGAAAACGGAACGATGACGCTCCTTGACTTTAACCACGGGAGAATCCATCAGTTCGACAAGAACGGCTGGAGGCTGTTCCTCATGGGCGGAATCGGCTGGCAGTTAGGGCAGTTCCAGTCTGCGGCGGCTATCGAGACGAGGGGCGACAAGATTTACGTCTCCGACATAAGAAAGAACACGATTACTGTGTTTAACCGCACAGTCTTCGGCGAACTTGTTACAGCGGCGGCGCAAAAATTCACCGACGCCGAATATGCCCAGTCGAAGGAAATGTGGGAGGAAGTCCTCCGCTATGACGGGAACTACCTGAGAGCATATACCGGCATCGGTCTCGCCTATCTTTTCGACAAAAACTACAAACCCGCAATGGAAAACTTCCGCATAGCCCTAAATCAATACTACTACAGCCAAGCTTTCGAGGGTTATCGAAACAACATCTTAAGGGAAAATTTCTCCCTCATTGTAATCGGGCTGTTTGTAATTGTCGTCGGGGTCTTCGCTTACAGATTTTATCGAAAAAGACACCCGAAGAAGAAAAAAGGGGAGGGGGCGTAAAAGATGTTAGACTATAACAACCCAAGGTTTGTCGGACACGTTCTTGCCCATCCTTTTGAGGGGTTTGAGGATCTTCGCTGGAAGAAGCAGGGGTCTTTGGCAATTGCGACGGCTGTCGTTGTTCTCTTCTTTTTGGCAACGGTTGCAGAAGATCAGGTTTACGGCTTTCAGTTTTATGTCTCCTACGACAAGATATTTAATATAGTACCCTTCCTCGTCCAGACGATAATCCTCTTTCTTGTGTGGGTTGTCGCGAACTGGGCTATGTGTACCCTCTTCGACGGCGAGGGGACAATGAAAAAAATCTTCATCTATTCCGCATACGCCCTTATCCCCTACGTTGCCTGCACCCTTATCGGCACGCTTTTATCAAACTACTTCGTGCGGGACGAATACATCTTCCTCGAAACGATCGAATATATCGGGCTTGCGTGGTCGGGGCTTCTTGTAATAACCTCCCAAAAAGCCGTCCACCAATTCACAATTAAAAAGACGCTTCTGCTTATTCTCTTAACCCTTCTTGCAATGCTTGCAATCCTCTTTCTCCTTGTTCTGCTCTTAACCCTCTTCCAACAGGTAATAATATTTGTTCTGTCGATATACACCGAGATATCGTACAGATTCAGAGTTTAGGCGGTGAAGCTTGTGCAAAGTAAAATAAAAAAACTCCTTGCAATGCTTCTCGCTGTGGGAATGTTAACCGCCTCCGGGGCGACTGTTTGGGCGGCTGAGGGCGACGAAGAAGCGGCAACGGAAACGACAGAAGTTTCCGCACCTGAAGATGCTGCACCGGGGGACAGTCTAAACGTTGACGACGGTATCGAGACGGACGCTTCCGAGTTTAAGACCGACATAGCCTACCGCACCGAACAGAGCGTTATTGCCGAGATGGAGCTTATCGCGGAGAACGACCGCCTTGCGCTTTATTATTCCGCCGAACATCTCGACGAAGAAGGCGAAAGGGACTACGGTCCGACACTCTGCGTTGTCGATAAGGCAAACGGCACAAACTGGTTTTCAAGCCCCATTAACGCGAAGGAAAAGCAATCGGTTTACGACGAGACAGGGAAGATAATTTCCCAATACGACGCGCCGAAAGTCGGGCAGCTTAATCAGCTTAAATCTATCATCGAGGGCGTTTTCGCAACCCCCTCCGCGCGGTCTGAAACGAACATAAATTCGTACCGCGACGCGAAAATTTCTTTCGAGAAGATTGACAAGGGCTTTAGGCTTACCGTTCCGATGGCTACCGACGAAAAGAACAACCGCTATATAACTATACCGGTGGAATATACCTTAGAGGCAGACTACCTCAAAGTCTATGTTGACGTAAAGAAGATTAAAGAAGATTACGGCGATAATCTTTTGGCAAGGCTCTCTTTCATGAAGGCTTTCGGCGCGGCTGATGTTGACGACGAGGGGTATTTCGTTATCCCCGACGGCTCCGGCGCGATAATTGATTTTAACAACGGGAAGACGGTTAACCCCGCCTATTCCGGCATGATTTACGGCAAGGATATTACAAGAGTTCCGATAACTGCGGCGAACATGACGAGGAATGTAAGCCTACCGATGTACGGTATCGTTAAAAACGGCGCGGGAATGATGGCGGTTATCGACAAGGGCGACGCACAAGCTTCCGTTAACGCCTACGTCTCCGGGCTTAACAACAGGGTTTACTATAATTCCTGTTACTTTGAGTTCACAACCCGTTCTAAGGACGAATTCACCATAAACGGAACGCAAAACGACGCAGAATCCCTCACGATATATGAACAGTACGGCATGAAGGTCCCCGAAATCGAGGTCAGATACTATCCCGTCGCGGACAGCACAGGCGTTGACTACGTTGACATTGCGGCGAAGTACCGCGAATATCTCGTTACCGAAAAGGCGGCGAGCGGGAACACTTCTGCACACGAAAATTCTATTCCGCTCTATCTCGACCTTTACGGCGGGATAATTAAGCAGGAATCGCTCCTTGGGCTTCCTGTAAGGCGGTCCTTCGCGATAACCGATTTTGACACCGCGAAGGGGATTTTAGAGAAGCTTAACGGATACGGCGTTAACAACACCGTCGTAACCTACGAGAACTTTAACGCCGCGAACATTAAAGAGAAGGTTGCGAAAGACGGGAAACCTGCTTCGCTCCTCGGCGGAAAGTCGGACTTTAAGGCTCTGACCGAATACGCGGCACAGACCGGGGCGAGGATTTACCCCTCCGTCTCGAACATAACCTTCCGCACGGGAAGCGGCTTTAACACAATCACCGACACGGCAATCCGCATCAACGCACAATTTTCAAAGCAGACAATTTTCGACCTTGCGCATAAGATACCGAACCAATATTATGACGAGCTTTCGCTCCTGTCGCCGCTTGCTTATAACAGGATTTACAGTTCCCTCACGAAGTCTTATACGGACTTGGGCTACACCGGGATTGCTCTCGGCGACACCGCGAACACCATCTACGGCGACTACGGCAAGAAATTCGCCGGGCGTGAGATGGCGAAGGAGATTATAAAGTCAGGCTACGAGAGTTTTAATGCGGCGGGGCTTTCTGTCCTTGCTGACGACGCGAACGGCTATATTATCCCCTACGCTGACTTTATCACGAATATCCCGCTTGAGTCCTCCGGCTTCGACATATTTAACAGGGATATTCCGTTCTATCAGATTGCGATGTTCGGCTTCCTGCCCGTTTCGACAACCGGCGTGAACGGCGAACCGCGAATGGGCGATGCGATATTACGCGCCGTCTCGAGCGGCACAGGCTTATCCTTCGATATGATCGGCGTTTCGTCGGTTGAGGTTAAGGATACCCTCTACGACAACCTATTTTATGCGAATCAGGCAAACTGGGTTGACATTGCGGCTTCCGCTTGGAAGTTTGAAAATGAAGTGCTCAAAGGGCTTCTTAACACAACGATTATCGGCTATGAAGACGACGGCAACATTATAAAAACAACGTTTTCCGACGGAACGGAAATTACAACGAATCTTCGCGAAAGAACGGTTATAAGAGGCAGCACAGTTTACTCGCTTTATGACTATATCGGCAGGGAGGTAATCGGATAAAATGAAAAACCCAATTGCATCCTTAAAGAATATGTCATACGAGCGGCGGAAAGGGCTTTACGGCTACGGTTTTATAGCCGTGTGGTTTATCGGGGCGGTAATGTTCCTCCTTATACCAATCGTCGAATCCCTCTACTACTCGTTCTTCTCCGTAATCCCCGAGACCGGCTACATGGATATTCAACCGATACTTAACGACGCGGGCAAGCCCGATTATTTCAACAACTTCGCCTACGCCTTCACAATCGACCCGGAATTCAGGCAGCTTCTTGTTGAGGCTCTTGAAAATATCGCATTAAAGCTCCCGGTAATCGTCGTGTTCTCCCTCTTCGTCGCAATCGTTATCAACCAGAAGTTCAAGGGGAGAATCTTCGCAAGGGCAATCTTCTTCATGCCGGTTATAATCGCGACCGGTCCCGTTTACGCAATAATCACCGGCGACATCAACACCGCCGGCAGCTCGAACGCCGACCAATTTTCGACAATGTTTGAAGCGGATATGGTTGACCAGCTCCTTGAATTCGTCGGAATTTACGGCTTCGGAACCCGCTTCACCGAAATTATTACAACAATCACAAGCGATATATTAAACCTCGTTTGGAACTGCGGTATACAGATTATTATCTTCCTCTCCGCGCTTCAATCTATTCCGCCCTCCGCGAAGGAAGTCGGGCAGATTGAGGGAGCGACAGGCTGGGAATTCTTCTGGAAGGTTACGCTTCCGTATGTTTCCCCGATGATCCTCGTAAATGTTGTTTATACAGTAATCGACAGCTTCACCGACCCGACAAACGGCGTTATGGAGCGGATACAATCCGTGCAGTCCGAATGGAAATACGGTCTCGCTTCGGCGATGGGCTGGTCTTATTTCGGAATTGTCCTAATCGCTCTTGGGATAATCTTCGCCGTAATGAAACACTTCGTATGGTACGAAAACGAATAGAGAGGGGGGAGAAACGTGGCTAAAACTAAAGTTCCGCAGATTGAGGAACAGACCGGGGAGACACAGCAAGCGGAGGAACAGCAAGCCGAGGGGATAGCACAGGCAGAGGAACAGCAGCCGGCGGAGACAGCACAAGCCGATGAAAGCACACAAGCTGTAACAGAAGCGGTCGATGAGACTGATGGCAAAGAGAAAAGCGCATCTTTCTTCAAAACGCGCATAAAAGAACCGCTCCGGGATTTTTTCCATACCGTGCGTATGTTCTTCCCCGAGTCCGAGCCGAAATATAAAGAGGCAAAATACACCCGCGCCGAACTCAGAGAGCGTTTTAAGAAACGCCTCGAGCATATGACTCCGAAAGAACAGCGCAAACTAAAGATACAACGCGCCCTCTCGTGGGCATGGCCGGTGTGCCGCGCAGTAATCATCGCCGGGCTTTGCTTCATAATCCTTTATCCGCTTATCTTCATGCTCTCGACGGCGTTCCGCACCCGTGCCGACATGACCGACCCGACGGTACTCTGGATTCCGCGGCATTTCACGCTCCAAAACGTCTTTGACGCCGCACGCACCATGGAATATTGGCCTACATTCCGCAACACCGTTATAATCAACATCGGATGTTCGATTATACAGGTTTTCGCCTGTGCAATGACCGGCTACGGCTTCGCCCGCTTCAATTTCAAGGGCAAGGCAATCCTCTTCTTTATCGTAGTATTGCAAATCCTTGTTCCCGCGCAGGTTATCAAGATTCCGCAGTTTAAGTTCTTCCGCTATTTCGACCCGTTTGGTCTTGCGACCTTAATCGGCGGCGAACCCATTAATTTTATAAACTCCCCCGTAACAATGTATCTTCCCGCGGTTTTAGGGAACGGTATAAGGGCAGGGCTTTTCATCTTCCTTTTCAGGCAGTCTTTCAGGGGCTTGCCCAAAGAGCTTGAAGACGCCGCTTATCTCGACGGCTGTTCGCCCTTCAAAACCTTCTTAACCGTCATGGCACCGAACACCTCAAGCACCTTCTTAACCGTCTTCCTCTTCTCAATCGTTTGGTACTGGAATGACTACTACGTTACATCAACATTCTTCACGAACTTCGGCATAATGGCGTTAAAACTCAAGAACTTAGACGCCGCAATTACAAAAGTCGTTTTCGGCAACACAACCGTCCCCCCGCGAGACCTCGTCGTCTGGCTCGAGGCAGGAAGCCTTATCGGTATTCTCCCGATACTTGTCCTCTATATCGGCTTGCAACGATATTTCACCGAGGGTATTTCACGCTCAGGGCTTACCGGTATGTAATTTTTAAGGAACGTTGGGGGGTGCTTTCTGAGGAAAGCACCCCCCAAACCCCCCGCAAAGATTTTTTAACTATTTGCTTTTGCGCAGTCGTTGGTTTTTTCGCTGTGCCGAGCAATGCGCCGCCGCGCCGCGCCGCATTTTTCTGCTCGCGCCGTACCGCGTACCGCAATGTTCCCGCACCACTTCGTGTAATTTCTCGCCCTCCGCGAACGCCGCCTCTTTTCCCTCGCGTCAATCCGCGCCGGTGAACGTATCACCCCACGGCGAACACTCTGTCGCTCCGCGAACATCCTCGACTTCCGCAAACGCGCTGTCTTATGCGAATGCCGCGCCGCGCTTTTTCACTCGCATCGCGCCGCGCCAGTGAATGTTTCGCCCTCCTTTTTTCGCGCCATGCCGCGACACTGCAACGCTTTTTTCGCGAACGTCCGCGCCGCTTTTTTCTCTTGCATCGCGCCGCGTTGCCTCCCCCCTGTTTTTTCTTAATACTAATCTTTCGTTTATTGCAAAGGGGGAAAAGGGGAGAGGGGGACAACCTGAGTACAATCACGTTGCCACGACTCTAACATCTCCACAGTCCTCTTGTTTTCCCCCGTGTGGCACTACGCCACACATCCCTCACTCCCCCTCTGCACTCCCCCCCACCCCTCACCCCCTTTCCAAGGTGTCGTGAATTCAAAGGCAGGCAGCACCGTCCGCCCCTCACGTGAACGCCCGAGTCTCCGCGAACGCCGTACCCCTTTTTTCGCGCTGTGCCACACTTTTTTCTCTTGCATCGTGCCGCCGCACCCACTTTTGCCCTCACGCCGTGCCACACCGCTTTTTTCTCGCCACCGCGCCAATCCACCCCGGCGAATGTCAAGTTCTCCGCGAACGCCAAGCCACTTCGCGTAATATTTCCCACCCCCACGTAAAAGCCCAAGCCGCTTCGCGCAATGCCCTCACCGCATTGTAACGGCAACAAACTCGTATTCACTTCCCCATGGAAGGGGGGAGAAGGGATGAGGGGGGTCGTAGGGGGGGAAAAGGGGAGAGGGGGGAAACAAGAGGACAGTGGAGACTTTCAATCGTGCAGACAAGATTGTACTCAGGTTGCCCCCCTCTCCCCTTATCTCCCCCTACATTTTCAAAA
>JAISIH010000083.1 GCA_031262105.1 Ruminococcus sp. | reverse complement strand
GTTTTGATTGTGTCGTAATTTATTTCAATTTCGCCGAAATCGCGTGTTTCTATAAGCATAAATTTTAACATTTGCTGTTTTTTATATCGTGCAGATGTGTGCAAACTTAAATTAATATTTTAAAGTCCGGGAGGGAGGGGGTTTGGGGGAGGGAGGGGGAGGTCACTCCTCCTCCTTCCCCCAACGCGCCTACTCCTCCGGCGGAACATAGTTCGGGTCAGCCGAACGCGGGAAATAGATGGGCGAGCCGACATATTCTATTTCAAGACCGGGGAGTTGGTTTATTGTAATTTCGACGGAGCGGGGCACGAATTTCCATTCGGACGGGGTTGTTATCGGGGAGTAGTCGCCGTTGCCGTCCGAGTCGAAGCTGTAGTTTTGGGAGCCGTTAGACCAGTTTATGACGTTTTGCGTGGACTTTGCACGCGGCATAATGCGGGATGTTACGGACTCTATGGGACGCGCAGCCATCTTTGCGCGGATAGGATTTTTCTGGATATTCGACACTAAATCACCCTCTGCTTCGGAAGTTTCGGAAAAACTCATGTTAGCGACATTATGAATAGGACGATAGGTGTAGGCGGTAGGCTCTCTGCCTGTGATTTCGAGGTGGTCACGCGCGGAAAAGTCGTTAATTATCGGGAGCGGGGAGCGAATGTCAACGGAATCGCGGGCAATTTCGCCCTCAATCCGCTCGTATTTCCAAGGTGTGACATTTACTTCAATATCAATTGGAATACGTTTTATCTGCAAAAGGTTCCATGTACTCATTGCCTTAACCTCCTATATATGTGTTTTATATAAAATCGAAGATGCTTTTCGGGAGGATATTTGCGCCCATTTGCAGCGAAGCATCATAGGCGGCTTGGATCGCGAAATAGTCGGTAATCTCTTTGTAGATGTCGGTGCCTTCGACGGTTAACTGTCGGTCCATGAGGGCGGTGCGGGAGTCTTCGTTTTTTGTTGTGTAGTAGTCGAGGGAGGTGTAACGAACACCGAGTTCTGTAATAAACGTCCTGATGTTTGTCGAAGCTTCATCGGTTTTGTCGATATATGTCGAGAGCAGCTCAACATTTTTAATGTCGCCCTGCTCGGCAACCGCCGCCGCATCGAGGGTTAACTGAATGAGGTTTGTCGCGTAGCCTTCGTGGTCAACGCCATAACCGAGGATTTTAAAGCCGTGCATAGCTGTGTCGAAAGCCGTATTCGGGTTAACGTTCAAATTCGTGTCGAATTCAATGCCGAGCCCTATATCAAGGAGAACCTGCCCCTGCCCGGGTACGAGTTCATCTTCGGTCTGAGTGCCGTCGTCGTTAATCCGCGTTCCGTAGAATAACCCGTCCGCACCCTCTTTTATAGTCGTCATTAAAATATCGTTGTAGCATACGCCTTGTGCAACCCCGCCGGGTACTTCTACAAGTTCGCCGTAAGTCCATCCCGCGGCAGCGACCGGGTATCCGGCGGAATCTATAACAACATTTCCGTCCGGGTCAAGAAGTTCATTGCCCGCACTTATCGTATAGCCGTCATCTTCGCGATAAATCCTGCCGTCCGGACCTTGCACGTAATTCTGCGCCGCTAAAACTGTTCCGTCTGCTGTAAGGTCGTCTGTGAGGGTGCTTGCACCCCTTATGTTAACTATCGTAAACGGCGTTTTGTTCTGTGATAAACCGCCGAACATCTGGCGTTCGTTAAAATCGGCGTTCATGGCGTCAACCATTTCCTCCGCCGTCTGCCGCAGCTGTGTCCCGACAGCCGCCATGCCGACGTCGCCGACGGTCGTTGTCGAACCCTGAACGAGAAGCGGCTTAACCTTTAGCGTAAAGAGGTTTGAGGCAACCTGCGAAAGGCTCGATTCCGCCGTCGTAAAAAGCTCGTGAGCGGTCGAGATATTGTCGTCCCACGTGTCAAGCTCGCGAAGCCCCTTGCGGATCGACATTGCCTTTTCGGAATTAAGCGGGCTTTCGGAATTGCGCGTGTATTTAGCCTGCGTAATAATCCTCTTGTAAGCGTTCGAGAGGTTTGTCATTGTGAGGTTATTGTTGCGCTGATACATACGGTTAGTCATGCGCTGGGTTATTCTCATTCCCATGATGTAAGCTCCTTTTATACGGGACGTTGGTTTAATGCGTTGCCGCAGATGTAAACAATGCCGCTTTGACCGGACGAGGGCTTCGGCAAAGAGCAGGTTTTGCAGCTGTTCGGGGCGCCGCCTTCCCCCATAACGCCCATTCGCTTTTGGTAATTGTCGCAAACAAGATGCGCAAGCTCTGTTCTTGACATACTGATTTCGCCGAAAACCACGGGATTAATGCCGCCGACAATCCCCGTGAGTTCAGTTTCCGTAAGCATTCTTTCTTTCATAAAAGGCTCCTAAATATAGCGCGGATTTTGTGCGTGTTCGCAATAGTAAGTTTGTTTTCCCTCTATGATATTATTCTTTAGATGGGTGCAGTATTTACACATTCGCGGGGCTTTCGAGGGGTCGGCGTATAGTCCCGGACGGGTAATGTAATTATCGCAGACCATCTGTGAAGTATTAAGGAACGACATACCGGAAGGGTCCGGACAACCGCCGACAACCTTTTCGGCTTCTTCTTCGGTAAGCATTTTTTCTTTCATATTAACCACCTATATTTATAGTCCAACTCTACCGGTGCCGTTGATAAGCTTGTCGAGGGCTTCATCGAGGGCTGTCGTCATACGCGCAATGGCGTTGTACCATTTTTGGTAGTTCATCATGTTGATACCCTCTTCGTCAACGTTAACCCCCATGACAGAGTCGCGCAGGTCTGTGACGGAAAGGAGCATAACCTCGGACGTCCCGGAGAGCTTCTTTTCGTATTGAATACGGTTGCCGAGTTCGTTCCCGTAGTGCGAAACGAATTCTTCAAACTGATAGGTCGAGGCGTTCCCGGCGTAGGCGTGCTTGACGTTGAATGCGCCGAGCATACGGTTTATCCATGTGTTATCGAGGGCAGAGCCTTCGTCGTAACCGTCAGGGTTTGAGATAAATTCGGCGTTATTCTGCCAGAAGGCGGTAACTTCCATCGAACCCGCAACGCCTGTAACTGTGTCTGTATCAAGCGCAGCCCCGAGCGCGCCGGTTTCGCGTACCATAAGGGCATATCGCGGATCTGTGATCCCCGCGCCGGCAAGGTAGGTGTCAATAATCGTCTGCAAGCCCGCCCCATCAAGCGTTCCGCCGCCGTCAACAAGCGTCTTTATATCCGCCGCAACTTCGGGAATGTCGAAGACGTTAACCGCCCTGCCGTTGCCGTCCGTAACCTGCAAATACGTGTTTGTCGCAAGCTCCCTGTCGGAACTATAACCGAACCTGTCGGAGGCAAGCGTTCCGTCAACGTCGATAAAATACGAAGCATCCTGTCTCTCCCCCGCCGCATCGGTATAATAGTAGCGGTATTTGTAGTTAAAGAGAACTTGCGGGTCGTCGTTGTCAAAACCTGTGTAGGTGCTGTGGTCGTCTTTGTTGTAGATACCGTTCATGGCGTCGGCAAAAGTCTTCGCATAGCTGTTAACAAGCCCTCGGAAGTATTCCACGCCCTCGTAGGCGTTCTCCCCCTCCGCCGCGAATGTTCCGCGTCCGTTAAAGAGGTCTATAAGCCCGCGTAGTCCGCCGGACTCAACGCCGGTAACGTTGTCGGTTATATCATCAAGCTGATGGTTTTCCCATTTTTCCGATACTTTTCTCGTAAGCGGATCGCTTGATGCCGTATCAAAGACAATTTCGCCGTCTCCGCGAAGGAAATCGTCCTTCGTCTTCCTCATGTTATAGAGGAATTTTTCGAGATCCTGCCATTCGTCGGTGTTTTTAAGTCCTGTGTATTTCCCGGTGTTCGGGTCTTTAACCCCGGCGTTTAGGACAACAAGCTGCAAATCGCCCGGGTCGGGGTTTGCAAGCTCTGCCTTTTGAGCATCGTTAAGCGGCGTCGAACCTGCCGCACGCGGAACTGTCGGGATATCAAAGCTCTTATCGCGGAACGCAACCTGTGCGTACTGGTCATTCGCGACAACAACGTGTCCGCCGAGCATAACTGTATAAGAGCCGTCGTCATGTTCGGTAACGTTTATGTCGCCGTATTCCGAGAGGGTGTCGAGAAGATAATTGAAGCTGTCCTTGAGTTCAAGGGGACCGTAGTCGCTCTGAACGGTGTAGTTGTTTTGCCCGAGTTCTATGTAACCCATATTAATATATGAGGTTTTAATCGAATCGTTTAGTGCCGCGAGTTGGGCAAGGGTTGTGTTAACGGTATCTGCGGCGTGTGTTGCCTCCGAAATTGTTTGGCTTGAAATATCGGTAATACGCGAATCAAGCGCACGGAGCATATCTGCAACCGAACGCCCGTTATTCATAACAATTGTTCCGAGCTCCCGTCTGTCGGCGTTGTCGGAAGAATAGCCTTGTAAAGCCTTCTTAAGCCCGGCAATAACACTCATGAAGCCGGTATCGTCCGACTCAAGGTTATCAAGGGCATCTTCAAGCTGCTCTAACATCCCGACCTTCGTGTCCGAATTAGAAAAATCGGAGGTGTAGTTGCGGAATTTTGTGTCAAGGAGGGCATCACGAATCTGGGCAATGCCGACGATTTCAGAACCCTGCCCGGCAAGCCCGCGGGCGGAATTGTAGCCGAGGTTAGAAGTGCTGTTCGAGACGGAAGCCATATCGACACGCTGACGGGTATAACCGACCGTCTCTAAGTTCGAGAGGTTGTTGCCGGTTATATCGAGCGATTTTTGAGCAGAAAGAAGAGCTTCCCTCTGAACATATAAACCCATGAAACTACTTGGCATGATAAACTCCTACACCTTTATATCAGGTAAATTGTTTCTGTACTTTGTGCTGACCGAGCCGCGTTCGTCGTATGTCTCAAGCTGTTTGTTCGCCCGCTTTGCGCGTTTTAGGCGTTCGGTCGCCATCAGCTTTATTACTTCGTTTAAGTCTCGAATCTGTTTAACTGCGTTTCGGATACGCTTTGTGAGGCGCATATAATCTGTTTTTAAGCTCCCCGGCGCGGTGTCATAAATCTCGTCAAGGGTTTTCGCGCCGAAAATTTTAACGCGGTTTCGCTCTAAAATGTCGGATTTCATTATCAGTGCCTGCTCGTCGGGGATAAGGTTAGCGACAGCCTCAGGCTTTTTGTCGTGCATGAGGCGAAGCTTTTTAAGCTCCGTCGCTTCAAGCGCCTCAAAATGCGACGCGTAGCCCTCAAGAAACTTTATACCGGCATTATAATCAATATTCATAATAACATTTTACCATATTTGAAAGGTTAAATCAACCGCTAAATTATACCTAAAATCGACTTCGCAACCTCTTCGGCAGAGACGTTATAATTGCCTGACTTTATCTTCGCTTTTATAGCCTCAGCCTTAGCGGAATCGTCGGCGGCGCGTATGCCGGAAGCGATATCGTTCGCGGCGTAGGTAACCTTCTCGGTAATATCTGTCTGCGAGCTTAAAACGAACACATCAGACCGCTTCGGCGTGTTCCCCGCCCGCTCCGGGCGTTTCGCAGATATTTTGTTATAACCGCTTAAAGCGTTGGTTATAAAACTGTTCGCTACTGGATTATTTTGCATTAAATCACAACCTCATTCGGAAAAATCCTGTCTCAATTAATATTGTCGTACAAAACCGGCAAAACTTAAATAAAAATTTTTATTTGTGATAAGGAGAGCCCGAATTAATCATAAACGCGCGATAAATCTGCTCGACAAGGATAATCCGCATGAGGGAATGAGGGTAGGTGAACCTCCCGAACGAAAGCCGCAAATCCGCCGCTATGCCGTCGTCAAGCCCGAATGATGAGCCGATAATAAACGTAAGTTTGCTCTTGTTTTTAATATAGTCCGCGAAATCCTCGGAAGAGAGCTGTTTCCCATCTACCGCAAGGAGAATAACCGTGCCGGTAATCTGCTTTTTTATGGCAACGGCTTCGGCAGAAAGTGCCTTTTTAATGTCGTCGGGCGAGGGATTTTCGGGAAGATAACTCTCGGCAATCTCGACTATTTCGAGCTTGCAAAACCTGCCCATTCGTTTGACATATTCGTTAAGGGTCGGGGAAAATTCCGGCTTGAGTTTCCCGACGGTGATAATCTTAATTTTCATACAGCGCAAAACCAATTGTCGTGAACCGGCGGCAGAATTTTTACAAAATAATCCTTACCCTCTGTAAATCCCGCAGTCTCAGCCCAAAGTGCGGACTTCGCAAGCTCGGGAGTGTTGTTGTTTTCGGAGAGATGTGCGAGGATAAGGTTTTTTGTGCCGGAACCCACAAGTTCGCGGGCAAAGGCGGCGGAAGCGGCATTTGACAGATGCCCGAAACGCCCGGCAATACGCGCCTTGGTATGGGGAGGATAACTCCCCCGGGAGAGCATCGTCGGATCGTAGTTCGACTCAAGGACAACGGTTTCGGAAGAAATCGCCCCCTCAAAACCGTCGGTAACAAAACCGCTGTCGGTTAAAAAAGACACGGAAGACTCCGAAAAATCGAAGCGAAAACCGCAAGGCTCCGCGCTGTCGTGGGAGGTTTTTAAGACCGCCGCTTCGGCTTTTATATCGTAAACAGAAACGCGTTCGGAAAAACTATGTAAATCCGCCCCAGAAAGCCCGCGAGAGAGCATCGAAACCGTCCCGGGCGTGCCGAAAACAGGCACGTTAATCCGCTTAAGCAGAACCGGCAACGCGCCGACATGGTCTGAGTGTTCGTGCGTGACAAATATTGCCTTAACGGCAGTAAGCGGAATACCGGCACTCGACAGCGCGGCAACTATCCGCTTTGTAGAGCCGCCCGCGTCGATTAAAACGCCCGCAGTTTTACTGCCGAGGTAATAGCAGTTGCCTTTGCTTGACGAAAATAGGGGGTAGAGGCGCATGGCTATGTTCTTTCTATATATGGTTATAGGGACGATTGGAGTTTTGCGATTTCGGAGGGGGGCAAGCCGGTGTATTTGGAAATGTCGTCTGTTGGCATACCGGAAGAGAGCATATTTTTTACCGCTTTGTAAAGCCCTTCGAGAATACCTTCTTGTCTGCCTTCTTGTCTGCCTTCTTGTCTGCCTTTTCTCTCTGCCGCTCCGAGAATCCACTTTTCTCTGAGTATTGCTTCTTCGCGTGCCTCGGCTAATCTTCTTGTCTTCTCGTCTTCGTTCATGAGTTCAACAGTCTCTAACGCTTTATTTACAAATTCGTCTTTTTCATTCATATTAAATATGTCCTTCGCTGATTAATGTTGAAGTTTTGCGATTTCGGAGAGAGGTACACCGGTAGACTTTGCAATTATGTCTGTTGACAATCCTAAAGAAAACATATTTCTTACAACATCAAAAACAGCTTCCCTTTTTGCCGCCCCGAGAATCCATTTTTCTCTGAGTATTGCTTCTTCGCGTGCCTCGGCTAATCTTCTGGTCTTCTCGTCTTCGTTCATGAGTTCAACCTTTTCAAGAGCTTTTATGACGTATTCATCTTTACTTGTTTCCTTCATAACCTTAATGTCCTCCTTAGTTTTCACGGTGAAAAATTTCAACCACTCAAGTATATGCTGTGCTTTTTCACGCTTTATTTCATCATCGAGTTTCGGCAGTTGGAAATATAGTATCTGCCATAAATCCGTTATCGCCTCCGCTGTTTCGGTAATTGTCGGGAAAGCCGAACATTTATAACCGGCTTTTTTAAAGAGGGTAAACTGTAAAATATTAATGCAGATTGTTTTCGGCAGTTCGTTGTAGCTTTGTCCCGCTAAAAAGTTCTTAATAAATAGCTTCGAGCAGTAATAAACCGAACGTTCCTTAAAGTCGCCCTCGTCGCAGTTTTGCATTTCAATATTAAGTTTTGTGCCGTCCGGCTTGTTAACCAAGATGTCAAGAACCGAGATTTTTTCACCGGCAACAATTCCCGAAAGTTCCGGATTCATTATCGTTATGTCCCTAAAATCATCAAACGGCATATCAAGTGCGTTAGATAAAAAGTCTTGAAGCAGGTCAATATTCTGGACAAATAAAAGCTTGAAAATAGCGTCATTACTTGGTTTTGTTACAAATTTTTCGCTCATCTTTAACTCCTTTTAATATAATTCTCAATAATTTCTCTAATCATAAGCTTAGACCATTCGCCGTGTTCGATAAAGCCTGCGAAAGCTATTTCGGGGTTGTCGGCGGGGTAGTAGCCTATGAAGGCGGAGCCGGTGTCCTCGGCGGAGGTCATCTGCGGTGTGCCTGTTTTAATCGCGACGCCCCCGGGAATATCGGAGAGGAGGTATGATTTGCCATATTGCTCTTCGTTGGGGTAGCTGTAGGCGGTGAAATTCGCGGCGCGTTTCATGCCGTCGCGGATTGAAGAAAACGTTATGCCGGACTTTTCGGGGATTTCAAAGAGAACTTCGGGAGCTGTTTTTGAAACAAGGGTATTGAGATTGTAGTCGTAGATGCTGTCCACAAGATGCGGGCGATATCGTTTTCCGTCGTTGGCGAGGGTGCTTGCTAATACTGCAAGCTGCATCGGCGTAACATTCGTTTCGGATTGCCCGATCGCTGCCTGAACAACGAGACCGGCTTGCCAGTCAAGGTTTTTTTGTTCAAATAAAGCGGGCGAAGCAACCCACCCTGCCGCGCCGCCGGTCTCAAGCCCCGTCGCCTGCCCGAAGCCGTAATAGTCCGCGTAACGGTCGATAAGGTCAATCCCCATAACCCGCCCGACTTCGTAGAAGAAGATGTTGCAGGACTTTTCAATCGCGGTTATAACGTTAATACGCCCGTGCCAGCCTGTACAGCGCGGCTGATAATCGGACCAGTAATGATAAACATTGTTGCAGACGATGGTTGTGTCAAGGTCGATGTAGCCCTCATTTAAGGCAGCCGTCGCCGTAACCGTCTTAAAAGTCGAGCCGGGACGGTATAAACCGCTCGTCGCGCGATTATAAAGCGGCAGGGACGGATCAGCGTTAAGCGCGGCGTAGTCTGTCTTGTAGTCCGCAAGGTTATATGTCGGGTAGGTTGCGGCGGCAAGCACAGCCCCGTTATTATCCCCCGCCGCATCAAGCACAACAATCGCCCCCGCAGTCGCCGCCTCACCCTTCTTGTTCATGTGGGTTTGATTTTGAAGCCAGCTGATATGCGACTCAAGGGTTTTTTGAACTTCACGCTGATATGCAACGTCAAATGTAAGCTTAATTGAATGACCCGGAACGGCGTCTGTTGTAATCTCGTCTGAAATAACGTTCCCGTCATACATTGTGAAGGTTCGGATACCCTTTGTTCCGCGAAGTTCCGGCTCAAGGGCAAGCTCAATGCCGCTCTTCCCGAGGCTGTCGTTAAGCGCATAGCCCTCAAGGCTCTCATATTCGTCGGCAGTTATCGCGCCGGTCGTCCCGATAAGGTGCGGGGCGGCATCGCCGATATTTACAACGCGGATAGCCTCCGCAATAACGTCAATTCCGTCAAGACGGTAGGTGTTCTCTTTCAGCTTCGCAACCGCCTCAAGGGGAATATCCTCCGCGAATGTGTAGGTATTTTCAAGCGAAAAACTGCGCAGAATCATCTCGTGGCGTATGCCGGAAATTGTCCGAACTTCGTCGGCAGTGTAGCTGTCGGCAATCTCGAATTTAAGCTTCATCGCCTCGATGCAATCCGAAGCGGTTGCGTAAGGCTGTACGTTAATGTTCTTGCGAAGCTTCGCAATATCGCTCTCTCTGTCGGGCAGAAAGGAATACGGACGGGTTTTCGTAATCGGGAGCGAGTCGATAAAAGGCGCGTCGAATGACGTTAAGATGTTCGCAGTGTCGTTTATAATGCGGTTTTGCGAGGCGTTATCGGTCGGGAAGAACGCCTTTTCGGTTATGACGTTGTAGCCGACTTTGTTGCTCACAAGGCGTCTGCCGGTAACGTCGGTAATCTCGCCGCGCGGGGAGTTAATGACCTGCAAGGCAGTCCGGGTAAGGAGAGCTTCGTCGGCGTAATCTCCGCCGTCAACAACCTGTATCTTCATAAGCCTAATAACCCCAAGCCCGAAGAGGGTCAGGGTTAAGGCAACGAACAGAAAGGTTCTTACAATTTCGGAAATCTTCTTTAACATACAACAAACTCAAAATGAAACTTTTTTGCTGCTTCTCGTGTGTACTTTTTATTAAAGATTATTCACGAATAACATCTTCGGACTTCTCGTCCGGCACAACCTGCACCACAGGCGAAAGCTTTTGTTTTAAGAGCCGCACGAGAAAATATATCGGTATGACAAGAACGGCGGTGAGGAAGAAAAGCGGGATATACCATTCAAGGAAAATCTTCCCCGACTCGTCATAGCCCCAAATCCCGATGTAGAAAAGGTAATGGAGAAGCAGCACAACGAGGGTGCAAACGGCGTTAAGAAAGAAGACGTTCAAGGCGTGGCGGCGCAGCAGCAGCGTAAAAAGCACCGAGACGAAAAGCCCCGCCCAAAGAAGCAGTATGCCGTAGAAGCCGAAAAGGCTGTCGGTCATGTTGTCGAGCATCAGCCCGCAAAAGCAGGCGTAAACAGCACTCCGCACAGGCGTTTCAAACGCCGCAACGCTAATCGCGAAGGGTATCATCAAAAGCGGAAGCCGCCCGCCCGTTGCCCACATAATACCGGAGCAGAAAAACGCAATAAGAAGGTACAGCAACCAACGCAGTATACCCTTTTTTAATTCAGTCTTCTCTCTTTCATTACGTGCCATTTTCATCTGTTTTACCGTTAAAATCTGTTATTACATATAAACTTGAAACCTTAGACGGATCGACGAGTAGGCGTACTTCGGCGAATTTCGCGAGCCCATTGTCTTCGATAGTTACCGCCGTAACAACCCCGATAATCTGCCCGGGCGGAAACATCTCCGAGCCTTCCGTTTCGATAACGTCCCCGACGACAATATCGGCTGCCTTGTCGATATAATTCATGCGAACTGTTTCGTCATCAATAAGGTTTGTGTCGCCCTCGACAATCCCGCGGACGAGGGAACGCGCCGAGATAACGCTGACTGCGGATTTCGGCGAATAGAGCGTTTGAATGTTCGCGGTCGTGGCGGTGACGGAGGTGACGATGCCGACAAGCCCGTTTTCGGTGACAGCCGGGTCGTAAGGGGAGATGCCGTCGTCACGCCCGGAGTCGATGGTGAAGGAGAGGTAAGGGTCGCCGACGGTGCGTGCGATAACGTCACAGGGGCGTGAAAAGGTTATGTTTTCGTTCTTTTCTTTAAGCTCGAGCAGGGCGGAAAGCTCCGCATTCTCGCGCTTTAAGTCTTCGTAGTCGGACATTTGGGCATACAGCCCGTCAAGCTGGCTTTTTAGGGCTTCATTTTCAATCTTGTTTTTTTCGGCGTTAACAAATGTCGAGAGGAAATCCGAAAAACCGCTTTCTATATTCGCCGAAATTTTAGAAAACGGTGCGGTAATTCGTGTAAAAATCGCGCCGGAATCGGGAGTAAAGCCGTCGTTAAAGACGATGAAAACCATAATCCCGAGTATAACGGCGGTCAGCCCCACAATTGCCTTGAATTTTAAGGAATGGAAAAAATCCTTCATAATCTATGTGTTAATAGGCCCGCGAATCTTTGGCTTGCCGTGGGTACGTGCGTGCTCGATTAAATGCTGCTTGAATTCCTCGTGGGTCATACCTTCAAAAAGGTTGTCTCTCCGCCATTCGGTGTAATCGAAATGGTTGGTTCGGATTTGTCTTATAAATTCCTGAAGTTCAAAAACATCAAACAATTCTCCGAGATGTGCCATACCCGCCTCTACAAGCGCGGAAGATTTGCCGTTATTCATATCCAGATTCATTATCATCTCTCCAATAATCAAAGAATTTTATAGGTGATGTTATTATTATGTCGTCTGTCTTGTATTTTAATAAACGTTTATCGGTAGTTATAAAGAAGTCACAGTGCGTGTAAAGCGCAGATGCAACGTGATATGCGTCTTTTTGTTTAACGCCTGTTGCCATAATAGGCACACTAATCAAATCAATCGCTTCTGCATATTCTTCCGACACAAACTCAACCGCACATTCAACTACGCCGGCAATTCTTTTTCTTTTATAGTAAGAGGGGTTGTTATCAATCTCATATTGAAGTATAAATGAATGGACAAGATTTATTTTTTCCTGTTTTATCATTTCTTCTATATATTCAATTGCTACCGCTTCATAGCCGAGAATGTGTTGATCTAAATCATCAAACGGCCGATTATAGCAACAAGTATCAAGATAAACTTTAACCATAATTATACCCTAATACTTAGCATCGTCGTTAAGCACCTCATGCAACTTATCGAGGTCTTCAAGCACACGCCCTGTTCCTGCGGCAACGCAGTCGAGGGGGTTTTCGGCGATGTTTACGGGCATACCGGTTTCCTTGTGGATAAGCATATCAAGCCCCTTGATTAACGCACCGCCGCCCGCAAGGGTTATGCCTTGGTCGATGATGTCGGCGGCGAGTTCGGGAGGGGTTTTTTCGAGAGTTACCTTTATCGCTTCGACTACGTGCGAGAGGGGCTCTGCGAGGGCTTCGCGGATTTCTTCCGAAGTCACTGTAATGCTCTCGGGCAAGCCGTTTAGGAGGTTCCGCCCCTTGACTTCTTTTGTCGGTTCGTCCTTTGTGGGATAGGCGGAGCCGATAGTCATCTTTATATTTTCGGCGGTAGGTTCGCCGATAAGGAGGTTGTATTTTTTCTTGATATAGTTAACGATCGCTGTGTCGAACGCGTCACCGGCAACCCGCACAGAGCGGCTTGTTACAATTCCGCCGAGGGATATAACCGCAACTTCGGAGGTTCCCCCGCCTATGTCAACAATCATCGACCCCTGCGGTTCTGATACGGGGAGACCCGCGCCGATTGCCGCCGCCATAGGCTCTTCGATAATGTTAACGCGCTTCGCACCCGCATTTTCTGCGGCTT
Organism: Ruminococcus sp.; assembly: GCA_031262105.1. Lineage (GTDB taxonomy): Bacteria > Bacillota > Clostridia > Oscillospirales > Ruminococcaceae > JAISGY01. Next base: position 55,171 of record JAISIH010000083.1, on the reverse strand, counting down.
CGCGGACTGCCTTGCGTTCAACGGCAGTAACCCCGGAGGGTATGCAGATTATAACCCGCGCCTTTGAGAAGCGGTTTTTGAGGGCTTTGCGGATAAATTCGGTGAGCATTGTTGTCGTAATCTCGAAATCGGCGATTACGCCGTCTTTGAGGGGGCGAACGGCAACGATCGAGCCGGGCGTCTTCCCGATAACCTCTTTCGCCTCCTGCCCGACATATTTTGCCCTGTCTGTCTTTGTATCAACCGCGACAACGGACGGTTCGCGGATAATTATCCCTTTTCCGCGCATATAAACGAGGGTATTCGCCGTGCCGAGGTCGATTCCTATATCTTTTGTAAACATCTTTTTAATCCTTCTTCGTTTTCTTTTATATTAATTATAAATCTTTCAAAGCACAATGTCAACAATATACTCAGATTGTTATAATTTTTATTCGTTTTGTTAAATTCCGTATAAACCCCTTGTTATATTTTCCATATTTATATTATCTCTGAAACAATTTAATATATCCTCAATTTCAGCAGGTGTCTCATCAAAAAAATCAAGAAGCAACCTGTCGGCGTTAACCTTCTTCCCCGAAAGCGATAATTTCACGGAATTGAGTATCTCATCGCCCGCAATAGGAAACCGCCTTTTCGTGCGGTCGGTGAGGTTTCCATGCAAACGTTGCCTTGTAAGCATTAAAGGAAATCGCCCGTACGCGTAAATTGTAAGTATTTTGCATTTAATCCGCAGAATATCTTTTATATTCGCTTCAACCCCGACGGTAATATCGTTAACGCCGAAGCCAGCTAATATTTCTGCCGCTTCGTTGTTAATAACATTAAGCCCGAAGCCGCCGTGCTTAATGCCCGGGAGCATCAGATGCCCGACATTCTGACAATAAATCTCTCGTGCAGAGCCTGAAAATTCCCCGAAGCGGGGCGGCGCGAGCCAGATTTTTTCGTGTTCAAAATAGAGTTCGGGCGGCGTTATAACATAGTCGGCAAGGCGCAGTGCCGCGTCAAGCTGTTGTTTGTTTTTAACCTTAAAGACGTATTCGCGGACGTTACGTCTGATTATCTCTTTTTCCGAAGCAATCATTTAAGTTCCCTGTGAAGTAACCGTCGGTCATGTTTTTTTCACGCTTCCCGGTTTTAAGCGTATTAATCGCCCTTGTAACGTAGTCAGAGCCTTTCATTCTCCCCTCGATTTTCAGGGAGGTTACGCCCATTGCCTCAAGCTCTTTTATATACGGCGCAAGGTTTTGGTCCTTTAAGGATAACGCCCTCGCGTTCGGGTTAAACTTGCCGGTGCTGAAAGGCAGACGACACGCCCCCGCACAAGACCCCATATTCGCAGACCTTTTGCCCCCGCCGAAGAACGCCGACATATAACACTGCCCGGAGACGGCAAAGCACAACGCCCCGTAGACGAAAACCTCGGTTTCAATGCCAATACTTTTCGCATAAGCGGCAAGCCCGGCAATCTCTGCTTTCGACAGTTCCCTCGCAAGAACAACCCGCTTTATCCCGACGCTTTTGCAAAAATCAATGCCGCTCTTTGTGTGGACTGTCATCTGCGTAGAAGCATGAAGGGTTTTGTCTTTAAGTACCCCAACAGCCCCCAAGTCCTGAACAATAAAGGCATCAACAGGAAGCTCCGAAAGCGCGGCAATGTCAGCCAAATCGGCTTGATGAATCAGCGTATTTACGGCAAGATAAACTTTAACGCCGCGTTCGTGGCAATAGCCGCAAACGCTCGGCAACGTTTCCGCAGTAAAATTCTTGGCAAAAGCCCGTGCAGAAAACCGCTCAAGCCCAACGTACACTGCCCCAGCCCCGGCATTAACCCCGGCTTTAACAGCCTCAAAACTTCCTCCGGGAGATAATATCTCTATCATTATACGTTAACTTCTAATTTCTCCCAAAGCTCCGCAATCGTCGCCGTCTGCTTCAAATTCGTGGTTTCTAATTCGTTGTATTTTTCTTTAAGCTCGTCGAGTTCGATCATTACTGCTTCAAACTCTTTGTACTTCGCCTTCATCTCGTCGAGTTCGATGTCTTTTTCTTGGAATTTTATGCTGTATTGTTCGTTTTCGCGCTTTAGGGTTTGGTTTTCTTTGCGGATGTTGTCGATTGTGCGGCGGAGTTCGGTGTTGCGGGCTTTAAGCTGCTTTTCGTTGAGTTTTGCGGCGGCGGCGGCATCTGCTGCCGATGAAAGGTCAATTGTTGTCTGGGCGGACTTTTCACGTTCGTGTTCGCGCTTTATGTCCGCGATCTGCTTTTCGAGGTCGGTGACGAGAACACCGAGCTTGGAATTCTTCGCCGTAAGCTCTTTGTTTTCAAGCTTAATATCTTTGAGTTCTACATTTGCGGCTTCAAGCTCTATTTCTTTTTCTTCGATTGTTGCCTTGTTAACCTCGATGGTTTCACGGCTTGCGAGAACGGCGGCTCTCGCGGTTTCGGCGGATTCAAGCTTGCCCTTTTCGTAGGCGTAACGCTCTTTGTTCGCGACGTCAGCCTTAAGTTCGTCAAGCTCCTTTTGAAGCTTCTTGCAGTCCTCCGAGACGTTCCCGGTCTCAGCCGCCTTTTTTTCAAGCTCGGCGGAGCGTTTTACAGCCTCGTCGTGCTTAGCCTTATATTTATCAAGCTTTTTCGCAAGATCCTCAATATCATTCCGCGCCTTTGCCGCAATGTCGAGATATTCCGAAACCTGAGTACGAAGGTTATCGACGACGGCGTTCTGCTTATCCACGTCGGTTAACGCATCAAGAACGGTTAAGACCGCCGCGTTCTGGGTATTAAGGCGCGAAACCTCTGAAAAATGGTTAATCATATTGTTTGCGCGTTCGGCACGTGCCTTAATAAGCTCTGCCGGTTCTTCGGTAGAAAGGGTATAATCCTTGCCGCAGATGGTAACCTTTATTTTACTCATGTTAATTTTTCTCCGAAAATTTATTTATACTTACATTATACTATTAATTTGCAAAAAAGTAAAGTTATTTTGATAATTTTATTGACGTTTCATAAAATATCGGTTATTATTAGATAAGAAAGGTTTTTTTAATATGAATTTTTTAGGTGTCGAGTCAATTAATTCCGCCGTCGCGCAGGATATGAGAGGTTTTATAAACCGGTCGGAGGATATTTATAACTCGAATATTTTAACGGCAACAGAGCATATAAGGCTTCTTTCGGGCGGGAAGCCGATTGTGCTTGTCGCCGGTCCGTCCGGCTCTGCGAAGACGACGACGGCGAAAAGGCTTTGCGAATGTCTGGGGGCGGCGGGCGTTCCGGCGTTTTCGATTTCGATGGATAATTATTTTTATCCGAAGGACGAGGCACTTCATACACCGAAAACTCCGGACGGCAAGATCGACTTTGAGTCGCCGTACAGAGTCGATATACCGCGCTTTAAGGCTGATGTAAAAGCCTTTTTAGAGGGGCGAGAGACGATTGTCCCGCACTTTGATTTTGTAACGCAAAGGCGTACGGACGGCGAGCTAATAAAACGCCCGCCCGACGGCGTAGTAATTATCGAGGGGATCCACGCGCTTAATCCGATAATGACCGACAGCATAAAAGAACATACGTTCGGGATTTACGTTAGTGTTAGAACAAAAATTACTTCGTGTGGGGGTGCCGGGGGTGTTTGCGGCGGCGCGGTTATGGGCAAACCCGGCACAGAACATTCTCTGCCGCCGTCGATGGTTAGGTTAATGCGCCGCCTCTCCCGCGACAAGCGTTTTCGCGGGAGAACGCCGCTTGAAATATGGGAGATGTATAAGCTTGTTGCGCTCGGGGAGGAGCAGTACATAAAGCCGTTTCGACCCCTCGCCGACCTTGACATAGACACGTTTATCCCCTACGAAGCGGGGGTTTATAAAAACTTCCTCGAAAAGGATGTAAAGGCAATTTCGGAAAAATTCCCCGAAAATGAAGACTTAAATATGATGTCGGAAATCTTAGAAAAGCTCATACCGATCCCCGAAACAGCAGTCCCGGAATATTCAATAGTGCATGAATTTATATGAACCAGAAGACAGAAGCCGGAGGACAGAGGACAGAATCTGCGGCGGAAGTTTTTCCGCTATATGAACTGCCCACTGTCGTCTGTCGTTACTCTGTCCTCTGTCTTCTCGCCGCTGTCCTCTGTTATGGTTTCGTCCAGCATTTTATAAAGCCTGTTAATGTCGATTGGTTTCGGGAGATAGCCGCTCATTCCCGCTTCCATCGACTTTTTCATGTCCTCGTCGAAGGCGTTCGCGGTCATCGCTATAATCGGGATATTTGCAGCGTCCGAATGGGTGCTGTTTTGCCTGATAAGCTTTGTCGCGCCGAGTCCGTCAAGAACCGGCATACGTATATCCATGAAAATTACATCGAAATATCCCGCCGGCTTTTCGTCATAAGCATTCGCGCCGATTTCGCCGTTTTCGGCGGTGATAACTTCAAGCCCTGCATCTTCAAGGAGCGAAACTGCAATCTCTGTGTTAAGCTCGTTGTCCTCGACAAGCAGGGCGCGTTTCCCCTTGAAATAACCGCTGTAGTCCTTGTCAATGAGTTCCTCCGTCGTTTCGGTCTCACGCTCGGCGGCGTCGAGAGGAATTGTGAAGAAGAAGCTGCTCCCCTTCTCTGGTTCGGAGGTAAGCTCAATTGTCCCGCCCATAAGCTTAACAATCCGGCTCGAAATCGAAAGCCCGAGACCGGTCCCGCCGTAAACTTTTTCGGAAGAATCAAGCTGTACGAAGCTGTCGAAAACCCTGCTCTTGTTTTCCTCCGAAATGCCCTTGCCGGTGTCGGTAACAGCGAAATAATAGCCGTCCGCCCGCTCCTTCACGGTAAGCGATATAAAGCCCGCTTCGGTGAACTTCACGGCGTTCCCCAAGAGGTTTGTTAAAACCTGTTTTAACCTCGGCGCATCGCAGAAAACATAACCGTTTTTCACGTCAATATCGGTTATAAAGTCCATTCCCCTGCTCTCGACCATCGGGCGTATCATGTCTGCAACATCAGTCACTGCCGTAACTATATCGACCGGCTCGTTTGAAAGCGTAACCTTTCCGCTCTCGATTTTCGACATATCGAGAACGTCGTTTATAATCGTTAAGAGGAACTTCGCCGAACCGTCAATCTTCTTGAGGCAGTCAACCGTCCGCTCGGTGTTCCCCTCGGCTTCCGCCTTTCTGGCAATGTCCGAAAGCCCGATAATTGCGTTCATCGGCGTCCTTATTTCGTGCGAAATCTTCGAGAGGAATTCCGTCTTAGCCTTCGAGGCGGTGTCGGATTTAGAACGCGAAAGATGAGATGTAATAATTTTCGTGACTTCGTTTAGGTCGTTCGTTAAATCCTCCGACCACTTATAGGCAGGGTCAGCGTGTGTGAAGACAATCTTCCCCGAAAGCTCGCCGTTCACGTACATTCCGCAGGCGAAGACGGAGTATTTATCCAGATTTTTCACGCGCAGGAGCGTTTTAATGCTGTCGGAGGCGTTGTCATTACTTGTGACAATATGCATACCGTCGCCGTGGGCGAAGCTGTCGAAGTCGCTGTAGTATTCGCGCGGAACCCTGCTTACCCTGTCGGTTACTTCCGGGAAGCCGTTATGGGTGTAGCAGTACGAAATAATATTTGTGAGGAAGTCCATCTCGTTTTCGACAATGAAAACGCGCGAGAGCCTGAAGCGTTTCGCAACAAGCATCAGAAGCATATTAATAACCGACGAGGTGTCTTTCGTCCGTTCAAAGAGGTTGAACGCAATCGCAGTTATCGACATTGCGGCAATATCCGAATTGAACGTAATCGGCGTGGGGGTATATGTAATCGGCGTGCGGACATTCCCCGGGAGGTCCCTGTAGAAAAGATAAGAACCGGGCGAATTTTCGAGGGCGTATTTTATCGCCGCATTAGTTCGCGCCGAAAGCTCGTAGACATTGAGAGCCTCCCCCGACAGGGCAGCCCCGACGGTAATAGACAGCTTTATATCCTCGTTTTCGCCGACATACATAACGTCGGCTAAGGCTGTTATCTCGGAAAGAATTTTTGCAAAATGCTCTTTTTCGGAAGCCGGAAGAAGCGCGAAAATATCGTTGTCGCCGCCCCTTGCAAGGATTGTACCGGCGGGGAGGAAATATTGAAGCCGCCTTGCAACGCCATAGTGTATAACGTTCGTGTAGAAAAGCCCGTAATATGCCTCGCAGATAAGGGCAGGCTCGAGCGAAATCTGCGCAAGCATCATATCGGCAGGGGTTTTTGCGAGTGCGGCGGCGAACATTGAAAAGCCGTATTCGCGATTATAAAGCTGTGTTGTCGGGTCGGTGCGAAGCCTTATGAGGTCGCGTTCGCGCTTGTATTCTTCGGCGGTTACGTCTTGGGTTGTGCCGATAAGGCGGATAAATTCTCCCTTTTCGTTCGTGAAAATCTTACAGGAGAAGCGAAGCCACGCATATTCTGTATCATCCTTATAGAAAGCCTTCGGCAGAATCCGCATATTAACCCTTGCAACGAAGGGCAGGAGAGGCTTTCCGCAAAATAGGGTTATAACCGAAGCGGCATCTTCCGGGTGGATAATCCTGTCGGTCTTAAGGCGTTCGAGGGTGTGTTCGAGGGTCCAGATGAAGGGGGTTGTGTCGGTGTCGAAGCGGGTTATCTTCGTAATATCCGTCTCGGGGTTATATTCAAGGAGCGTACCTGTCGCGAGAGACAGCGCAAGCTTAAAACGCTCCTGCTCGTCCGAGAGGGTCTGCCGGTCCCGACGCGCTTTGTTATAAGAGTCGTTTAACGCCCCGCGGAGAACCTCGATTTCTTTAACGTCATAAACTCGCGGCTCGGGGATTTCGCCTGCCGCCGCTTTGACTTCGGCGGTTAGGGTCTTAAGCGGACGAATCGCAAACCACACAATTATTATTGTGAAAAGCAGTGCAACAAAGAGGCAGATTGCCGAAACCGCCGTAACATCCGCCCAGAGGTTATCGGAGGTTGCGAATAAAAGGCTGTTCGGGGACTCGCCGACGACAGCCCACCGCTCGTTCGCAAACGGCGAATTATCGTCATAAAGTTTAAGCGGATAAAGGCTCATGTGGGCGGAGCTTTCCTCATGCCCACGGTTAAAGGCGTAGATGCTCTCGTCGGTCATGTGCCATGGGTTATAAACATCGAGGAGAATTTCAATCGGCGTAAATGCCGTAAACTCAGTCTCAGCCGTCTCTCCCGAGACAATATAAGGTGTAACCACAACCATCTTTTCGGAAGTAACAGCGTCGTTAAAGCGCGGTGTCGCCGGGTCAATTTCAAATTCGTCATACTTTGCAAGAAGATAGCCGCCCGCGCCGATTGCTTCAAAATCGGAAGCCGGCAGATACTGCCCGCGAATGTAGTTAACCTGAACTTCACTCCCGACAACGCCGATAACCTCACCACCGACAATTATCGGCATTGAGTAGGTTATATATGTATAGGTGTCGCGGGTTTCGGGCCCGGAAATGTTAGACAGAACTCGCGGTTTCCCCCAATAGCCGTAGGTTTCGGGAGGGAGCATCGGGTTTTCTTTCGCAGTCTTAAAAGGCTTATAATAAAAATCGAAGGAAGCGACATTTTCGGGGGTTAGGGATATATCAGGCCGCCAAAAGCTGTCGGCAGGGATATTTTTTGCAAGCGCAACATCATTGCTGCCCCGCTCGATAATTATATCCGAAAAATCGGCAGGGTTATTGAGAGGGTCAAGGTCTCGAAAATGCACACAGTGCAGGGTGCGTACGCCATCGGTCGGGAGGCTGTATTCGCCGGCTTCGTTTAAGAAAACTTCGTCCTCGTTTCCGTCCGAAAAGACAACGAAGATACCGCTCGCGTTCGAGAAGCGGATCGCCCCGAGGATTGCATCGGCGAGTTTTTCATCAATCGGTGCGTATGCGTCGGGGTCGGCAGACAGCTCCTCCGCTGTAATCCCCGTCTCTTCCATATATTCCGCGACAATATCCGCAATGTCGGACTCTAAGCCGCCGATGTTTGAAAAATTGCGGGTCATGTCGGTTTCGAGCTTTAGGGCGGCATTCTCCGTCGTCGCCGAGAGAATGTTAAGGGAACTCTTAACAAGCGTCTCCATTGTGCCGTTGGTCCAAAGGAGTACGCAAACCGCGATTATCATAAATATAAGCCCAAGCATAATCGGGATAATTACGCTTGTGTAGAGGGACAGCGAAATCTTCTTCTTTTGCATAGCCGGCGCCTTTGCACGAGTTTTTCTCACAGTTGTGAGGGGTGCTTTTTGAAGAAATCAAATCGAGGTTCTATGAATCCCGGAGTGAATTCGGAAACCCCGCCGAAGCTGTCAGAAAGACTGTCAAAGATATTATCCCAATTATAAATGCTCCGAGGAAGCTTAAAGTACCCGCGTACAAGCTCGCAGCTGTCCGGCACAATCGGGTGCAGAAGCGACAAACTAACTCTAATACCGTAAAGCGTGTCGATTAACCACTGCCGGCGGATTTCCGCACCGTCCGCCTTGTCTGAAACGGTCTTCCCCTTGCTCTGCACCTTCGAGAGGAAGCGGATAAAGCTGTCTAAAACGTAGGAGACTTGGTGGAATTCGAGGCGGTGCATGAAGCGTTCGTATTGTAAAATCGCCTGTTCTGCCTCGAGGGTAACTTCCGGTGAAACTTCCCCCACAGGATAAACCCCGTCACAACATTTTTGCACCTCATAAAGCGCAGTCCTGCAAATCCGGTTCAAGACATTGTTTAGGAGGAAACCCTCTTTCGTAACCGGGTCGGAATCTGTCTCCTTCGCGGAGGGGTTAAAAGGCTTGGGCAGAAAACTTACGCTTCGCATTGCAAGCCCCAAGGATATAAAATGCATACGAAGCTGATCTACCGTGTAAAAATCGAGAAGCTCGTCCGCAAGGGGCGGCTTAATCTGGCCGCTCGAAGACGCCTTTTTGTCAAGGAATAAAATGTGGTGGTTCGCCGCGAATTCGGGGATTTGAAGCTCGCCCGGGTTTGGCAGATGTGCATCGGGCGAGTTATAAGCCATGAACATTCCCGGCTCTGCCACGGAATAGAAATAGATGTTGTCCTGCCCTATAAACTGATATACCTTCGACTCGGGCGAACACCAAAAGTCTTTCCACTTTTCGTCATTCTCGCCGATAGACTCAAGATAAGCCTTCGTGAAGCTAATCGGCGCCCAGAGAGACTCCGGCCAGACGTAGATTGTTGAAGGTTCTTCCGCCGCTTCAAGCACCGGCGCAGGCAAACCCCATTCGGTGTTGCCGGTGAGGCGGAAAGGCACAAGGGTTTTTCCTGTGCGGAAGCGAATGTTCTTTGCCGCAAGGGTCTCTTCCGCCGCCTCACGGTCGGAAAGCTTTGTAAATTTTATCGTGAATGAAGTCTTCTTCGGATCGACAACCTCTTCATGCGGCGGCAGGTTATCACGCACCGCCTCATAACCCTCGCGATAATCATTCATGACGAAAATTACAGGCGGCTCTAAAAACTCCGAAACCGTTTTTGTAACAACAGCCCGCGCTTTTCCGCGCGACCCGTCAACATATTCGCGCAGGACAGCCATGTCGTCCGGGAGTTTATAGTACCAGTTAGAAACCTCGCGCATGACGGGCGTTTCGCCGGTAAGTGTGCTGACAGGATTAATAAGGTCTTTCGGGAGGAAACTATGCCCGAGGTCACATTCGTCGGCATAGGCTTTTTCGGAGCTGCAACCCACAACAGGGCAACGCCCGATAACCTGTCTGCCGTTAAGGAAAACCCCGGCTTTTTCATCGAAAAACTGCTTTGTAGAAAGCTTTTCGAGCTTGCCGTGTTCATGCATCTTGCGGATAAATTCGAGGGAATATTCCGCATGAATCTCCCCCGCACGCCCGATAGCAGACCCCTCAAAGATCGACGGCGCAACCGAAAAAGCGGCAAGCGTGCGTTTTTGCGAAGCGTTATTTTCCATAACAAAATCGGTTATAGAGCCGGTGTAACCGCCCTCAACGAGCTTCCGATAACTCTCAACAATCGGCGAACCGTAACAGTCCGTCCCCGACACAAAAATAACATTGTCAGAGCCGATCCGATCCTGTAGAAATCGCGCATAAACGTCCGCGAAGATAAAAACCCCGCCGATATGCCCGAAATGGAGCTTCTTGTTACCATAAGGCATCCCGCCGGTAATAACCGCCCGCGCAGGAAACGCAGGACGTTCATCTTTACTCAGTATCTTAGCCAAAATATCACCAGTTAATTTAGAGTTATTACCGCCATGTCGCCGTTATTTGCGGAGTCTTGGTTTTTGAGGGCGGAGACTGTGGAGCGGAGGAAAGCGTTGCCGGCGGAGACTTCGGTGAGGGCGATGTCGAACGCGGAGAGGGCGGAGGCGAGATCGTCGTCGTCGGCGGGTTCGATGAGGGTGATGTAGATTTTGATGGCGTTGTAGAGGGTGATGTAGAAGACGAAGTTGTCCCAGACGGAGAGTTCGGGGTCTGTGAAGGGGGTTGCGAGAGCCCAAAGGTAGTTAATCATGATATTTTCCATGATGTGGGGGCGATTGTTTGTGAAATTTTCGCCGAATGCTACGCGCTTGGGGATGTAGAGTTTCATGTCGGCGGTTGTGAAGGTTTCGGGGCCGGAGATGCCGAGCCCTTTGTAGATACGCTCGTAGAAGGGCTTCCACTTCTTGTATACTGTTTTGTCGTCCATGTTTTTGAGTGTGTTAAACATGGCTTTGAGGAAGGAGACGCCCTCGGCGAGGGAGACGGGGGGGATTATGGGGACTTTCTCGAAATACTTGAGCGTTTCGGAGAAGTCGGTTGTGTGGGTTATGTTTTGAGCGAAACCTTCGATGAGGTTCGGCTGGAACTGGGTTATCATGCCGTTGACGGTGCCGATTGCGTGGTTCATTATAAGCAGACGGCGGTCGAAATGAAGCTTCTTAAACTGCAAAATATACATAACGAGCTGACGGATCTGCCAGTAATACTGCATATTCGGGTAACGGGCGATGAGGGCTTTCGCGTTTTCCGAGAATTTCGCGCTGTCTTCGTCCGACATATCGGTCATGGTAAAGAGGATAGGGTCGGTGTGTTCGATAAGACGCTTTGCGACAGCGGGGTTTGCGAGCATTAAAACGTAATCGACGGAGTGCGGGGAAATCACGTAGCGAACGAGTCCGGCGTTCTTTTCCGGGTTATCGAAATCAATATATTCGCGCAAAAAGCTGGGTGCGACGATTGGAAATGCCATAATTTTCTGCTCCTAATAAATTTATACGTATTTATAATAGTATACCACATCTCCGGGTTAATTGCAATAGCAAACCGACAAAAATTTTATAAGTAAACCGCCTTGACAAACCGTATTTGACGTGGTATAATATAGTTAAGATTTTTTTGTAAATAAAGGAGAATAACCATGGGAATAATTAAGGCAATTGGCAGCTCGGTAAAGGGAGCGTTAGCGGATTCTTGGCTTGAGACGATTGAGCCGGATTCCATGGGGGATATGACGGTAATGACGAAGGGCGTCGCCGTACGTAAAGGGCAGAACAAGAAGGGCGACACAGGGCTAATTTCAAACGGCTCTGTAATCCATGTTTATCCGAACATGATGATGCTTTTGCTTGACGGGGGCAGGGTTGTTGACTATTCCTCCGAGGAGGGGTATTATCAGGTCGCGCTGTCGTCTGCGCCGTCGCTTTTCGCGGGGAACTTAGGCTCTGACATCGCCGACAGCTTAAAGGACACCTTCGAGCGAATTAAATTCGGCGGCGTCCCGAGCGGTAAGCAGATGGCGATTTACATAAACTTACAGGAAATTAAGGGGATAAAATTCGGCACGAAGAACCCCGTTAACTATTTCGACAATTTTTATAACGCAGAGCTTTTCCTACGCGCATTCGGAACCTATTCAATCCGCATAACCGACCCGCTTAAGTTTTACGCCGAGGCGATACCGAAAAACGCGAATAAGGTTGAAATCAGCGATATTAACACCCAATATATGGCAGAATTTTTAGACGCATTCGCATCTTCGATTAATAAAATGTCGATGGAAGGCACACGCATTTCGTTTGTGCAAAGCAAGGGGCGTGAGCTTTCAAAATACATGGCGGACGCCCTCGACGAGGAGTGGAGAGGGCTTCGCGGCATGGAAGTATGCTCTGTCGGAATCGAGAGCATAAGCTATGACGAGGGTTCGCAAAAGCTTATCAATATGCGGAACGAAACCGCAATGATGGCTGACCCGTCCTTAATGAACGCATATATGCAAAAGAGCGTTGCGGACGGCATCAAGGCGGCGGGCGGCAACGCAGGCGGCGCGGCAATAGGCTTCATGGGCTTTAACGCGGCGCAATCGGCAGGCGCGGGAATTTTAGGCGCAATGCCGCAGCAACCGGCACAAGCACCCGCACAAGCGCAAGCACAGCAAGCCCCGGGCGGCTGGACCTGTTCTTGCGGCACATATAACACCGGCAATTTCTGCCAAGGTTGCGGCAACAAGAAACCGGCTCCGGCAGCGGCTAATGCCGACGGGAAGTGGTTCTGCTCCGAGTGCGGTACGCCGAACACAGGCAAGTTCTGCCAAAATTGCGGCAACAAAAAGGCTGAATAAAAGTTATCAGCGGCAATATGCCCTAACCTGTGAAATAAAGGTGGATAACCATGACTAAATGCCCTAACTGCGGGGCGGAGCTTCGCTTCTCCCCCGAAAAGCAGAAGATGCTTTGCGACTATTGCGCATCGGAGTTCACGACCGAGGAGCTTGCCGAAGCCGATAAGCCCATAACGGAGGCAGCTGCCGCCCCGGCAAAATCCGAGGAACAGGAAGACCGCGAGAAGCGCGAATTCGCGGAGGCTACCCGCGTTTACGTCTGCAACAACTGCGGCGCGTCGATTATTTCGGACGAGAACACAGCCGCCGCCGAGTGTTATTATTGCCACAATCCCGTAACCCTCTCAGGGCGTGTATCCGGGGAATTTCGCCCCGCAAGGCTTATTCCCTTTAAGCTGACACGCCCCGAGGCAGAGGACGTCTTCAAGAAATTTATCAAGAAAAAATGGTTCGTCCCCGCCTCTTTCCGCTCCGAAAAACAGCTTGAGAAGATTGTCGGGCTTTATACGCCGTTCTGGCTTACCGACTGTAAGACGAACGCGACTGTCTCAGCCGACGCGAAGATTATCCATACCCACACCTCCGGCGATTATACCGTGACGAACACGAAGGTTTTCGACTGCGACAGGGCGGCGTATATGAACTTCGAGAAGATTCCGGCGGACGGCTCGAAGAAATTAAACGACGATTTTATAGACGCCGTTGAGCCGTTCGATTACAAAGAACTGACCGAGTTTAACATGAACTACCTCGCCGGTTTCATGGCGGACAAATACGACGTCCCGAAAACCGACATCTTAGAGCGGATAAAAAGCCGCGTTTTAGGCGCGGCAACGGAAGTTCTAAAGGACGATATAAAGGGCTTCACGACGGTCAGCATAACCCATCAGAGCGTTAACCTTATCCGCACCGACTGGGAATACGTAATGCTCCCCCTCTGGTTTATGACATATATTTACAAGGGCAAAATCTACGAATTCGCCGTGAACGGTCAGACCGGGAAAATTGCGGGTCTCCCCCCAATGTCGGGCGGGAAATTCGCCGCCGCGCTTGCGATAATCTTCTTTGTTATACTATTAATCGGCGGCTTTGTCTCCGGCTTCTTGGGAGGTTGACGAATATGAAAAAAGTATCAAAGATAACCACCTTCGTAATCGTTCTAATAATAGCAGTCTTAACCGCGAATGTTGCGGTTTACGCCTATGAAAACAACGATGACGTCTATCTCAACGACACAGCGGACTTCCTAACCGCCGACGAGGAAGAACAGCTTTTCGATTTCATGGTAACTACCGCCGAAGCCACAGGCTGGAAAATCGGCGTAGTTTCAACAGCCGAGGACTATTCCGACAACGGCGTAATAAGAGCCGCCGAAAACTATTTCGACAGCTATTTCGGAAGCTCCGCCGACGGCGTGCTTCTCTTAATGGACTCCGCGAACGGCAACTACGTCCTCCATATCGTTGCCGCGAACGGCGCGAGAAAATATATCTCAAATTCCGATGCAATCCGCATCTTCGAGCATATAAAACCATCCTTTGAAGCCTACGACGAATTCAGGACCGCCGCAACTTTCCTCGACGACGCGATTAATTACCGCAACGGGAAAAAACTCCCCCGCCAAGTAAACATCGAAATCGCTTTCTTCTTCCTTATCGCGGCAATAGCAGCCGCAGCCATAACAGCCGGCGTAGTCTGGCACCGCTACCACAAACACGCGAAAATCTCCGCAACAGCCTACCTGAATAAGGGCAGCATAAACATCTACAACCGCTCCGACCGCTTCGTCCGCGAATACACCACCCGCACCCGCAACAGCTCCGACAGCTCCGGCGGCGGCGGTCACCACGGCGGCGGAAGCCACGGCGGCGGCGGCGGGCGCGGGTCAAGGTAACGCTGGGGATGCGTTGGGAGACGCGTTGGGGGGAAACCCTTTCTGGAGAAAGGGTTATCCCCCCAAACCCCCCTTCCTAAAGACTTTCGTCAGAGGGGTATATTGATTTTAGTGAAAACGTTCCGCATTTGTTTTTTTCTTTCGGATTATGGTATAGACCACTCTTCTACGCTTGCTTTCGGCAAGAACAGACCCTTTATACAGTTCGGATTTCTCACACAAATTTGAACGTGCGTATTACTTCTAAAACCCGAGCCGGGATAGATTTCTTTTCCTTCAAAAAACATACCCCGTACTGAATCGTATTCAGGTTCACGTGTTATTTTAAGGTCCTCGTGTAAACTTTCTATTACTGTACAGTCTAAATTTCGGAGTAACAAATCGGTATTATTACCGACGTTTTTATTGCGCGGTAATTCTTTTCTGATAAATTCGTACCGATCCTTTAATGTTTCATACTGCTTCTTTACTACATCTATATAATGTTTATCAAAAAGATTAAGGCAACGTCCCAAATCAATAACCGCGCCTATGACGGCGGGGGTTTTTATCTTCAGCTGCGATGCTGCCCAATCTAAGGCTCTGTCGTAGTTTTGCTCCCAAAAATATACACCATGTCCTAACCAATCATAATCATTGACGCTCTCGTGCATCTTCTCATTTTTATAAAGCACTTTTTCGACACTCAGCCGGTCACATCCATGAAACCCGATAACAAGGTTCGGCAATTTTGAATACATACAAAAACTCCGTAATATTTGTTAACCGAAAAATTATTCCCCGCAGTTTTTTCTGACACGTTCGATATATTCCCGGACTTCAATCTTCTTTGCTATTTTTTCTTCGTTATCATCAGGCAGCTTAGAGATCCTTTTAAGCTCATTAATCTCGTTGTCGAGATAGGTATTGATTTTTTCAAAGCGTCTATTCTCTGATTCCAAAATTTCATCTATAATCTCCGGCATAATATCACCTATCCTATATTTATCGTTTTCCATCTTAACGCCTCCTGATACAAAATAGTTCAAAGTAGTTTATTATGAAATAAATTCTATTAGAACTATGTATAGTATCAAAAAGCCTATATTAAGTATAACGCTTTAAATGGCGGCTGTCAATAGCCTTTTCATCTTTTCTTCCTCTTCCCGCTCCCAAATATCGCATACCCCACCCTCGCGCAAACATACCCCAGTATAACCCCGACAGTATTAAGCAAAAGGTCGTCGATATCGAAAACGCCGATTTTGAAGACAAGCTGTGAAGTTTCGATAAGCCCCGAAAATAGAAGCCCGATAAAGCCCGTAAGAAGAACGTTACAGGGCTTTTTTGTTATCAGCGGGAGGAGGAAACCGAACGGCATGAAGCAGACGGTGTTCGCGAGGATATTCCAGTTTGCGTAGCCGCTCCCCAAGTTTTCGAGCTGATTGCGGATTGTCTTAAAAATCTCGAAATTAGGGCTTACTTCCCCCGCCGCAAGGGCGTTTCGCATCTGAAAAAGCTTGTCGGGATATAGAAAGCGCAGTGTCACAACCCCAAGCAGCAGCACTATATAGATTACAAAAACAAATTTAAGAATCGTTTTAACACGCTTATTTTGAATTTCCATAGAAATATTGTACCGCAAAAATCACGATTTGTCAAGATTAACGGAAAAATTTTAATAAATCATTGACAAAATTATTAAAATAGGTTATAATAAATGGTGATTGTTATTCTGAATAATTTTATACTATATAAATGGAGAAATAAATGGGACTGTTTGAAGGACTTTTCGGGGGTTACAGCAAGCGCGAACTTGCAAAAATCGAACCGATGAAACGTCAGGTAATTGAACTTGAAGAAAATTACGCCGCCATGAGCGACGAGGAACTTAAATCGCAGACCGAACTTATGCGCGGCGAGCTTGAAGACGGCGTTCCGCTCGACTCGCTGATCGTTCCTGCGCTTGCGACGGTACGCGAAGCCGCTTGGCGCGTGCTTGGGAAAAAACCTTTCCCGGTGCAGATTTTGGGCGCGATTGTGCTTCACCAAGGGCGTATTGCCGAGATGAAAACAGGCGAGGGTAAAACCCTCGTTGCGTGCTGTGCATCTTATCTTAACGCGCTGACCCAGAAAGGTGTCCATGTCGTAACCGTCAATGACTATCTTGCGAAATCCCAGTCCGAAGAGATGGGGAAGGTTTTTAACTACCTCGGCGTAACCATCGGCTGTGTTATCCACGACTTAAAGCCGGAAGAACGCCGCGCCGCCTATGCCTGCGACATAACGTACGGGACCAATAACGAGTTCGGTTTCGATTATCTTCGCGACAATATGGTTATTTATGAAAACGAAAAGGTACAGCGCGGGCATAACTTCGCGATTGTCGATGAGGTTGACTCAATTTTAATCGACGAGGCGAGAACCCCGCTTATAATCTCCGGGCGGGGCGACAAGTCAACCGATATGTACGGAAAAGCGGACAAATTCGCGAAGACGTGCGAGCCTTATATAATTGTCGAATCGGACGATAAGATTGACCAAGACGAAGCCTCCGAGGGCAAGGACTATATAATCGACCAGAAAGCGAAAACCGCGACAATTACGCGCCGCGGCGTTAAGCGGGCGGAGAAATTCTTCGGCGTTGAAAATCTCTACGATGCAGAACACACAACCCTCCTCCACCACGTTAACCAAGCCTTAAGGGCCCATGGCATAATGCACCGCGACACCGATTATGTCGTGAAAGACGGCGAAGTTGTAATCGTTGACGAATTCACAGGGCGGCTTATGCTCGGGCGGCGTTATAACGACGGGCTACATCAGGCGATCGAGGCAAAAGAGGGCGTGAAGGTTGCCCATGAGTCGAAAACGCTTGCTTCAATAACGTTCCAGAACTATTTCAGAATGTATAAAAAGCTCTCCGGCATGACAGGTACGGCGATGACAGAGTCGGAGGAATTTAAGGAAATTTACCGCCTTGACGTTGTTGAAGTCCCGACAAACAGGAAGATGATCCGCGAAGACCATTCCGACGTTGTCTTCAAGACCGAGAAGGGCAAATATAACGCAGTTATCGACCAGATTGCGGAGTGCCACGAAAAGGGGCAGCCGGTTCTCGTCGGCACGGTTTCGATTGAAAAATCGGAGCTTCTCTCGAAGATGTTAAAGCGCAGGGGCATTGCCCACGAAGTCTTAAACGCAAAGCAGCACGAACGCGAGGCGCAGATTGTCGCTCAAGCCGGGCATTTCGGCGCGGTAACGATTGCGACGAATATGGCAGGGCGCGGAACAGACATTATGCTCGGCGGTAACGCTGAATTTAAGGCTGTTGCGAAGATGCGGGGCGAGGGCGTTCCCGAATATGTGATAAGCAAAGCGGTAAGTTTTGCGAAGCTTGACGACCCGGAAATTATCGCCGCAAGGGAACATTATCGGGAGCTTTACGACAAAGAAATGGTGACGATAAAAGAACAGCACGACAAGGTTACAGAAGCGGGCGGCTTATTCATAATCGGTACGGAACGCCACGAGTCAAGGCGTATCGACAATCAGCTCCGCGGACGTTCCGGACGTCAGGGCGACCCGGGCGAAAGCCGTTTTTACCTCAGCCTCGAAGACGACCTTATGCGGCTTTTCGGCGGCGACAGGCTAACGACCGTCATGAACAGCATGAATGTTGACGAAAATCTGCCGATTGAAGCGAAGATGCTCTCAAAGGTTATTGAATCGTCGCAAAAGAAGGTTGAGGCGAGGAATTTTGCGATACGCAAGAACGTGCTTAACTACGACGATGTAATGAGCAGTCAACGCGCAATGATTTACGAACAGCGCGACAAGGTTCTCTCCGGCGAGGATATCCACGAATATATCCTAAAGATGATAAAAGACCTCGTCGAGACAACCACTTCCGAATATATAATCGACGACACAGTCCGCGACGACTGGAACTTAGCGGGACTCCGCGACAGATTTATGGGGCTTTTCACCGTCGAAAGCGATTTTAAGTACACAACCGAAGAGCTTAACAAAATCGACCCCGAAGACATAATCAAGATTTTGGTAGACCGCGCAGAATCCTTCTACGAAAAGCGCGAGAAGAAGATCGGCTCGGAAGTCTTGCGCGAACTCGAGCGTGTTGTCCTCCTAAAGGTTGTCGACATGAAGTGGACAGCCCACATCGACGACATGGACGAGCTTCGCAAGGGCATAAGCCTGCGTTCAATCGGTCAGCGCAACCCCGTTGTCGAATATCGTTTCGAGTCTTTCGAGATGTTCGACATGATGATTAACTCAATCCGCGAAGAAACAATCCGCATACTCTTCACCATAAGCGTAGACCCCGAAAAGAACGTCCCGAAGCGCGAACGCGTCCTCGACCCGGGCGAAAACATCGGCGGCGACGACAGCCTAAAATCAGCCCCCCGCCGCAACACCGAGAAAAAAGTCGGCAGAAACGACCCCTGCCCCTGCGGTTCGGGCAAAAAGTATAAAAAGTGCCACGGACAAGACCTAAAGTAATGCAAAATCTCTTAGAAAAACTGCAAATAAAAAAATACGCCGCGCTTGCTCCCATGGCATCTGTCGCCGACAAGGCTTACAGACAGATTGCCCGGGAGTTCGGCGCGGTTTTAACTGTGTCCGAAATGGTATCGGCAAAAGGCTTAATTTACGGCGACAAAAAGACGGCGGAAATGTGCCAAGTTGATGAGGGTATCTATTCGCTCCAGTTTTTCACAAGCGAGCCGGAAGTAATTGCCGAAGCAATTGCCCTGCTCCCCGAAATTTGCAGTTTGCCCGATATTATCGACATAAACATGGGTTGCCCTGTGCCGAAAGTCGTTAACAACGGTTGCGGCTCTGCGCTTATGAAAGATAAAGCCCTCGCCGCAAAGATTGTCAGCGCGGCGGTTAAGGCGGCAGAAAAACTTTCCTTGCCGGTCAGCGTAAAAATCCGCTCCGGCTTCGACGAGGTTAACGCTCCCGAGTTCGCGAAAGCCCTCGAAGCGGCAGGTGCGGCGATGTTAACCGTCCACCCGCGCCTAAAAACTCAGCTTTACGGAGGCACTGCCGATATTGCGATTATCCGGGCGGTTAAAGCGGCTGTAAAAATCCCGGTTATCGGGAACGGCGACATAAAAACCCCCGAAGACGCAAAAAGAATGTACGACGAGACGGATTGTGACCTTGTTATGCTCGGGCGTGGGAGTTACGGCAAGCCTTGGATTTTTTCAATGATCCGCGAATTTCTCGAGACCGGCGAATATTCCCCCGAGCCGCCGCATGATGTCCGCGCAGAAATAATGTTACGGCAGGTTCGGCTTGCGCTTGATTATAAAGGCAACAATGCCCTCCGCGAGGCGAGGGCAAAATGCGCATTTTATGTCCGCGGGACAAAACACGCCGCAGAGCTAAGGCGGCAGTGCGGGCGGATTAACAGCTACGAAGACGTCTTAGAAATAGCACGAATTTTGTCGAATAATGATATATTTTAACATCTCGAATTTGTGCAATCTGTACAATATATAGGCTTCAACCTGTGACTATAACCAAAACATTTATCATTGCATTGACAAACAAAGCCCAAATGTGTTAGAATTATACTACCCATTACCAAAAGAAATACAAACATAATTTCAGGAGGACCAACAATGTTACTTTCAAGAAAACGATTCAAAGTAATTCTATTTCTAAGCGCATTTATACTCGCGCTATGCCTTTTTAATATAAATTTCGGACTTAAAGTTTCGGCGGTGGCGACGGTTTCGCCCACCTCAACAACCTTCAATAAAAGCAGCGGTGATAGCGTAGCCATAACCCTCGCGCCGGATGAAAATACTTTAGAAAGCATTACATACGGCGGTCAACCAGTTGCGTCCGGCAATTACACAAATCAAAATAATGTAGTTACGTTTCTTTATCCCTATTTACGTACGCTTCCTACAGGAGATAATACATTCACTTTCAACATGAGTAATGGCGAAGCTCCGACGGCTATAATTAATATAACTGATAACAGAGATACGATAACCGCCGCGCCGATTTCAATAGATTCACCTGTTGGCGGAGGAAGCTCGGATGATACCGTAGATGGAACAGGATATGGCGGAACAATATCATGGAGTCCCACCCCCGACGAGTTCACCGG
This sequence comes from Ruminococcus sp., assembly GCA_031262105.1. Classification (GTDB taxonomy): domain Bacteria; phylum Bacillota; class Clostridia; order Oscillospirales; family Ruminococcaceae; genus JAISGY01. Next base: position 34,563 of record JAISIH010000083.1, on the reverse strand, counting down.
CTTCGAGTACGGCACAGTATACACCGCAACAATAGAGCTTGGCGCATTGAACGCATATAAATTCCCGGCAACAGTAACCGGCTTTGCGCCGACTTCCGGGGTTAGCACAGCGACCGTAACAAGGACCGATGACGAACATCTTAGAATTGTAGTTGAATTTAATGCGACAGCCGCCCTCCCCACCCTCACCGGCACACTTTCAATCAACGTTGATCCCAACGGCGGCACACTTACCCCAAATATCAGCGGTCTCAATAACCCCCTCGGCTCCGCTACATACACATGGAGCAAAGGCGGAAGCGTAATAGGTTCAAGCTCCGACCTTCAATCAGAGGCATATTGGCCCTATGGTGAGGAAGTAACACTTACAGTTTCATATTCGGGGAATTCCGCCGCAAGCGCAAAAAGCGCCAGAATCACAGTTTATCATGTTGACTTTGGCACACCGGTCGGCAATGAAACCGGAGACAATCGTAACGTTGGAAACAAATTCGGCAAAGCCGGCGACCAAATAACATTATCTTATACCCTCGCAGACGTAGCCGGCGCGGCAGACTCGCTGTCCTTTTCGGGAGTGGCTTCTCCTCCGGCAACGATAACAGGGAGCAACTCAGGGAACGTAACAGGCACAACAACATATACAATTGTAGCGGCTGATGCAAACGCCTCCGGCTATATCAGAATTACCCCGACATTCTCGCATATTCGCTCCTCAACAGTTTCTGCCGCGCAATCCGGCGGCGATCCCGGAACTGCCGACACGACCGCAATTGTCCTTACATTCGACCCCGCTGTAACCGGGCTTACCTCAGATAAAATAACCATAACAAACGGCACAGGCTCTGCAACAAAAGGCACGCTTGAAGACACAACATGGACACTCGGCGTAACCGGCGTCAGCGAGGGCAATGTAACGGTTACTGTAGCCGATTTCGGAAACTATGATGTAAACAATTCGCCTTTGACCGTTGCGGTTTATAAAGACACGGCGATTGAGTTCACGTCTCTCTCGCAAATTAGCGGCTATGACGGCACGATGGATACAGACGCACTCAGAATACAACTCGATAAAAATATTGATTTAACGGCAGACGACATAACAATAACAGGCGCATCAAAAGACTTAGGCGGAAGTTATGTCGATAACAACGACGGTTTATACGCCGTCCCAATCCACAACATTACAGTCGCAAACGGCGAGACGGTAACTGTTACCCTCGCGAAAGCAGGCTATACATTCAGCCCGGCAAGCCAAACCGCAGTCGTTTATAAAAACCCCAACACCCCCGTAATCGAAATTATAACACAACCGGCAGCATCAACAACCGTCACGCAGGGCAGTATAACCGGAAGCCTCTCTGTCGAAGCAACGCTCTCAACAGCAGGAACACTCACGTATATGTGGGCAATGGACACGTCTCCCGACGGCGTTAATTCCGAAACGATCGTCGGTGCAACCGCCGCAACCCTCGCAATCCCGACAGACCTCACAGCGGGTACGTATTATTTCACTGCACTCATAGTATTTAACGAGGGCGGTGAATATGCATATGAAATATCAAATGTTGTAACCGTTATCGTGCAACCCGCCCCCGTTATTGTAATTCCGCCTGTAGTTATCCCCACGACATACAGCGTAACGATTACCGACGGCGCGGCTTCCCCGACATCGGCGGCGGCAGGAACAACCGTAACGATTATCGCGAACGAACCCGCCGAAGGCATGGTTTTCGACGGCTGGACAGTTTTAACCGGCGGCGTAACCTTAGCCGACCCGACAGCGACTTCGACAACTTTTACAATGGGCAGAACAAACGTTTCACTCGCGGCAAATTATAAGTTAGTCCCGGTAATATATACAATAACGGTTGTCGGCGGAACCTCCGACGTAATAACGGCGACAGCGGACGAAACTGTAACTATCACAGCCGAAACAAGAGAGGGCTACGAGTTTACAAACTGGACTATAACAGGAAACACCCTCCCGACAGCGTTAACCCTAACCGATAAAGTGATAACATTCAAACCCCAAAGCAATATAACAGCGACGGCAACATTCAAAGAGATTACAACCCCGTCAGACCCGTCAGGCGGCGGCGGAAGCGGCTCGGGCGGCGGCGGCTCGGGTAGCGGCGGCTCATCTTCGGGCGGCGGCAGTTCGGGCGGCGGCAGTTCAAGCGGCGCACCCTCGCCCGTTCCGACAACCCCTCCGGCAACCGGCGACACCGGCACAGGTAGCGGCACAGGCTCGACCGGCAATAGCGGTAGCGGCTCGGGTAGCGGCTCGACCGGCTCGGGCAGTGGGGGCGACAACGGCGGCGTAGCCGAAACATTCTCCTCCGGCAAAGCCCAAGCGACCTTAAACAATGACGGCACAGTTAACGCGGCGGTTAACCCCTCCGGCTCGCTAAACAGCGCGGCGACGGTTGCGGCTGTAGAGGCGGCGGCGGAAGTCGCGGCTGAAAACGGCGAAGAGAAGGTTACAGTTAACGTTGACGAAGATGTCAAGGGGCTTTCCGCAGGCGCAATTAAGAAGATTGTGGACGCAGTTCCCGAAGGAATAACCCCGACAATCGCGCAGAATTTTGAAAACACCGACGGCGAACTGATTATAAGGATGGTTATCCCCCTGAAAGCCGATATGGGGCACACATACACAGGCGTTGTGGGCGCCGACCCCGAAGTTATCGAAGCGGCGACAGCAGGAACCCCCGCGAATGTAATTGCGTCCTTTGAGACGAACCAGAAGAAGGATTTCGGAACCGACGTAAGATATATCGTGAACGCCAAGGCTCTCGGTCTCGATTCTTCCCTCTTTGCGGATTGCGAAGATTTTAATGGCGGCAAGATAATCTACGTTTTGGTTAAGGGCAAAGACGGAAGCATAACCCGCTCTGCCGGTCTTTACAAAAACGGACAGATTATCTTCGAGTCAACAAAAGCCGGCACAATGATGATTTCGACAACTAAGACAAAGTAATATTAGTATAAAGCAAAAAAGATACCGCGCGAAAAGTGTGGTATCTTTTTTTATTACAGCGAAAAATAGCGCGAATTTTGTCGAATAATGATATATTTAAACCTCGAATTTGTGCAAAATGCACAAAAAAAAAAAAAACACTTGTTGAAATTTACCAAAACATTCATTCAAGTATTGACAAATATAGCTTTAATATGTTAAACTTACTCTAAACAATTCTATAAATTTACTTTAAAAGTAAAGTAAATAAATTATAGTACATAATAGGAGGACTTAAAAATGGTACTTTCAAGGAAACGATTATTAGCAATTCTCTGCGCATTCTCCCTCGCCCTAAGCCTTTTCACAGGCGCTTTGCCGGGGGGTATAGATTTTGGACTTAAACTCGCGGCGGCAGGCAGTGCAAGTGTCTCCGCACAAACTGAAACAGTATATGCAGGGATAGGCGGAACTCTAACCTATACCGTGACCACAACGGATATGGAAGCCGCGGAATATGTTGTTACGGTTGTAACATTGCCGGACGGCGTAACTATTGCAAACACCGACAGTAAAGTAACCATTGCAAATAATGCAGACGTATTTACAGGCGAACTTACCCTTACTGTAGATAACTCAACAGCAGCCGCAGGAACTACAAATGTTACACTTACAATTAATGAAGTAACGGCGACATTTGATGTAGTTATTTCTGAAGCCAGTATCTCCTTAACCGGTCCGTCAGGAGCAACCATTACAGCGGGCGGAACAGCAGACCTCACAGTTACCGTTGATCCTACACCGGATGACTTAGAACTTAGTTATGTATGGTATAGCGACGAAGATACAGATGCAACCGGCGGCACACCCATTGACGGCGCAACGACTGCCACTTACTCACTCCCCAACGACCTCGCCGTAGGTAATCATTACTACTATGTTGTAGTAAGCGATTCAGGCACATCAGGCGCAACAGCGACCTCAAGTGCCGTAACCGTGACGGTTAATGCGGTACCCACAGTCTCCATCGCCGCAACACAAACCGGCACAGCAACCGCAGGTATAGGCGGCGAACTAACTTACGCTGTGGACACAACGAATATATCCGCATCAGAATACACCCCGACCTTTGATCCCGCGTTACCGTCCGAGGTATCGGCGGCAGCTGTAACAATAGACGGACAAGGCGACGGCACACTCACGCTTACTGTCGGAGCTACAGCAGCAGCAGGATCAACTACACATACTATGACTCTTAACGGAACAGAGGCGACAGGAACATTTTCTCTGGTGATTGGTGCCGCACCCGAAATCACAATAAGCGGTCAACCGGCAAGTACAATAACCGTTACACATGGCGAAACCGCAAACCTCACAGTTACTGCAACAGTTTCAAATGGCGCAACTCCTAATTATCAATGGTATAGCGACAGTGATACAAATACAGGTGACGGTGCAACTATTAACGACACAAACTCCGCTACTTACGCACTCCCGACAGACCTCGCCGTAGGACCTCATTACTACTATGTTGTAGTAAGTTCAGACGGCGCGGAAGATAAAACCTCGACTGCCGCAACCGTAACGGTAGAAGCCGACGATGATGCGACAATTACTTCCGCAACCCTCGCGGGCACCGCAATTGCCCTCGGAGACCCTGCTGAGACATATGATGCGGCAGAAACAGGAACGGTCTCAATACTTAGTGCAAATGCTACTGTGACTGAATTTTTAGCAGTAAAAACAAGTCAATTTGCTGACGTAAAATATGCTTATACCACGGGCAACACAGACCCGGGATCTTATGGCAGTTGGACGTCACAAGCGATTGAGAACGGACAATACGTTTGGATACAAGTCACCGCAGAAGACGAATCGGTACTCATCTATAAAATACAAGTAACTGTACAGGCTGACGCTACACCGGTAACTTTTGAAGCCGTACAAGTAGGCGGCGCAACCGGAACAGCTGACAGTACAGGCATTCGGATTACATTCGGTGAAGCAGTTACAGGGCTTACAGCTAATGACATAGCTATAGGCACAGGAGCTACAGAAGGCACTCTTACCGCAACGTCAAGCACGGTATACACAATCGGAATTACAAACGTAACCGCCGAAGGCAATGTAACATTAACGTTAACCGATTTCGGAGTTTTCGATGTAAGTAATGAACCCGTGGATGTTGCAGTCTATAAAGACACCCGCACACCGGTTGACTTTGAAAGCTTAACCGCAAACGGCGTAAGCGGCTCAACAACCACTACCGAACTTACTATTGAACTTTCAAGCGACATTAACTTGGCAGAAGCAGATGTAACACTCACAGGCGCAACAAAAGGCGCATTAACAGATGAAGGCGGCGGAACATACACCCTCGCAATCAGCAATATTACAGTAGCAAACGGCGCGACCGTAAGGGTTGATCTTGCAAAAGACACGTTTGCATTTGATCCGACATACCTAACCGTAACCGTTTATAAAGTAGTGGCTGCCCCCGTAGTTCCCGATCCCGACCCCGCCGCAACAGTAACCTCCGTAGCAGTAACCCCGGCGGCGGCAATTGTAGAAAAGGGCGGCACACAGACGTTTACAGCGGCAGTTACCGGCACGAACAGCCCCGCGCAGACTGTGACATGGGCGGTTTCCGGCACAAAGAGTTCGATAACTTCTGCCGGCGTGCTTATCGTAGCCGCTGACGAAACAGCTTCAACCCTCACAGTTACGGCAACATCAACGGTTGACACAACCAAATCCGGCACAGCAACCGTTACAGTTACCGAAGCGGAAGTCCCCGAAGTTACCCCGCTTAAAACAACAATCACAGTTACCGGCTTGCCTTCCGGCAACACACTCTTGGTAAATACCGGCAACTACGAGATCATCGCAACAGTCTATGACGAAAACGGCAATATAGTTTCCGGCGCAATAACCACAACCGTAAACGGCACAGTTCAAAATCAATACGGCATAGCAACAATCGGAACAGCGGCAACCGGCTATCAGACAATTGAATTCTCCTTCGCAGGAAGCGATCTATATAAAGCTTCATCACAAAGCATAAGCATCGTTGTTACAACTTCAACTTCCGGCGGCGGCTCATCTTCGGGCGGCGGCAGTTCAAGCGGAAGCGGCTCATCTTCGGGCGGCTCACCCGCACCCTCACCTGTTCCTGTAGTTCCCGCAGCACCGTCAACCGGCACAGGCTCAACCGGCAGTTCAAGTAGCGGCAGCGGCTCAACCGGCAGTTCAAACGACAACGGCGGCGTAGCTGAAACTTTTGAATCCGGCAACGCATCCGCAACCTTAAACAATAACGGCACAGTAGACGCGGCGGTTAACCAGTCCGGCTCTCTCAATTCCGCGGCGACGGCGGCGGCTGTAGAAGCGGCGGCTGAAATCGCGGCGGAGAAGGGCGAAACAAAGGTTACAGTAAACGTTGACGAGGAGGTTGCAGGGCTTTCAGCAACCGCAATCGATAAGCTCGTGGCGGCAGTTCCCGAGGGAATGACCGTGACTGTTGCTCAGAATTTTGAAGACGCCGACGGCAATTTGGTACTCAGAATGGTTATCCCCCTAAATTCCGAAATGGGCGCAACCTACACAGGCGTTGTTGACGCCGACCCCGCAGTTATCGAAGCGGCAACAGCAGGCACTCCCGCAACCGTCGTTGCATCCTTCGAGACAAAGCAAAAGAAGGATTTCGGAACCGATGTAAGATATATCATGAGTGCCGAAGCTCTCGGTCTCGATGAAGCAATCTTCGAGGATTGCGAAGACTTTAACGGCGGCAAGATAATCTACATCATGGTTAAAGGCGCAGACGGAAGCATAACCCGTTCCGCAGGTCTTTACAAGAACGGCAACATCATCTTCGAGTCGGAAAAAGCCGGCACAATGATGATATCCACAACTAAGACAAAGTAACTTCTTCCAAAGTTTATTAAGGAAAGATACCGCGAAAAATGCGGTATCTTTCCTTTTTTACAAAAAAATCTATAAAATGCGGCTTGACAATCTGTAAAAAATGGTGTATAATAAAAATGAATAGGTATAGTAGATTAACTTAAAAACACCGGGGTGTTTTTAAGTCACCGCGCAAAGCGCGGTAGCTCGCCTTGCGAGCCGAATCTACTCAGGCGTTAACTTTTGCGGCGTGCCGCAAAAGCGAAAAACTTTGTTTTTCGCTTGAAAATCCTTTAGGATTTTCAAGTTAAATGGCTATATAAACCTGCAAAAAAGGAGGCAACGTAATGTTCAACTTCACCTTCTCGGACGTATCGCCGCTTATCCAGAAATATACAGAGCTTTGTGTCGGGAACTCAAATATCGACCCGGAGCTTTATACGAAATATGACGTAAAGCGGGGTTTGCGCGACCTTAACGGCAAAGGCGTTTTAGCCGGACTTACGGAGATCTCCGAAATTGAGTCATATATTGAAGAAAACGGAAAGATGATCCCCTCCGAAGGGCGGCTTTTTTACCGCGGAATCGACGTAAACGATATTACCGCCGGGTTTTTGGCGGATAAGCGTTTCGGGTTTGAAGAAACCTGCTATCTGCTTCTTTTCGGGCAGCTCCCGACCGATACAGAGCTTGACGAGTTTTCGGGGCTGCTTTCCTCATTTAGAACCCTGCCGCCGACATTTGTCCGCGACGTAATAATGAAATCGCCCTCCGACGACCTTATGAACGCGCTTGCGAGGGGAGTTTTAACGCTATTTTCTTACGACGACTTCCCGAACGATACATCCCTCCCGAACGTCCTCCGCCAGTCTCTCGAGCTGATTGCGCTGATGCCGCTGATTTCGGTTTATTCTTATCAGGCGAAGAATTATTATATCGACGGCGGAAGCTTCTTTATACATAACCCGCTTCCTGAATATTCCATCGCGCAGAATATCCTGCATATGCTCCGCCCGGATTGTTGTTTTACAGAGGCAGAAGCGGCGGTCTTAGACCTTGCGCTTGTGCTTCATGCAGAACACGGCGGCGGCAACAACTCGACCTTCACAACCCACGTTGTAACCTCGTCGGGAACCGACACCTACGCGGCAATCTCCGCCGCCCTCGCGAGCCTTAAGGGACCGAAGCACGGCGGCGCGAATATAAAAGTAACACAAATGTTCGAGGATATGAAATCGAACCTCACCGACTGGCGGGACGAAGATGCCGTAAAAAATTACCTTCTAAGACTGCTGGGCAAAGACGGCTTCGACCGTTCGGGGTTAATCTACGGCATGGGTCACGCAGTATACAGCCTGTCTGATCCTCGTGCGAACCTTCTTAAGAAGGCGGTTGCGGTTTTGGCGAAGGAGAAGGATCTTGCGGAAGAGTATGCGCTGTATCAGCTAATCGAGCGGCTTGCGCCGATTGCCATATCCGAACATCGGAAGATTTATAAGGGCGTCTCGGCGAACGTGGATTTTTACAGCGGTTTTGCGTACAGTATGTTAGGGCTCCCGCAAGAACTCTACACCCCGCTTTTCGCAATATCGCGGATAGCCGGCTGGTCAGCCCACCGCATGGAAGAACTTGCAAACCAAGGAAAGATTATCCGCCCCGCATACAAAGCCGTACAGCCGCGAACAGAGTATAAACCTCTCGGGGAGAGGTAAGGAGGGGAATTATGTCATATCAAGAACAAATTGTAACAGAGATGGCGGATTTACCGCAAAACAAGCTTGCTGTAATACTTAATTTCGTCAGGGATTTAAGAAAAGGTTTTGACTCCCGCCATAAGCCCCTCTATTCCAAAGAAGAGCAGGATCGTGTTGAACTCGGTTATAAAATGCTGACAGAGTCTATAAAAAACATTGATGTTTCTGACGTTGACTTTGACAAAGCTAAACAGGAATATTTAGAGGGAAAATATGGTCGTATTGATTGATACCGACGTTTTGATGGATTATGCGCAAAGGCGCGAACCTTTTTATGAGAACGCCGCGAAGATAATTGAGTATAAACACCGGCACAGATTCATCGGAATTATTACTACACAATGCGTTGCGAATATGTTTTATCTTTTAAGCAAAGACAAAAAGAAAATAGATTATCCCAAAAATATCAGAAATACTTTGTTAGGGCTTTGTTATCTGTTCCGTGTCAGCGAGGTTGAGAGCGGAATGACAATACGTGCTTTAGATGAACCGCAATACAAAGATTTCGAGGATCGCTTGCAGATGCTTTGCGCGGTGAAAGAAAACGCCGAATTCATAGTTACCCGCAACCTAAAAGACTACACCGCCTCCGAAGTTAAAGGAGTTTCCCCGGAAGAATTTCTAAAATTAATAGAAAGTGAATAAAGACTATGGCGAAGCTGAAACCTTTCCGCGGTATGCGGTTTGTAACGAAGAATGCGGGGGACATTAACGAGCTTGTCTGCCCGCCCTACGACATTATTTCAAAGGCGCAAAGGGAAGATTACATAAAAAAGAACCCCTATAACATTATCCGCCTCGAGCTTCCGAACATTGACGACGGCGATAACCGCTATAAAGCGGCGGGGGAGACCTTGCGCGAATGGCTTGACAAGCAGATTTTAACCCTTGACGAGCAGGCGGCGTTTTATGTATACGAGATGGAATTCACCGCGAACGGCAGGAGAAACAGCCTCAAAGGCTTCATAAGCCTTGTCGAGCTTCGCGAATTCGCGGACGGCGTTGTGCTTCCGCATGAAGAAACCCTCTCGAAGGCGAAAACCGACCGCTTCAACCTCATGACTGAAACGATGTGCAACTTCTCACAGATTTATTCGCTCTATTTTGACGAAGACGGCGGAGTAAGCGGCATAATAAACGTTTTAGGCAACAACCCCGATGCAGTAATAACCGACCCGGACGGCACAATCCACCGTATCACAGCAGTAACCGACACCGATATTATCGAAAAGTTAACAACAATGTTCAACGAAAAGAAGCTCTATATCGCGGACGGACACCACCGTTACGAAACCGCCTTAAATTTCCAAAAGAAATTATTAGCGGACGGCAAGGCAACCGAAAATTCGGGTTATATCGAGATGTTCCTCGTCAATATCGAGAATGACGGTCTCGTTATCTTCCCGACACACAGGATTGTTCGCGGTCTTGAAAATTTCGATGCGGACAAGGTTATAAAAGCTTCCGAAAACCTTTTCGAGATAACGGATGCGGCTAACCAAGATGCTATGACCGCCGCCCTCCATATGGATTACGACAGGGGCGAAGAGACTTTCGCTATGTACACAGGCGGCGGGAACTGCAAGATTTTCCGCCTAAAAGATAAAGCCGCCGTAAAAAAAGTGCTGCCCGAGATGTCCGACGCGTATACCGGGCTTGACGTTTCCGTCCTCCACACGCTCGTTTTAGAGGGGATTTTGGGGATTGATAAGGAAAACATGGCGAATCAGAAAAACCTCACCTACACAAGGGACGTTATCGAAGCCCTTGAGGCGGTTGACAATAATGAAGCGAACTGCGCATTTATCCTAAACCCGACAAAGGTTAAGGAAATCAGCGACGTTGCGGCGGCGAATGAAAAGATGCCGCAAAAGTCAACCTATTTCTACCCGAAACTCATTACCGGGCTTGTTATGAATAACTTTAGCTAATTAACTGAAAAGAGGACTTTTTTATGGTAAACATTATGGAGAGTATTGTTAGAGAACGTCTCGACCATCTTCTTGACAATTTTGATTGCTGTAAATGTGAAATCTGCAAGGACGACATGATGGCGCTTGCCCTGAACTCCGTCCCCACAAAATACGTAACCTCCCACAAAGGCGAACTCTTCGGCAGAACCGACACAATGAACCAATCCCACGCAACAGGCCTCGACATTATAGTAATAAAATGCATCAACAAAGTAGCCCGCACACCAAACCACACCTAAGGGGGTATAAATATACCCCCCAGCCCTCACGACCCTCTTAAGTCTCTGCCGCCGTAACCAATCATAATCCGCTTCGCAAGCTGTGCATCGTCCTTGCGGCAGATAAGCTGAACCCTTACCGCCTTAGAGTAGCTGTCCGGGGCAGTCCCGAAACGGCTGTCGGAAGAATTCCCGACCGACATACCGAAAGAAGCTCCGCCGACTGTGTTTGAATACGCCGGCGCGAAGCCTTGGAAAACACGTTCCGTTCCATGGTCGGTAAGTTCCGGCGAGAAAACTTTTATATCTGCCATTCCTGCGATTTGGTGCCGTAGCGATGCCGCGACAATGTCCGCAGTGTCTACGCTGTCGAATTCCGCTGTTATTTTCATATGTTTTTAACCCCCGTTTTGTTTTTCTAATAGTATGGGCGGTTTTGAACGCATTATTTAGTATAAATAATGGATAAAATGTCAATATTATATGCATGAAAAGACTGTATATAATCGGCATTTTATCCGTTTTAATTTCCGGCGGGCTGATTTACCGCATCGCCTCTTTGCAAGGCAATATAATCTTGGCAGACGCGGGCGGCGGCTCTGTCTCTATAACGGTTGACGGCGGTTACGGCAATATTTATGACCGCAATAAAAAGAGCTTCACAAACACCGACCGCGTTTATCTTGCTGTAAAAACCGAGGGCGGAAAGCCCGTCTTAACCGAGGTTACGGCGGAAGACTATCTTTTTGAAACTACCCGCCGCTATAATGAAGCAAACGCCGTTCATATTTTAGGCTACAATTCCGGCGAAACTGCAACCGGGATTGAGCGGGCGTATAAAAATTACCTTGAAAGTCTGCGCCAAGAGGGGAAGATAACCTTCCCGGCGAACGCTAAGGGGGCTGTCCTTGACGGTTTGGATTATCAGATAACCCCGAATGAGCCTGTTTCGGGCGGGGTTGTTTTAACGCTCGACAAAGACGTCGGGCGGCTCGTGCGTGAGGCGGCGGCAAGGGAGGGCTTGACGAAAGGCGCAGTCGTGATTATGAACATGAGCGGCGACATTATCGCGTCCGAAAGTTTCCCGGATTTTGACCCGACAAACATTGCCGATTACGTTAACGCACCCGACTCGCCGCTTTATAACAGGGCGTTCGCGCCGTTCGCTGTAGGCTCTGTCTTTAAGCTGACCGCCGCCGCAGAGGCACTTCACGAAAACATCTCCCCCGACTACACCTACAACTGCAAGGGCTATATCGACGTGAAGGGCGTGCGGTTTAACTGTCACAGCTGGGCAGGGCACGGCATAATCGACATTCACGACGCAATTGTATATTCCTGCAACCCGTTTTTTATCAGCCTTTGCAGTGATATAAGCCTGTCGAAATATTTGGGCAATTTATCCGCATACGGCTTCGGAACGTCGTCAACGTTAGCCCCGGGGATTGTAACCTCTTCCGGCAACCTCCCGACAATATCAGAGCTTCAAGTCCCGGCAGAACGTGCGAATCTCTCGTTCGGGCAGGGGAAGCTGACTGCCTCGCCGTTCCAGATTTGCCGCTTCACCGTCTCGATAGCGAGCGGCGGACTTCTCCCCTCGCCGAGGCTTGTGATGGGCGTTGCGGATAACATTAACGACGCGAAATTAGCGGAAGTTAACCCCGTCCCGCCCGTTCGCGTTATGTCGGAGGAAACGGCAGAATTTCTTCGCGCCGCAATGTTCGACACAATTAAAACGTCGGTAAAAACAGCCGTCCCCGAAAACGTAACCGCCGCCGGCAAGACCTCGACAGCCCAGACAGGGCATTACAGGGCGGACGGAAAAGAGATTGTCCACGTGTGGTTTACAGGGTTTTTCCCCTATGAAAACCCCGAATACGCCGTAACCGTCGTCGTCGAAGACGGAATCTCCGGCACGCTGACCGCCGCCCCGGTATTTCGCGAGATTGCCGAACAGTTTAGACACAAAAATATCACAAAATAACGCTTGAAAAGGGCGTTATTTTGTGTTATCATAAAAGGTAATCTACACCATGGAGGATTTTAATGAAATTTTTTAAGCCCGCAGTCGCCGCGCTTGCATTAACAATGCTGCTCACCGCCTGCACAGTAACCGCAGGAGATAACACAACAATAGCGCCGGCAGTCGATCAAACCACAGCCGGACAAGCAACCGCCGAAACCCCGGAAGTTACAACCCTTGAAAGTAAATTTGACGGAAAAGAATATCGCCTCCCCGCCTACGCAGAGGCACTCCCGAACCTCAAAGACGTGTTTGCAGACGATTTCCTCATAGGAACAGCGGTTAACACAGTTCAGCTTGAAGACGGAACAGCCTCCGCCGAAATTATCAAGAAGCACTACAACATCTTCACGACCGAAAACGAGATGAAGCCCATGTACGTTAACCCCGCGAAGGGCGTTTTCGACTTCACCGCCCCCGATTTATTCGTAAAGTTCGGCGAAGAGAATCCCGAAGTAAAGCTTCGCGGACACACCCTCGTTTGGCATTCCCAAGCGCCGCAGTGGTGGTTTGAGGGCAGCGGAGAAGACGGCAGGGCAACCTCCGACGAGCTTATCGCCCGCATGACCGAATACATAAACACAGTCATGGGGCGTTATAAAGGCAAGATTGCTTACTACGACGTCGTGAACGAGGCATTTTCCGACTCCGGCAGGGGTATGCGTGAGATGGGCGAGGGCTCGTTCTGGCCCGGCATCGTCGGCGACCTTGACGGCGACGGTGACGAATACGACTTCATGGAGCAGGCATTCTACATTGCCCGCGCCGCAGACCCCGACGCGAAGCTTATCATCAACGACTACAGCTTAGAACAAGACCCGAACAAGTTAAACTCCTTCTATGAAGCGGTCAAATCAATGCTCGAACAGGGCGTTCCGATAGACGGCGTAGGCATCCAAGCCCACATTCAAATCGGCTGGCCTGATGTCAATAATTTCAAGGCAGCCATCGAAAAGCTCGCGACCCTCAAAGAGCTTAACCCCGACCTCATAATTCAAGTAACCGAACTCGACGTCTCAATGTACTCATGGAACGACCAGAGCAAAACCATCGACATGAACGCAGAGAATGAAACAATGCTCGCCGAACGTTACGCCGACCTCTTCGATATGTTCCGCGAAGAAGCCGCAAAAGGCAACCTCGAAGCAGTAATAATGTGGGGCTTCAACGACGGCATGACATGGCTAAACGACTACCCCGTAACCGGCAGAACCAACCACCCCCTCCTCTTCGACCGCGACCTCATAGCAAAACCCGCATTCTGGGGCGTAGTAGACCGCACTAAGATTGCAGCGGCAGTAGCGGAGACACTGTAAGGACGCTGGGGGGAAACTCTCTGAGGAGAGTTTCCCCCCAGACCCCCCTTCAGAGACTTTTTATGTCAGTCATTGTTACCGATTTTGAAGTAAACGCCTTATCCGTAAGTGATAAGGCGTTTTTGTGATTAACAAAATTCATTTTTCCAAGCCCATGGAAGGGGGGTGAGGGGTTAGGAGGGGAGTGCAGAGGGGAGGGAAGGGGGGCGGGGGGAAACAAGAGGACAGTGGAGATGTTCACTCGTGGAGACAAGATTGTACTCAGGTTGCCCCCCGCCCCCCTTCCTTCCCCTTTGCAAAAAACGAAAAATAAGTATTATTAAAAAACAAGCAAAAAAACAAAACCATTTTGCAAAAAACGAAAAAATAGTATTAAGAAAAAATCAGCCTTTGCAAAAAACGAAAAATAAGTATTATTAAAAACAAGCAAAAAAAGGGGGAGCTTAACTCCCCCCGTGCAAAAGCAAATGCCTAAAAATCAATGTCCGCAATATCATTAAGTTCAACAGTCCCGTCGAGTTTAGACCAAAGGTAGAGGATTGAAGCTTCGGCAACCGCGCCGGGCGCAACAACCTTGGATTCGGCGAGGATAGCATAATTTGTCCCGGCAACAACCTGTGTGCCTAAAACGCACTTGGTGTCGTAGGTTTTGCCGATCGGCTGACGGCACTTGCTCCAAAGAGCAGCCGCTTCGGGGGCGGTTTTCGCGAAATCTTCCGGCTCTGCATATCCGCCGGTCATGCCGGGAGAAGCGTATGTAAGGAGCGGCGAGCCGATGGTTACGATTGTGAAATCGGATTTTGTTTCGGAAGAGGGCTTTTCGTTAAGCACAACAACGCGAAGCGATTTCACAGGTGAGGCGGTCACAAGCGTCTGAACGGTAAGGATCGCATGGTTAATGCCGTTAACAACCTGACTCCCGAGATAAGCAACCGGCTCATATTTCGCGCCGACGAGATCGTTTAAGACTTCCATTCCGTATGTCGCAACCTTCTGCGGTAATGCTCCGACAGCAATGTCAACTTTGTAACCGCCCGCAAGCATAGTAGTTCCCATGATTTTTACCTCCGAAATTGTTTAATTTAGTCTCGCTGAAATAATTATACGCCCCAAAAAACTTACCGTCAAGGGGAAATATGGCGAATTTTGTCGAATAAAAAATTTTTAAGCAGAAGATTTCTTCAAACTTCATAAAACCCCTTGACAAATGAAATTTAATATCGTATAATATATTTAACAAAGTTTCGTAACAAAAATACCATATAAAGGAAATAATTTTAATGTACAGCTTTTCAGATAGTTATAAAGAAGCCGGCGTGGACATTACCGCCGGGTATGAATCGACCGAACTTATAAAAAAACACGTCGCAAGAACGCGCGTTCCCGGGGTTTTGACGGACATCGGCGGCTTCGGCGGGCTTTTCGCGCCGGATTTCGCCGGGATGGAAGAACCTGTCCTCGTTTCGGGGACCGACGGCGTGGGGACAAAACTCAAGGCGGCGTTCTTAACCGACCGCCATAACACAATCGGGATTGACGCGGTTGCCATGTGTGTTAATGACATAATCTGCGCGGGAGCGAAACCGCTTTTCTTCCTCGATTATATCGCCTGCGGGAAGAATATTCCGCTGCGGATTGAACAGATTGTGAAGGGCGTTGCGGACGGCTGTGTTCAGGCGGGATGCGCCCTCGTCGGAGGGGAGACGGCGGAGATGCCGGATTTTTATCCCGAGGACGAATACGACATCGCCGGTTTCGCTGTCGGGATTGTCGATAAGAAAAAGATAATCTCGACCGAGGGGCAAAAAGCCGGCGACGTTTTAATTGCCGTGCGGTCTTCCGGGCTTCATTCAAACGGCTTTTCGCTGGTACGGAAGGTCTTCGCGCTTAACCACCAGAACATCTCGCGCCACTATTCCGAAATCGGGCAGAACTTGGGCGACGCGCTTTTGGTCCCGACGAAAATTTACGTTAAACCGATTTTAGAGCTTATCTCGAAGGTTAACGTTAAAGGCATCGCCAATATAACCGGCGGCGGCTTTTTCGAGAACATTCCCCGTGCGATAAAAGACGGGCTTTGCGCGAATATTGATATTGCGAACGTTAAAACGCTCCCGATTTTCGACCTGATTATGGAAACGGGCAAGATACCCATCCGCGATATGTATAACACGTTCAATATGGGCGTGGGAATGGTAATTGTTACCGCGCCGGAAGATGCAGAGCGGGCTATTGCAACCCTTAATGCGGCGGGCGAGGAAAGCTATGTCTTGGGCGAAATCTCGACCGGCGATGAAAAAATCGTTGTGAACGGGCTTTAGGATTATGAAAAGAATAGCGGTCTTGGTCTCGGGCGGGGGAACGAATTTACAGGCACTCATTGACTATAAGCTAAAAAGCGGCGAGATTGTTCTTGTTGTTTCGAGCAAGGAGGGGGCTTTTGCCTTAACCCGCGCCGAGAACGCCGGGATTAAGACGTTAACCCTCCCGCGCAAGAATTTCCCCGACAGCAAAAGTTATTCCGAAGAACTTATACAGCTTTTTTTGGAGCAGGATATCGACGTAATAGTCCTCGCGGGGTTTATGACAGTCCTCGACGACAGCTTTTGCGCGGTTTTCAAGGGGCGGATAGTTAATGTCCACCCGGCGTTAATCCCGAGTTTTTGCGGCGTCGGATATTACGGCTTAAAGGTGCATGAAGAAGCCTTAAAACGCGGCGTAAAGATAACCGGCGCGACAGTGCATATTGTAACGCCCGAATGTGACGGCGGACCGATTCTGGCACAAAAGGCGGTCGAGGTAAGGGACAATGACACCCCCGAGACGTTACAGAGACGCGTCATGGAAGAGGCAGAATGGGTCATCCTGCCGGAAGCGGTAGAAAAACTTTGTGCGAAGTTATAGAAATACGGGAGGGTAAAACCATGGAAAAAGAAGTGCAAAAGCCGGCTGTATCGGAAGAAGAGCTTGACGCAGTTGCCGGCGGCGCAGGGAGCTCTCCTGCATTCGGAGAGATGGTGTACGACGATTCGTTTGTCTTGATAAACAACGCCGATACTGCCGGAATGATATGCGGCAAGTGGCACGGGGCAAATCCGACGCCGGGCGTGAAGCAAAACTGCTGGTCGTGCGACTACTACGGTAATTATGAAACCGGGCAGATTTTCTGCTCAAATACCGAAGTTAACAGAATGGTTTTATTCGCACGGAATGTGTAATATTTTATCGGAGGTAAACTTATGGAAAAAGAAGCACAAAAACCGGCTGTATCGGAAGAGGAGCTTGAAAACTTAACCGTTTCGGGCGGGGCGGTTAAATTTAATAAGTATGTCATGGGCTATGAAGCGGAAAAATGCAGTTACTACGAAACCGACATAGAAAGAAATTATAAGCAGTGCGACCGCTGTAAAAAGGTAAAACGAACCTCGAGCAGCCTTTATTGCACCTGCGCAGAAGCGTGGAATTAACAGGAGGGTAAACCATGAAAAAAGAAGACCTTATAAAAAAGGCGCGTGAGCGCGGAATTACCCTCACCGACGAACAGGCGGAGAAGTACATAAACCTTTCGGAAGAAGAGCTTGAGAACATTGTGGGCGGCGGCGGACTTGTGGATGATATTTGCACTGAACCTTATATGGATATTATTTGCGAAATCTGCGGGGAAAAGATGATAAAGGTTCCCTATTATGGTGCCTGCGATAGCCTCGGCAGACCGATATCAACCGTTGTGCATTGCGATCAGATGATGACAGTCATAAAAACTTACAGGGCATAACCCGGACAGCACCGGTTAACTAAAAGGAGGTTTGCTATGAAAAAGTCCGACCTTATAAAAAAAGCCGCAGAACAGGGCGTAGCCTTAACCGAGGAACAGGCGGAGAAGTACGTTAACCTCTCCGATGAGGAACTCGAAAACCTCGACATAGCGGGCGGAGGCTTCTGCGGTTTCAAAAAAGAAATAACGGACGGGAACAAGGCACTTACTTGCCGTTACTACAGTGTCTTCGATCCGAAGAGATCTGTCCAAATTTGCGGCAATTGCTCCCACGCAAGGATAGACTCCGAAACACTCTCAAGCCTTTGGTGTACCCTTGAAGAAGCTTGGAATTAGTGAGGTTTTGACTATGAAAAAAGAAAACATTAACCTTTCCGATGAAGAACTTGAAAACATATCTGCGGGGGCAAACAGGGTTGTAGTTAAATTCGACATCGCGGAGAACTGCAAATACTTCGAGCCGAAGCCGGGGACCAGCGAACGTCTGTGCGATAACTGCACCTACATTTACGTAGAAGCCGCAGGTTGTT
Source organism: Ruminococcus sp. (assembly GCA_031262105.1). Taxonomy (GTDB): domain Bacteria; phylum Bacillota; class Clostridia; order Oscillospirales; family Ruminococcaceae; genus JAISGY01. Next base: position 16,109 of record JAISIH010000083.1, on the reverse strand, counting down.
TCGGCAAAGCCACTACCTATCATTGTACAAAAAATGTATAAGCGCGGAGGGAAATCATGACGAAAGAAGACCTGATAAAAAAAGCCGCCGCTCGCGGAATAACCCTGACTGAGACAGAGGCAGAGAAATACCTAAACCTCTCGGACGAAGAGCTTGAAAACATCGCCGGCGGAGGTCCTGATTATTGCCTTGAAAAGTGTTCGCAAGGCATAACCGAAGCGAAGTTTTGGAAGACTTCAACCTGCACAAATTGCCCGAACATTAAAGATGTGTCCGGGGTGCATACCTGCGCAGAAAAAGGCTGGGAGCATGACCCGCAGTTAAGAACTTTTTAAGCTATTAATAAAGGAGGATTTTTCATGAAAAAAGAAGACCTTATCAAGAAGGCACATGAACGCGGCATAGCGATCGACGAAACACAGGCGGATAAATACATAGCCCTCTCGGATGACGAGCTTGAAAACCTTGCGGTCGCGGGGGGTTGCAACGAAAAATACAGACACAAACTCGACAATATTAACTACGCGCAAACCTGTACTAAATTTGTCAGCGCGAAGCCGTCGAATGAAGGGCTAAAATGCACCTATTGCACTCACTTTGATACAATAACCCTGATGCCGAGTCTTGATATCCCCATAGTACAAAATTACTGCCTCTGCGCGGAAGCGTGGCAATAAGAAGGAGGACAAACAGATGAAAAAAGAAGACCTTATCAAAATGGCGCGTGAACGCGGCATAGAAATCGACGAGACACAGGCGGACAAATACATAACCCTTTCCGACGAAGAACTTGAAAACTTAGCGGTTGCGGGCGGCATAGATCGATGCCAACCGTCGAAAGGCAGCGTAAGAGTTGAGGATGTAAACAAGGGAAAACGCTGTTCCAGTTACAGCAAAAAAGACGACGAGAACGATGGTACCTGTCTTTCGTGCAAACATAGTGAAAGGGTTTACGCATATCCTATGAGCTATTGTTACTGCAAAATAGGCGTATATTCTAATTATATGTAAGCACAGGAGGTTTTTATCATGAAAAAAGACGACCTTATTAAAAAGGCGCGTGATCGCGGCATAGCGATTGACGAGACACAGGCGGATAAATACATAACCCTTTCGGACGATGAGCTTGAAAACCTCGCGGTAGCGGGCGGCTGCGGCGAGGACGGAAAAAGAGTTGCCCCAAATGAAGCAAAAACCTGCGCATACTTCGTAAGGAGAGCGGACTCGACCGACAGCGACCCGGTCAAATGCAATTATTGTCTGCACTGCTATACCAAAGAACGCACCGTTCGCGGGCTTGAATACTCATACTGCTACTGTCAGAGCAAGGAAGCTTACCCGGACTAAAACTTTTTGAAAGGCGGCATCATGAAAAAGGAAGAACTTATAAAAAAAGCGGCGGAACGCGGCATAACTCTCACAGACGAACAGGCGGAGAAATTTTCCGTGCTTTCGGATGAACAGCTTGAAGGCTTCGCCGTTTCGGGCGGCAGAGTTATAAAGCACTCGTCTATTTCGGACGAAGAACTCGAAAACATCGTCGGCGGCGCGGACATTTGCGGCGAATCCTTTTCTAAGCCGGTCACGAACGAAAGGGCAAAAAACTGCGAATACTTCGACTCGGCAAGCATTTTTAATGAAACCCGCGTATGCCGCGCCTGCAAAAGTAGTTCGCGCGATCTGGAAACAGGGGAACTCTTCTGTACTAATAAAAAAGCTTGGTAGAATTTACATGGAGGTATCGTCATGAAAAAGGATGAACTAATCGCGAAAGCGCGTGAACGCGGCATAGAAATTACAGACGAACAGGCGGATAAATACATAACCCTTTCGGACGAAGAGCTTGAAAACCTCGCGGTTACGGGCGGCGGGCTTTTTTGCAACGGTCCCAAATATAAACTCGTCCCGAACGAAAAAGCAGAAACCTGCGAATACTTCGACGCGGCAAACATTAATAATAAAAACCGCCTATGCCGCCTTTGCATGAAGAGTGTGTTCGATGAGGAAACAAAGGAACTCTTCTGCCAGAATCAAGCGGCTTGGTAAATTAAAGAAGGTAAAAATGAAGGATATAAAAGAATTACTTGCAAATAATAGCTATCCCGGGCGTGGTATAATTATAGGAGCAACCCCTGACGGCAAGCACGCTGTAACCGCCTATTTCATCATGGGTAGGAGTGAAAACAGCCGCAACAGAATCTTCGTAAAAACCGCCGACGGCATACGCACAGAGGCTTTCGACCCGTCGAAGATGTCCGACCCGAGCCTTGTAATCTATAACGCCGTTCGCGTTTTGGGGAACAAGACCATAGTCACGAACGGCGACCAGACCGACACAATCTATAACGGGCTCGACGCTCAAAAAACCTTTGAAGAAAGCTTACAATGCCGGGAATTTGAACCCGACCCCCCGATCTATACCCCGCGAATTTCCGGGATTATAAGGCTAACGAATAATAATTTTAACTATGCCCTCTCAATCCTAAAATCTGCAAGCGGCAACCCCGAATCCTGCAATCGCTTCTTATTTACATACAAGCCGGCAGTAGCGGGAACCGGGCATTTTATCCATACATATAAGTGCGACGGAAACCCGCCTGAGGTTTTCTCCGGCGAACCGACGGCAATTTCTATCCCCGACGACATCGGCGAATTTACACAGGGCTTGTGGGATAACCTAAACGAAGCGAATAAAATCTCCCTTTTTGTAAGGTATATTGACATTGCGACAGGAACATACCAAGACAAGATCGTAAATAAAAATGTGTAGGTGCAAAAATGGAACTAAAATACGGCTGTAACCCTAATCAGAAACCCGCGTCAGTCTACGTCAAAACCGCAAACGCGAACGCAACCCCCGCAAACACCGCCCCCCTCCCCATAGAGGTACTCTGCGGCAAGCCCGGCTATATAAATCTGCTCGACGCGTTCAATGGCTGGCAGCTTGTCCGCGAACTTAAGGCGGCGACAGGCTTACCCGCCGCGACAAGCTTCAAGCACGTCTCCCCCGCCGGCGCAGCGGTCGGCAGACCCCTGTCAGACACGCTCCGTAAGATTTATTTCACAGGTGACGGGGAACTAAGCCCCTTAGCTTGCGCATATGCAAGGGCAAGAGGCGCGGACAGAATGTCATCTTACGGCGACTTTATCGCCCTCTCGGACGAGTGCGACGAATCGACAGCAAAGCTAATTCAGGTCGAGGTTTCGGATGGCATAATCGCCCCGGGCTACAGCCAAAAGGCTCTCGAAATCCTAAAAAGCAAGCGCAAAGGCACGTATTGCATAGTAAAAATCGACGAAAGCTATGTTCCCGCGCCGATTGAAACAAAAGATGTCTTCGGCGTAACCTTTGAACAGGGCAGAAACGAACTTAAAATCAACGCCGATTTGCTCCAAAATATCGTAACCGAAAACAAGAATATCCCCGCCGACAAATTAGAGGATCTTATAATCTCGCTGATAACCCTAAAATACACGCAGTCGAACTCCGTCTGCTACGTAAAAGACGGTCAGGCAATCGGAATCGGCGCCGGTCAGCAGTCTCGAATCCACTGCACCCGCCTCGCCGGGCAAAAAGCCGATAACTGGTATCTGCGGCAGTCCCCCGAAGTCCTCGGGCTGCAGTTTGCGGACAATATCCGCCGCCCCGACCGCGACAACGCAATCGACGTCTACATCTCCGACGACTCCGACGAAGTCCTCGCCGACGGCGTTTGGCAGAACATCTTCAAGGTAAAGCCGGCAGAATTCACACGCGAAGCAAAAAAAGCATGGCTTAAAACAAACACAGACGTCGCCCTCGGCTCCGACGCGTTCTTCCCCTTCGGCGACAACATCGAACGCGCCTATCGCTCCGGCGTGAAATACATTGCAGAACCCGGCGGCTCAATCCGCGACGACAACGTTATCGAAACCTGTAACAAATATAACATGGCTATGGCGTTTACGGGGATAAGATTATTTCATCATTAATGTTCCATGTGGAACACCGCGAGTAAGGTAACAACAAAATAAAACAAAAGAGGCATATCTAACCATGCCTCTTTTTTCATAGTTCTATGTATTTTCTGCGCTCGGTAAAGGCTAACAAAAAATCTCGAAATGGAACAACATCATCTCGATATGAAGAGCTCCCGCTTCTATAATCAAAGAAATGCTCCCTATAGCTTTTGAAAAAGTTAATTTGATTTTGAAAAGGAAATTCTGAATTTTCTTTTTTATTTTTATTTAAGATCGTATATATGTCATTTATTAATTTTACATCTTCATTTTGCCTTAAAATGTAAAGAGCTGCCGGAGAAAAAATCTTTTCACTAATATTCGTATTGAGGTAAATAAACTCTTCTACATTTTTAACGTCAGTTGCATATTTTACTGCTTCTTTAACAATAACAGAGGCGCTACCTACCTGCCCAATTACCGGGATAACATTTTCGGCTACGGAATTAAGTAGTTCTTGTATTACATCAGATGGTTGATACGCCCAAGCTATTAAACTGTCTAAGTTTAAATCATGTTTTTTGTCCCTTATTAGCATTGGTTGAAGGCGTAAGAGTAAACGAATACCTTGGAATCGAAGGTTAACGCCGGCTCGTTGTTTATCATTAAGTTCAGTCATGAATATTTCTTGAATTTGATTCAAAACAGCATCTTTATCGTGCTTTGGATCACTATAAAGAACATCAAGCCCTAATATTTTAATTGCATAGTAATCAGCAGCGAATTCCTCGTAAAATTCATCAAGTATTTTATTAAGTTGATGTACTATTTTGGGATTACTGAATCTAATACTCTCTATCTCTAATCCTTCATTACATATATCCTTGAATCTGCTTTTTTCAGCATCAGTGACGTATATTAAATGCCCAATTTCATGGCAAATCTTAAAAATCGCCGCACGAAAATCGTAAATATTTGAAAACGGCATATGTATTGTTAAGAATGTATTATTCGTTTTATTCTCTTTAATGTCATATCTGTTTATTTTTGTGGTCTCTGTTATTGCTGAAACAATTGAAAAATAAATGTGTCTACCGTCGTGACCTATAACAGATAATAATTGATTACCTAAAAATTCAGCAAAATTCCGATATGCAACCATAAGCTTTCCGGCAGAGTGAACGCATAACCCATCTTTTTGCGATTGCTCAAAATCATGGAAAGACGTCGAAAAGACATCGTCAATTCCGGTAATCAATGATCTGATTTCATCACTTACAGTTAGAACGCTGCGATTATAGTTTTCTCTTTTTGATTCACTCTTTATAAATTCCGGAATAAATTTCGTTATTTCAGAAATAAATTCCCAAAATGGTTCGAAATACTTATAAGAAGAAACAGCGTGTGATATACGATGAGCACGACCACTAAGCATACCAGAAAATTTATAAAGAGTAGGGAACCATTCTTTATATTTTTTCTTAGTTTCACTTTTATTACCTTTGTCCCACTCTTTATTCCAACATTCTTCGAATCGTCTATACCATTCATTCCAACTTTTTTGTTTATTGATATTTCCGCTAAATGCAAATTGGTTGGTAAAATGATTTTTTTCACCGCTCTCGTTAAGCGGTTTAATTACTATAGTTTCTGTGGATAACACGCCTAACTTTTTTGAAATGCATGAATTTGTATCAAGAATATTTCTGTATAAATTAAAATAATAGTTCATTGTGTTTTTTATGGATATTCTATGATACATATCATATTTTCCGACCGCAACTTTAGTGTCATTATAATTACGTTCTTCACCAATCGGCGTAACCGAAGGTAAATTATCTGCTATTTCGCGAAAACTTGTCGGGGGAACCGCCTGAATCTTTATATAAGTGTTAATTTCCTCGATCTGAGCGGGTTTATCAGAATTTGTGTCTAAAGAAATTACGGAATACATATTCATAACGTCAGCAAAACATTTGTGATTTCTTAGATTAGTAATAAGCTTTAAAATACTTTCAAGAGTATAGGATTTAAAAACAATTGCTAAATCCTCTATAGACAGCGGCATATAAACCCCAAAATCGACACTTAAATTTCCGATATAATTCTGGAGAGCATTCTTTATACTATTTATTTTTTGGCTTCTGCAATTGTTTTCATCACTGAAATTTAAAAGTGTGACCACCATAATCGGCATATCGTGATTACTTAACACATCATTATTGACGTTTTCTGTTATGATATTTACGACCTGTTTTTCGCAATGCGCAAGAAAATTTAACTTATTCTGTTTGTCGGCTGTTAGGTCGCCCCACTTTATTCCATCTTGTAGGATGTCCGAACACGTCTTTTTATAATCACTAACGCACTTTATTTCATTTATAAAAATCCCATCGAAGTGCGCCAATGTTAGATATTCAAATGCCACACCGGGTACAGGGTTATCAAGCGCTGAGAGCTTTTTACAGAAGGTCAATTTATATCCAATCGGATCATTCGGCATTTGATACTGTCCTTAATATAGTAATACAAACAACGGTTGACTAACATTGTTCTTCAACCGTTGTTTGGGTGTATGATTTTTTAAATAGGATAACCGCTTGAGAAGACCTTGTCTATGGGAAATATAAATCTTTCCTCGTCAGGAATAATTTCTTCATCATCAGGATATATAAAAGTAAGCTCACTAAAACCGGTTGTAACTTCAACAGGTTTGTGGTTGTAATTACGAGCTTCCTCGTTTAAGCAATTTTTCTTTTCGATTAACACGTTTTTCCTCTTTTCGTCATTACAAATCCTTGAACTATAAAATTACAATTTTGGCAACACAAAAAAAACATTTAATTTATTTTATTAGTTTAATCAATTATAACATATTATATGAACAAATACAAGTAAATTGTTATACAAACTTTAAAATTTACACAATGTTTAATAAATGAACTTAATTTCATAATTATTTATCAACAGATAATACATATACACGATGTTCCCGATACAGAAACACCGTGTATATGGTTATATTTTCTATTACTTCACTAATTCAATAATAGCCATCTCCGCAGCGTCGCCGCGTCTCGGACCTATCTTATAAATCCGTGTGTAACCGCCGTTTCGCTCTTTATATGAGGGAGCGATTTCCTCAAAAAGCTTTTTAACGACATCTTCTTTTGTAACGTACGCGAGGACTTGACGTCTTGCGTGAAGGTCGCCTGCCTTCGCCTTAGTTATCATAATCTCGGTCATGGAACGTACTTCCTTGGCGCGAGTAACGGTTGTTTCAATCTTGCCGTATTCTAAAAGGTAGGTTACCATTGCGCGAAGCATAGCTTTTCTCGCATCGGTAGCTCTCCCTAATTTCCTTGAGCCAGCCAAAATTTTCATCCCCCTTCGGGTAGTATTTAGTTTATTCTTCCTCTGTGTTAAGCGCGAACCCCAATGACAGGAGTTTCTCTTTAACCTCGTCAAACGACTTCTTACCGAGGTTTCTAACCTTCATCATTTCGGTTTCGGATTTGCCGATAAGGTCGTCTACTGTGTTGATTCCGGCACGCTTTAAGCAGTTAAAAGACCGCACTGAAAGGTCAAGCTCTTCAATGGTCATCTCGAGTATTTTCTCTTTGCCCTTCTCGTCTTTCTCTGCCATGAGTTCGGGCATAACCGATTCGTCGGAAAGCTCTGTGAAGAGCCTGAGGTGTTCATTGAGGAGGTTGGCTGAAGTTGAGACTGCATCCTTTGCCGAGATAACCCCATTCGTCCAGACTTCGAGGGTTAACATATCAAAGTCCGTGGTCTGTCCGAGGCGGGTGTCCTCGACTGTATAATGTACTTTCAGTACAGGCGTGTAGATAGAATCGACAGCGATAACGTCAATCCCGAAGTTAAAAAGCGTCTTGTTTTTCTCAGCAGGGACATATCCCCGCCCTCTGTCGATAGTTATGTCCATGTTAAGCTTCGCGCCGTGGTCGAGTGTCGCGATATGCATATCCGGCACTAAGATATCAACGTCCGCATCAGGCTTAATCGACGCCGCAATAACTTCCTGCTCGTCCTCCGCCTCAATATGAAGCGTCTTCGGACCGTCAGTGTACATCTTGCAGACAAGCCCCTTGAGGTTTAATACTATTTCGGTGACGTCTTCCTTCACGCCGGGGATTGTCGAAAGTTCGTGATGAACCCCGTCAATCTTAACGCTTGTAACGGCAACACCGGGCAGACTTGAGAGCAAAACGCGGCGAAGGCTGTTTCCGAGAGTGTGTCCGTACCCGCGTTCGAGCGGCGCAACGATAAATTTACCGTATGTGCCGTTAGGCTTAAGGTCAACACATTCTATTTCGGGTTTTTCAATTTTTTCAAGCATGGTGTCTTTACCCCCTTATTATCTGAAAAAAGCGATTAATTAGTTCTTGGAATAAAGCTCAACGATAAGTTGGGTAGAAACTTCAAAGTCGAGGTCCGATACAGCGGGAGCGCGAACAATCTTCGCGGTGTAAAGGTCGTCGGATACTTCGAGGAAGCCCGGAGTAACGCCCTTTCTGCCCGTTTCGATAATTTCCTTGAACTTAGGGGATTTGCGGGATTTTTCACGAAGTGTAACGACGTCGCCCGCCTTAACGCGATAAGAGGGTATATCAACCTTTATCCCGTTAACGGAGAAGTGACCATGCCCGACGAGTTGTCTTGCTTCGCGGCGCGTTGAGGCAAGCCCCATGCGATAAGCGATGTTGTCAAGACGGCTTTCAAGGAGGGTAATAAGGTTGTCGCCCGCCTTGCCTTCCATCTTCGCGGCAATTTCAAAGTAGTGACGGAAAGGGGTTTCCATCATGCCGTAGATAAATTTAAGTTTCTGCTTTTCGGTAAGCTGGAGACCGTATTCGGAAACCTTCTTGTGCATACCGCTCTTGTCTTTTGCAAAACGAGAGGATTTATAGTATACGCCCATAACGGCGGGGGAGATACCGAGCTTCCGGCACCTTTTTATAACAGGGTCTTTATTTACTGCCAAACTAAACACCTCAATTTTATTATTCACCGAAAATATAAAACCTAAACGCTTCGCACGAACGATGCGGCGGGGAGCTTAATATTATCGGGACGTTTTTGGAATATTATGACTACACACGACGACGTTTCGGGGGACGGCAACCGTTGTGAGGAATCGGGGTAACGTCTTTGATAAGGCGAACCTCAAGCCCAACCGTCTGTAAAGCTCTTATTGCCGCTTCACGCCCCGCGCCGGGACCTTTTACGAAAACTTCAACCGATTTAAGCCCGTGTTCGATAGCACCCTTAGCGGCGGTTTCTGCTGCCGATTGTGCCGCGAACGGAGTCGATTTACGCGAGCCTCTAAAGCCCATTCCTCCGGCGGAAGCCCAAGAAATAGCGTTCCCGCGGACGTCGGTTATGGTAACGATAGTGTTATTGAAGGTGGATTGAATGTGAACGTGTCCCTGTTCGATGTGCTTTTTTTCGCGGCGTTTGCGCGATACTGCACGTTTCGCACCTGCTTTTACCTGTGCCAATTAGTGTACTCACTCCTTTACTTCTTCTTGTTAGCGATAGTCTTAGCCGGACCTTTACGGGTACGTGCATTTGTTTTTGTGCGTTGTCCGCGAACGGGGAGACCCCTTCTGTGGCGGATTCCGCGATAACAGCCTATCTCAACAAGCCTCTTGATATTGAGCTGGACTTCACGTTTAAGGTCGCCCTCAACGGTATAATCCTTGTCAATCTCTGCTCTGATTTTGCCGACTTCATCTTCGGAAAGGTCCTTAACGCGGGTATCGGGCGAAACTCCCGCAGCCGCTAAAATCTTCCGTGACGAACTCACGCCTATGCCATAGATATAAGTTAGACCGTACTCAATGCGCTTTGCCTTGGGAAGGTCAACACCGGCGATTCTTGCCATTTTTAATATTCACCTCCGACTAAATAGTATTAGCCTTGTCTTTGTTTGTGTTTCGGGTTTTCGCAGATAACCATGATTTTGCCGTGACGTTTTATGACTTTGCATTTGTCACACATCTTCTTAACTGAAGGACGTACTTTCATTGTGCTAAAACCTCCTATATAGGGTACTCACTTGGAACGCCATGTAATGCGTCCTTTTGATAGATCGTAGGGCGACATTTCACAAGTAACTCTGTCGCCTTCGACTATTCTTATGAAGTGCTGGCGGAGTTTGCCTGACAGGTGTCCCATGATTTCGTGACCGTTATCGAGTTTAATCTTAAACAGCGTGTTCGGGAGACAGTCGGTTATTATGCCCTGTACTTCAATAACATCATCTTTAGCCATTTTTTTCCTCGCTTGTGAAAAGTCTTCTTAAAGCTTTGTCTGTCAAGCCCATGATGTCGATTCTTTCATGCGTTGCTTTAACGTGTTTAAGGTTCTTGCGCTTTGGAGTATAAAGCCGCCGCTCTTTCCCGTCAGCAACAAGCACAAACCCGTCGCCGCCGCCGACCACCGCCATTTTCTTGCCCTTATCCCGCCCCGCAAGGGATATAACAATCGTCCCATCTTCCATAATCTACACCGTCGGGAGCGTTAAAATCTCTGCCCCGTCCTCTGTAATAACAACCGTGTGTTCAAAGTGTGCGGAAGGGGAACCGGAAGCGGTAACGACGGTCCAGTTGTCGTGGAGGGTGCGGATTTCTTCGCCCTTGAGGTTAACCATCGGCTCGAGAGCGAGGGTCATTCCCTTGGTAATACGAAGCCCGCGTCCGGGGTTGCCGAAATTCGGGATTTCGGGGGATTCGTGAAGGTCACGCCCGACCCCATGCCCGACATAATCGCGGACAACCGAAAATCCGCAGCGTTTGCAGTGGTTTTCGACTGCCGAGCCGATATCGCCGAGGCGGTTGCCGATACGGGCGGCTTCGATGGCAAGGTAAAGGGCTTTGTTCGTCTCTTCGAGAAGCTTTGCAGTTTCGGGAGCGACTTTCCCGCAGGCGAAGGTATATGCTGTGTCACCGTGGAAGCCGTCTTTATAAGCACCGACGTCGATTGAAACAATATCGCCGTCGCGAAGCCGCTCTTTTTTCGAGGGTATACCGTGGATAACCTTACTCCCAACGGAGATGCAGGAATAGCCCGGGAAGCCCTCGTATTTGTAGAAACTTGCCTTTGCGCCGTGTGTTTCGATGTATCGCCTGATAATCATATCAAGTTCATATGTCGAGACACCAGGCTTTATCGCTTTTCCGGCGGTGTGGAGAGCATTTGCGGCAATTTCCCCCGCAATACGCATCTTCTCAATTTCGTTTTTGGTCTTGATGGGTATCACTTAACACACTTCGTTCTACAAATCTTATGTTTATGTCGGTTTTGTTTTACGTCTTAATCGCCCGCGGGGGCGTCCCCGCTCATTCTTCAAGTGCCTTCATTACGAGAGCGGTTGTGTCTGCCACTTCGTCTTGCCCCTCAACCGTAACAAGTTTGCCCTTTGCGGAGTAGTAGTCGATGAGGGGGGCTGTCTTTTCGTGGTAGGTTTTAAGGCGGTCAAGCACCGTCTCGGGCTTGTCGTCGGAGCGGATTATAAGTTCGCCGCCGCACTTGTCGCAGATACCGGGAACCGCCGACGGCTTGTATTCGGTGTGGTAGGTTGCCCCGCACGCCGGGCAAGCTCTCCGCCCTGCAAGTCTCGCCGCGATTTTTTCGTCCGGCACTTCAATCGAGATAACCTTGTCAATCGTAATTCCCATGGCTTCGAGTGCATCAGCCTGAGGCACAGTCCTCGGGAAACCGTCAAGGATAAATCCCTCTCTGCAATCCCGCTCGTTAATTCTCGCCTTCAAGATACCGATTACAACATCATCGGGAACAAGTCCGCCCGCGTCCATATAGGACTTAGCCTTAAGACCAATCTCCGTTCCGTTTTTTACAGCCGCTTTAAGGATATTCCCCGTCGAAATCTGCGGAATTCCTTTCGCCTTTTCGATATTCTCTGCCTGTGTACCCTTGCCCGCACCCGGTGCGCCTAAAAGAATTAAGTTCATAAAGTTACCTCTCTTATTCTAAGAAACCCTTATGATGTCTCATCATCATCTGCGATTGTAACATTCTTATTGTCTCCAAAATAACCGAAACGATAATGAGGATTGTTGTGCCGCCCATGCTTATGCGGATTTGGGTTATGAATACGCCGGTTAAGATCGGCACGATTGCGATTACGCCGAGGAAGAATGCGCCGACGATCGTAATCTTGCCCAAAACCCTCTTGATGTAATCGGCAGTGGGCTTGCCGGGGCGTATTCCGGGTATGCCGCCGTTGTTCCCGCGGAGTTGATTTGCAATTTTTGTCGGGTCGTATTGCATCGAAACGTAGAAGAAATTAAACGCAACGATCAGCACGAAATAAAGCGGCGCATACCATGGATTGTTGTAGTTAAAGAAGTTGAGGAAGCCGACATAGAACTGGTCCCAGAAGGCTTCGGAGGTCGGGTTCGGCTTGATGAACATTTCGATTGTCCCGGGGAATGTCATAACCGCCATCGCGAAGATAATCGGCATAACGCCGCTCATTGCAATCTTGATAGGAATATAACTGCTCTGCCCGCCGTATTGCTTTCTTCCGACAACGCGCTTCGCGTAGGTTACCGGGATTCGCCGCTCGGAGTCGTTCATGAAGACAATGAAGCCGACCATCGCGATAAAGAATAACAGCACGAAGAAAAGCGCGATATAGAGTGTCTTATCGGCGTTCGCCGCCTCAAACATAGCGAAGATTGCCGACGGTCCTCTTGAGATAATACCGGTGAAGAGGAGGATTGAGATACCGCTCCCGAGACCGTTTTCGTTAATGCGGTTCCCGAGCCATATAACGAGCTGTGCGCCCGCCGCAAACGACGCCACAATTATAATTGCAACAAAGACGTTCGCGAATGTCCCCTCGAACATTGTTACAGCGTTGAGACTGCGCATAGTCATGTAGTATGCATACGCCATGACACAGGCAATAACGAGCGATACAATGCTTGTGATAAACTGTATCTTTTTACGCCCCGTCTCGCCCTCTTTCGAGAGGTTTTCTAAGGGCGGCAGCGCGTAGGTCAGAAGCTGCATGATGATAGAAGCATTGATGTAAGGCTGAATTGACAGCGCGAAGAGAGACCCCTGCGATAACGCGCCGCCCGAGAATGTGTCGAGGATATTCATGATCGTTCCGCCCTCGGATTCGGCGAGCATCGCCGCGATAGCGGAAGCGTCAAGGAAAGGCACGGGGAGGAACGCCCCGATACGGAAAATTACAACAATGAGGAGCGTGAAGAGGATTTTCTTGCGAATTTCTCTCGTGTTCCACGCGTCACGAAGTGTCTGAAGCATCGGTTAAATCACCTCTGCCTTCCCGCCTGCCTTCTCTATTTTTTCCTTTGCGGATTCGGAAAACCCGGTTACTTTAACGGTCAGGCTCTTTGTAAGTTCGCCGTTCCCGAGGACTTTAACGCCGTTCGCAGTTTTTTTGCAAACCCCTGCGGCGCGAAGAAGTTCAATATCAACAACCGTCCCCGCCGTGAAGCGTTCAAGGTCGGAAACATTGATTGACACGGGCTTTGCGGCAAAAACATTGTTGAAGCCGCGCTTAGGAATACGGCGCATGAGGGGCATCTGTCCGCCCTCAAATCCGGGGCGAACACCGCCGCCCGAACGCGCATTCTGACCCTTGTGTCCCTTTCCGGCAGTCTTGCCCCAGCCGGAGCCGTGACCTCTGCCGATACGGCGTACTGCTTTTGTTGACCCCGCCGCCGGAGCCAGTTCGTGTAATTGCATCTTTAATATACTCCTTTAGCGAGTTATTCTGTCACTTCTATAAGGTGTGATATTACCTTAATTTTGCCTCTTGTAGCTTCGTTGTCGGGTTGTTCGGTTTCGCTTCCGATTTTGCGAAGCCCTAAGGATTTTGCGGTTAATTTTTGTTTTTCGAGTCTGCCGTTAAGGCTTTTTATAAGTTTTATCTTCATAATTGCCGCCTTAATTTAAGATTTCTTTAACGGATTTTCCGCGCTTTGCCGCAACCTGCTTTGCGGAACGAAGGCTTGTTAAGCCGTCAATTGTTGCACGGACAACATTGCAGGGGTTATTAGAACGAATACATTTTGTACGAATATCATGTATTCCGGCAAGCTCAAGGACAGCCCTTACGGCACCGCCCGCGATAACGCCTGTACCGGGTGCGGCGGGCTTTAAGAGAACACGCCCTGCGCCGAATTTGCCGATAATCTCGTGAGGGATTGTTGTGCCGCGAAGCGAAACCTTAACGAGGTTTTTCTTTGCGTCTTCGATACCCTTACGGATAGAATCGGGGACTTCGCCCGATTTGCCTATGCCGAAGCCGATTGTGCCGTTGCCGTCGCCCACTACAACGAGTGCTGCGAACTTGAAAATACGTCCGCCCTTAACGGTTTTTGAAACGCGGTTTATAGCAACAACCTTCTCGGAAAGCTCATAATTGTTAGCATCAAGTTTTAACATTTAGGTGTTTATCCCTCCCAAATTAGAATTCGAGTCCGCCTTCTCTTGCGCCCTCTGCGACAGCCGCAACACGTCCGTGGTAAAGGTAGCCGGCTCTGTCGAAAACGACAGCGGTTATGCCTTTAGCCTTTGCACGTTCAGCGATAACAGTGCCGATTTTCTTCGCTGCCGCGACGTTTCCGCCGAAGTCTGTGAAGTCTTTTTCCATCGAGGAAGCGGAAGCGATTGTAACGCCCGCCGCGTCGTCGATAAGCTGTGCGTAGATGTGTTTTGCGCTGCGGAATACATTTAAGCGCGGTCTGTCTGCTGTGCCGGAAATTTTGCCGCGAACACGAAGCTGACGTTTTGCGCGAGTTTCTTTGCGGTTTATTTGTTTAACCATTTTAGTTTTTACTCCTTAATTGTTAATAGTAGTATTAAAAACACTGTCCCATTAACAAAGAGATAATATTTACGAGGGCAATCGCCCGCGGGGGCGTCCCCGCTCCCATCAGTTAAGAGATTATTTCTTGCCCTTACCGGCCTTACCCTCTTTGCGGATAATGCGTTCGCCGGTGTAGCGGATACCCTTGCCTTTGTACGGCTCGGGGGGCTTTTTCTCGCGGACTTCTGCCGCGTATTGCCCAACCTTTTGCTTGTCGATGCCCGAAACTATGATTTTGTTTTGAGCGGGAACTTCAAGCTTGATGTCGGCGTTCTCACTGATTTTCACCTGATGCGAGAAGCCCAACGTCAGTACCACGTCTGTGCCTTGTTTTACCGCCCTGTAACCGATACCCTCAATGTCGAGGGATTTGGAAAAACCGGTTGTTACACCCTCAACCATGTTTGCAATTAAGCTGCGGGTTAAGCCGTGCAGAGCCCTGTAGTTTTTCTCGTCATTCGGGCGGGTAACGGTGATAACCGAACCGTCATTTGTTATCCCGAGTTTGTTGTTGAAAGTTTGGGTTAAAGTCCCTTTGGGTCCTTTAACGGTAACCGTAGTGCCTTCGATTTTTATATCAACGCCGGAGGGTACGGTTACAGGCTTTCTGCCTATTCTGGACATATCGTACCTCCTTTATTACCAAACGAAAGCTAAGACTTCGCCGCCGATGTTTTGGGAGCGTGCCTTGCGGTCGGTCATGAGACCTTTTGAAGTTGAAACTATGGCGATTCCGAGACCGTGCATAACCTTAGGCATATCCTCTGCGGAAGCGTAAACGCGAAGGCCGGGTTTTGAAACGCGCTTAAGCCCTGAGATAATCTGCGAACGGTTTTCGCCGTATTTTAACGTAATTCTGATTATACCCTGTTTCCCGTCTTCTATAACACGAAAGTCGCGGATATAGCCTTCTTCTTGTAAGATTTTAGCTATGGACTTCTTCATATTCGACGCGGGAACATCTACGGTAGTGTGTTTAGCCGAAGTTGCATTGCGGATTCTGGTCAGCCAGTCGGCAATGGAATCTGTAATTTGCATTGTAGATAGCCCTCCTTACCTGCTTTCTTTCTTTACTCCGGGAATTTGCCCGTCGTGTGCTAACTCGCGGAAACACACCCTGCATATGCCGAATTTGCGTTCCTTATTCTGGTGAACAAGTCGGCAATGGAATCTGTAATCTGCATTGTAGGTATTCACTCCCTTACCATAGGACATAAATTTTGACATCGTATTTAGCTGCCTAATTGCCCGCGGCGGGCGCAGTGTGGACTCCACA
>JAISIH010000040.1 GCA_031262105.1 Ruminococcus sp. | reverse complement strand
TACCGACACTTTGTTATATGAGAAAGGTTAACGAAATCGGCGCGTGCAGAATCTGTATGACCGAGGTTGACGAGGGGAGAGGCTTCAGGCTTGTTGCTTCCTGCGTTTATCCTATCTCTAACGGCATGAAGATTAAGACAAACTCTAAGACAGTTATGGACAGCAGAAGAACAACGCTTGAGCTTATTCTCTCTACACATAATAAAAAGTGCCTTTCCTGCGTGCGTTCGGGGCATTGCGAACTGCAAAACCTCTGTAACGACATGGGCGTTGACAATGAGCTTGCTTTCATGGGCGAGAACGAAACCTATGAACTCGATTTTTCCGCAACTCATATGTATCGCGACAATTCAAAGTGCATACTCTGCCGCAGATGCGTTGCCGCTTGTGAACAACAGGGCGTCGGCGTAATCGGACCGAATAACCGCGGGTTTAAGACACATATTTCTTCCGCTTATGAATTAGGTCTCGGCGAGACTTCCTGTATCTCCTGCGGACAGTGCATTGCTGTTTGCCCGGTCGGCGCAATCTCCGAAAAGGATTATACTGCCGATGTATTTGAAGCAATTGCCGACCCGAACAAATACGTTGTTGTTCAGACCGCGCCTTCCGTCAGAGCGGCTCTGGGCGAGGAATTCGGCTTCCCGATAGGCACGAACGTTGAGGGCAAGATGGCTTCCGCGCTTCGTCAGATGGGCTTTGACGGCGTTTTCGACACAAACTTCGGCGCAGACCTTACCATCATGGAAGAAGCTAACGAGCTTGTCGAGCGGGTTACCGGCGGCGGAAGCCTCCCGATGATAACCTCCTGCTCTCCCGGTTGGGTTAAATACTGCGAACACTATTTCCCCGAACTCACAAACCATCTTTCTTCCTGCAAATCGCCTATGACTATGCAGGGTGCGACGGCGAAGACTTACTACGCCGAAAAGCTCGGTATCGACCCGAAGAACATGGTTTCGGTTGCGATTATGCCCTGTACGGCGAAGAAGTTTGAGGCAAAGCGCGACAACGAATCTGCGGCGGGTGTTCCCGACATTGACTACGTTTTAACAACCCGCGAATTCGCAAGAATGATCCGCAGGTGCGGCATGAACTTTGCGGAGCTTCCCGATTCCGAATTTGATACACCGTTCGGTATAACAACCGGCGCGGCGGTTATCTTCGGTGCAACCGGCGGCGTTATGGAAGCGGCACTCCGTACGGCTTCGTACTTCATCACCGGCAACGACCCCGACAACGTTGATTTCGGCGAAGTTCGCGGCGTTAAGGGCATCAAGGAAGCAACCTACAAAATCGGCGACCTTGAAGTTAAGGTTGCGGTTGCGTCCTGTACAGCCAATGCGGCATTGCTTTTAGAGCAGATTAAAGACGGTAAATCGCCCTATACCTTCATCGAGGTTATGGCGTGTCCGGGCGGTTGCGTTAACGGCGGCGGACAGCCCCAACAGCCGATGTCGGTCCGCAACTTCGTTGACCTTCGTGCAGAACGCGCAAAGGCTCTCTACGACGAGGATGCCGGCAAGGTTATCCGTTGCAGTCACCAAAACCCCGAGATTAAGGCGGTTTATGACGAATTCTTCGGAAAGCCCGGCTCACACAAGGCACATGAAATCCTCCACACATCTTATGTTAAACGCGGAATGTAAAAACTAAAATTTATCGCCCCGAAATCCTGTCAGCATTAACTGCCGGATAAGATTTCGGGGCGTTTTTTCAAAGGATTTGACGTTATGAAAAAATACAGATTATTTTCACTCGCGATAATTTTTATACTTCTTGTCGGTTGTACAGCCGGAAAACCCGCATTTGAACCAATCTGTAAGGCGACTGTTGTTTCTTCCGCCGGGGAAGATTATCAGTATATTGTCAGTGCAATAAAGATGGAAGACCATCTGCTGCTCCTTTGCGACAGCAGCCTTTTAACCATGGATTTTGACGGAAATATTTTAACAAAAATTCCGCTTGAAGCTTCAACCGAAACGCATATCGTTAACTACTACAGCCTTGAAGTTTCGGACGACGGAAAAATAACTTTTCTGAAAACTTCCGCCGATATTGACGATAAAACCGGAAAGCTCGAAAAAATTGAGTGGGACGGTGCAGAAACAACAGCGGAAGACATAACCGCCGATATTGATAAATACAGTTTCGAGGTCGGCGAAAACTTAGACGACAAGCCGAGCTTTTCAATCCAAGGGCTTTATAATATAAAACCACGGTTTTATTTTGAATTGCCGGACGGTAACTTCTTGATAATCGGTGAAAACAGCGGCGGTTATTCGAGCGTTTATAAAACTAAAATGGTTACCGAAGACGAGATGGAAAATCGGACGGTTATAGAAATTTCGTCGGGTTATTTTTCGGAAATTGAGGGGATAGTCGCGCAGTTTAACGCTTCTAACCCCGATTATAAAGCTGTGATAAAAGAACCTCCGGAAGACATTTCATTTACAGTTGATATTATCACAGGGGATACAGCGGACGTTGTTTTTATCGGAACTCTTATGGCAATACCCTATGAATCGTACGCGAAAAAGGGTGTGTTTGAAGACCTTTTGCCGTACTTTGAAGCAGACCCGGAAATTTCCTCAGACGATTTGGTGCAATCTGTTATGAATGCAAATATGATTGACGGGGCTTTATACAGTGTTTTGCAATCATTTTCGGTACACGCTATGGCGGGCAGAGCTGACCTTGTTTCGCAGTTAAAAACGAACAGTTTCGCAGATATAAAGCGTGTTGCAGACGAAAACAACATTCTTATTATTTCACCGTACGGAAGCAATAAAAGGTTGTTCATACAGATGTTTGTGACATTTTCGGCAAACAGTTTTGTTGACGCAAAAGCGCATAAATGCAATTTTAATTCGCAGGATTTCATTGACATATTAAACTACACGGAAAATTATCCGACAGAAAGCGTTCCTGATAAATACGGCGAAGACCAATTTTTGATGCCGGCGTATATAGGCGATTTTCGCGGCGCGTTGTCGATTGAGACAATGGATTTTGCAGCGCCGATTAGCTTTTTGGGCTATCCGTCGGGAGTAGGCTCAAACGGCGTTTCAGCAATGTGCAGAAACGAAGCTGCGATTTATTCAAGTTCCGAAAACAAAGAGGGCGCGTGGGAATTCATCAAATTCATGTTAATTAACGGTGTAATCGACCAGAACAATAATACATCGTTCCCGATTGTGAAAACAAGGCTTGAGAAACTTGCGGAGGATTCTTTCAAAGATTATTACATTAATGAGGTTGGCGAGCGGGTTAATAACAGGCTTTATGAAACACGCGTGTCGGATATTGAAGTTATGCTTCCGGAGTTAACCGAAGACGATGTTACGGAAATTATGTCGCTTATTGATAAAATTGACGGAATTTATCGCAACGATTTACAGCTTGTTACTATCCTTAACGAAGAGATGAACAATTTCCTTGACGGAAAAACAACGGCAGAAGAAACCGCCGCGATGCTTCAAGATCGGGTAAGCACATATTTAAGCGAAACATATTAAATTCTCACATAGAACAAGATTTTGCATAATATGTTAACAAGATTTTGTTTTTATGGTGATGAATTATGTTTGAATATTATAAAGATTGCCCTGTTATAGACGGAAATTGCCCTTATGCTTGCCCGACGGGGAACACAGGACCGCGCGGTGCAACAGGCGAAACCGGGGCAACCGGCATACAGGGTATACAAGGCATACAGGGCGTTCAGGGCATCGCCGGGTCTGAAGGAAAACAGGGTCCGAGAGGCGCGACAGGTGCGGACGGGTTGCGCGGAATTCAAGGCGTCCAAGGTATACAGGGCGAACGCGGTGCGACAGGCGCGGACGGTTCTCCCGGACCGACAGGAGAAACAGGCTCACAGGGCGTTCAGGGTATTCAGGGAGAGCAAGGTGTACAGGGAGAACAGGGCGAACGCGGCGAAATGGGTCCCGCCGGCGCGACAGGACCGCAAGGAATTCCCGGACCGACAGGACCTACGGGAGCTGACGGCATACAGGGCGTTCAAGGGTTACAAGGCGTTCGCGGCGAACAGGGCTTAGAGGGGCAAAAAGGCGCGGACGGCGTTCCGGGAGCGACAGGCGCACAGGGCATACAGGGTATTCAGGGCGTTATGGGAATGGTCGGCGAAATGGGTCCCACCGGCGCAACAGGTCCGCAGGGTATTCAGGGTTTACAGGGGATTCAGGGAATAGCCGGAAATACAGGAACGCAGGGTGTTCAAGGTGAAGCCGGTGCGGTAGGCGCGACAGGACCGGCAGGACCGCAAGGACCGGCGGGTGCAACAGGTCCGCAGGGTATACAAGGAGAACAAGGGCAGCAAGGTATTCCCGGCGAAACCGGCGCGACAGGTCCGCAGGGTATACAGGGTATAGCGGGGGAAGTCGGGGCGCTTTCCGGCTCTTTCGATAACTATGACGATCTAATCGCCGCGCATCCCACAGGAGAACAGGGCGACGCCTATTATGTTAATCCCGATCTTTACATATGGGATACAGATTCGCAAAGCTGGCAGAATGTGGGGCAGATTGCCGGACCGCAAGGTATTCAAGGTGTTCAAGGCGAACAGGGCGAACCCGGCGCAACTGGTGCAACCGGTCTGCAAGGCATACAGGGCATTCAGGGCGTACAAGGCGAACGCGGGGCGACAGGCGCGACGGGAGCGGACGGCATGACAGGCGAGGCAGGTCCGACAGGAGCGACAGGAGCAGCCGGCGCGACAGGCGCAACCGGTCCGCAGGGCATACAAGGCGAACAGGGTATTCAAGGCGAACGCGGCTCGACAGGTGCGACAGGTGCAACCGGGTCACAGGGCGTTCAAGGAATTCAGGGTGTGACGGGAGCAACAGGCGCAATCGGCGCAACAGGACCTACAGGTCCGCAGGGCGTTGAGGGTGAACAGGGCATACAGGGTATACAGGGAGCAACCGGCGCGACAGGTCCGCAGGGAATTCAAGGCGCAACCGGTCCGCAGGGTTTACAAGGCGAACAAGGTTTGCAGGGTGAACCGGGTGCAACAGGACCGCAAGGCGTACAGGGCGTTCAAGGTATACAGGGTGTCACCGGGGCAGACGGCGCAACCGGAGCAACAGGCGCAACCGGAGTTCAAGGCGAACAAGGCGTTCAGGGTATACAGGGTGAACCGGGTGCGACAGGTCCCGCCGGTGCAACAGGACCACAAGGTCTTCAAGGTGCGGAAGGAATTCAAGGCGCGGAAGGTCCTCAGGGGATTCAAGGAGTTACCGGGGCGACCGGGGCAACCGGCGCGACCGGTACACAAGGTTTACAGGGTATTCAAGGCGCAACAGGCGCGACTGGTGCGACAGGCACACAAGGTTTGCAAGGAATTCAAGGTGTAACTGGGGCGACAGGCGCGACAGGTACACAAGGTTTACAAGGAATTCAGGGCGTAACAGGCGCAACCGGCGCGACCGGTACACAAGGTTTACAGGGTATTCAAGGCGTAACAGGGGCAACAGGAGCGACCGGAATTCAAGGTATTCAAGGCGTTACTGGAGCAACCGGCGCGTCCGGTGCAACAGGAGCAACCGGGGTACAAGGTTTACAGGGTATTCAAGGAGTAAAGGGTTCTACAGGCGCAACAGGGGCAACGGGAGCAGCAGGAGCTACAGGAGCAGTAGGAGCTACAGGTGCAACAGGCGCGGCAGGAGCAACAGGAGCAACCGGGGCAACAGGAGCTACAGGAGCAACCGGCGCAGTAGGAGTAACAGGGGCAGTAGGAGCTACAGGAGCAACCGGCTCAACAGGAGCAACCGGCGCAACCGGCGCTCCCGGTTCATACGGAACGATTTCCACAATAGTAAACACTGCGACGGTTTCGGGCGGCGGGGTTGTAAACAGTCTTACGGCAACCTGCCCGAACGGTACAAAGATGATTTCAGGCGGTTTCCTCGAACCCGATAACAGCGGGGAGATTATTTTTACACGCAGTACACCGAATATAACCGGGAACAGCTGGCAGGTTACCGCTAAAAATACAACATCGTCTATTCTCGGCACTTCACATTCCATTGCCGCATACGCAATCTGCGCGGCAACTCCATAAAAACTCGGCTCTCCGATTAAATCGGGGAGCTTTTTCATGTAACATAATGTTATCTCTAATCATATAATGTATGAAGATATTAAAATGAGGTAACTGTTTATGATAACTCTGAGCCTTTGTATGATTGTTAAGAATGAAGAAAAAAACCTTAAAAATTGCCTTGACAGCGCAAAAGGCATCTTTGACGAAATAATTATAACGGACACGGGAAGCACCGACAAAACCAAGGATATTGCAGCTGAATTCACCGACAAAATATACGATTTCAAATGGATTGATGATTTCGCGGCAGCGCGTAATTTTTCGTTTTCAAAAGCTTCAAGCGAGTATATAATGTGGCTTGACGCCGATGATATTTTACCCGGTGAAACGAGAACGGGGTTAATTTCGATTAAATCTATGCTCGATAAGAATGTTGATGTGGTTAGAATGCCGTATCATACAGGGTTCAGAGACGGTAAGCCGACATTTACATATCAGCGGGAGCGTATACTGAAAAATTGTGAAAATGCAGTCTGGAAGGGCTTCATACACGAAACAATTACAATGTTCGGGAATATTATCAGCGTTTCGCTGCCGGTTGAACATCACAAAAACGGTACAGGGGATTCTGACCGCAACATTAATTTATATGAAAAGCATATAGCGATGGGCGAGGAATTATCGCCGCGGGATATGTTCTATTACGGCAGAGAGCTTTTTTATCACAATCGAAATCATGACGCAGTCGAAGTTTTAACAAAATTTATAAACTCGAAAAAAGGTTGGGTTGAAAATAATATTGATGCCTGTCGAATCAGATCCGAGTGTTTTGAGCGAATGGGGGAGCAGGGCAACGCGTTTATGTCGCTCTTTGAAACCCTGATTTATGACACGCCGCGGGCTGAAACAAGCTGCGAAATCGGTCGGCAGTTTATGAAAATTAATGCGTATAAACAGGCGATTTATTGGTATAGCTGTGCGTTGTCTGAAGAGCCTGACTACGATTCCGGCGCGTTTATTCTGCCGGACTGTTACGGTTATCTTCCGGCAATTCAGATTTGTGTGTGTTATTCAAAGCTCGGCGATGAAAAAACGGCGTATAAATATAATGAAATTGCGGCGGAATTTAAGGTCACCGATTCGATTATTTATAACAGAAATTGGTTTAAGAGCATCGGGGTAGGGGAGGACACGTGAAAACGCTGAACACCGATAATTTTGACGAACACAAGGACAATATGGTCGTACTGTTTTATGCGAATTGGTGTCCGCTTTGCATAATACTTTTGGATGAATTAAGACTTTTTGAAGAAAAGAGCCGCGAAAGAATAAAGATAATTGATTTTGATGAGAATAATGAACTCGCAAAGCGTTTTAATATAACCGGCGTGCCGACAGCAATTGCTTTCAGAAACGGACAGATAGCAGATGTACGTCCCGGATTTCGTGAAACCGTACAATACCGCGAAATGATAAATATGTTGTAAATAAAAAAACGAATCAGAACAAACTGATTCGTTTTTCGGTATAAATCCACCAAGGATATTTTCCGAAAACGATTAAGAGTAAAAGTATAAGAAAATGAAAGTAAACTAATAACCTTGTATCTTTATTATAAGTTATTTTTATTGCGTTGTCAATAGATTTTTCCTGACCGTACCGAAAACCATACCCGAGCGTATCAAAACGGGCATAAATCTGTTTATATATTCTAATATATGTTTATAAATTGCATTAATGTAAATCATCATCACGAAAATAACACGAAATATCTGTGATCGTTAAAATTTAATCGGAATATAATTAGAATGGGGCAATGTGCTTCTATATATAATTATAATTTCGCATAATCAGAGTTTCACGAAATTAGACAAAGTTTTAAAAACACGAAAAACGCAGAATTAAGACAAAATCGGGCGTTGAAGGCATATGATAAAATGGAAGCGAATGGTTACAGCTTTAAAATTCCGATAATGCAGGCTGACATCTCGGTGAACATTTTGTATCTGGAAAGCGCAATGACGAGTTCCAAGCCGTCGAGTTCGTCCGACGAATGATAACGAATTAAGTGTCTTTTATTCTCAATATCGGCTTCCAAACTGTCACGTGTACCAATCAGATAACGGATTAATAAAATCTTCTGGTTTTGGCTCAATTTCTTTTTGTATCCATTCCCTTTCTGTATCAGACAGCTTTTCTGCGATTCTAAGGTATTTTTTCGGCAATTCCTTTTTTATGAAGGCAAACCACTTCAAAACAAATTCGATTTCAGTATCATCAGCAACAAAGTCATACTCGGGCAAAAACTCGCGTATAAGGCGTTTTACTTCATCATGAATATGATAATCATACCCTTTATCTTTTAATTGTCTGATTTTGTAAAGTTCATCATCCAAATTTACATATGTGCCGTTTCTCTCAGCTCTTTTTTTCTGCTTTGCATTTCGCAGAATCGTTTCGTATTCTTTTTCAGCTTTGTATTCTGATATGAGCTTAACATATTTCGGATTAAGCGGCTTCCCTGCTCGAGCTTCTCTTATTGCTTTGTCGAGCTCGTCGATGCCGAACATTTCGATGTATGAATATATTGCGCCGCTCGTCTGTTCTGTTATGTACGCATACATCTTCCCTAAATTGTATTCCGTCCCCGGCTTCGTGTAGATACATACCTTTTCGCCCTCACCGATATATTTTGCCCAATAGTCGGCGGTGTCCCATCGGCGTTTATTAGTGTCAGTCCCGGTAGGCTTTACAAAGCGAACTTCTTCACGGAGTACCGAAAAGAACAGGCTGCACACATCGGTTTTGTCCTTTACAAGCTTACGGATAAAGTTAACGGCATAG
Organism: Ruminococcus sp.; assembly: GCA_031262105.1. Classification (GTDB taxonomy): domain Bacteria; phylum Bacillota; class Clostridia; order Oscillospirales; family Ruminococcaceae; genus JAISGY01. The sequence continues at coordinate 42,330 of JAISIH010000040.1, read as the reverse complement.
TTCCCCTTGAGCTGCTGCTCTGCTCTTATCCATGACTCGATATTGTCCCGTTCCCTTTCGGCTTTCTTGTCATAAAATCGAATACGGTAATCAGAAGTGTCTGAACCGAGGTAAACGGTTATCCCCCGGCGGTTACGTTTAGAAGCTTCCCGGCACTCCGAAGAAGTGAACTTCGCAACAAAATTTCTTGTGTGGTATCGGGCATCATCAAAGATATTGTCTATAGGTAACAGTCCATTGAAAACATCATTGGCGACATCGAGCCGTGATATATTCATCTCTCGACACTCAGCTTTTTCGTGGTAATGCTCAAGCACAAGCCGGAAAAGAGCCATATAGTCACCGTTGCCGAATTCCTCAAACTCCCGGCAACCCTGCCCGGACATCGAAAGACAAACGCCCATATCATTTTGACGACCGCCGTAAAGTACGGATATATGACCGCATTTGTATTGTTTGCTATACATATTGAAGCCGTAATCAAGCTGTTCCCATGTTCTGTCAGACATACCGATAAGCTCTATTATGTCCGAAGGCTCATGTATCTTTGTCGATATAGTCACCCAATCGAATAGTACGGGATTGTGTGATATATCAATTTCCGGCTCTTTTAAAACAACAATCTTTTCCATGATTTATCGCCCTGTGATATGTATTTGTACGCTGTACCCCCCTGTTTAGTAAGGGGGGTACAGGCAAGCTTTACCCTGCCTGTTTTCGCTATTTATATTAATCGGAAGTTTATCGGAAGTTTAGGCGTTGATTTTGCGGTTTTTTAGTGCAGATGCGGCAGACGGTTTGTCTCATCAGCTTAAAAATCATACCTTAAGGATAAATTAACTTCCGAATGTGACCCCTCGAGGATCTAACTCACTTCTTAACGCGCTTATCGGTTACGGAAATATTCTTTTCCTGATACATACTGCCAAGCTGAGCGGAACGAGGCTGAAAGCCTTTAAGGGTTATCCGTTCAACCTTTTTGTAGGTGTCGTAGCAGGAGCGAAGCTCCTCATCGTGGACGAAGCAGTAAAGATGTCTCATCTTCTGCTTATCAATCTGCCCCTCGTTGCTTACTCTGACGTCATACACCCGGACAATAGTAAAACACCCGGCTATAGTCATAGGCTTGTAGAGCAGGGTTATCTGCTCGCGCAGGGGCTTAGACAGTCTGTCAAACACCTGTGATGTGCCAATAATACACTTTGACTGTTTCCTTTGTTGCGTAACCTCTGCAAGCATATCCGGCGGGAAGTCCCGGCTCTCTTGGCAGTCGAACCAGTTTTGCATCTCGTCAATGTATTCGATTTGCCCATAAATACCGTTATTGTTTTTAACTAAATCCGTCCAGTCTGTAATTGAATCGTCTTGAAAATTAATGTCGATATTTGAGCGGACTTTTACAAGCGGATAACGTTCTTTAAGCCGCTTGATGAGGTGCATGGCTCCCATGGTTTTCCCGGAACCCTGACAGCCGCCGAATACATGAATACCGTAGAAATCGAAACGGTAGGGGTCGAGGCTTAAGCGGTCTTCGATGAGCCTTACCGGGAAATCTATGTAGACTTTTTTCAAAAGATGGAACAACCATTTTTTACTGTATTTAGGGTCAACCGTCTTGCGTTTCTTCGGCAGTTTCCGCTTATGCTTTATTCTTTCGTGTAATAGATAGACTCCTGCTACAATGAAGATAGGGAGCAAAGCGGCCGCTATGCCGACAAAGAACCATTTAAGAAGATCCCAGACCATGCCTAAAAGTGAAATTAATATACTCATTTGTTATTCTCCTCTGTTTATCATTCCGAAAAGTGATGTATTGCCGGAAATAACCCCTCGGATAATTTTAATAAATGCCCATGTGCCGCGGATTCCCCAATAAAGCCCGGTTATTCCGAAGATAAAGGCTATTAACTCCATGGGCAAAAACAGTTTAAGCCATGAAAATATATTCATGACTTCCGAACCGATTGTAAGGTATTCTGTTATCTCGCTTATGTCTGCAGTTCCGAGGTCGAGCCAGTTAAAGAGCGTATCGAAGACAACACCGAAAAATTCCATTATGTATTCCCCGCTGCTTCAAAAAGATAGACAAACCTTTTCCGCATGAGATTAAGCCAAAAGCCGAGGATAAAGACGGATAGTATTGATTTTGCGATAGTTAAGCCTTCTGAAAACTTTCCGCCCTCTTTAAAATCGGAAGCCTTAAAGATAGTAACATCATCAGCCCCGAGAAACTCTAAGTTTATGGTTATATCATTCGGAGCTCCGCCCGGGTTAGTTATTGCTTCTTGGAAGTCTCGCAGGGCTGATGATATAGTCAAGAATTCCTCAACACCCTTGAGTTCGGAGAGCTTCGCAATAAGGGTATCTGCTATCGACGGTGCGTTAGGGAGAAGCTCCGCTGACATTGTTTCCATGTCGGCAAAGGATATATTTCCGAGTTTTTGCAGTGTTTCATCTATATTAACGACACCGTCCCGGACTTCCAAGAGAACATCGACGACATCGGTTAAGCTTCTATTATCATCGCCCATAATTTGAAGTATAGCGGCATTAATCTCAGCGGCTGTCGGACACTTGCAAGCAAGCTGTTCTGCGAGTACCTGCAAAGTGTCATTATCTAAATTCTTTTCCTGCGCTTTCTGCAAAGTTAACAAAATATTTATGAGGATACCTTCGGGTGTCGTGAAATCGGGGTGATCTATAACGTAATCTTTGGCGGCGTCCTCGAGAAGGTCTATAAGCTCATCGGGGGTTAATGTTTCCGGGGCGAATCGCGGGATCTGATTGGGGTTTTGAAAACTGTCGCCGAAGCCGGAATTATATGTTTCCTCAGTTTCCGAATTTTCAAAATATATAGGCAGATTATGGCTGATTACAGAGTCTAAAATGTAATTCCGAGGCATATCCCTATAACCGTAGAATTCCATAGTATCCGCATAATACCATGTTCCTCTGCCTGTTTTATTCGGGACAGCTATTGCAAGACCGGCAGCACCTTCAGAGCAAAGAAACGGAGCTCCGGTTGCTGTAAATCTATCTATGTAAATTAAACTCTTACCGCCGTTATATCCTTTTACTTGATACGTATACCCTGCCATTTCCGGGTCTTCGTATTCGTCCCTTGTTCCTGCTCCGCCGGATGCTTCATATTCAGGTATCCACTCGTTTTGAAGATAATCAAAGAAACCTGAAGGATCTCCGCCCATTAACTGTAAAACGTCAGCCAATCTACCGGCAGGTCCTCCATTGCCATATTGAATTTCATCTAATTCATTCCATGCTTGAGTTCTTTCTTCATCTGTCAGATCATCATGTATTATAGAATTAAAAAGCTCAACCGAACGAATTTTTTCTTCATCAGTCCAAGCTCCTACCGAAAACGCCCCAAAGGAAAAAGATAAGGCGATGACAATAAACAAAGAAATTGCTCGCTTTATCATATCATCACCGCCTCACTCTTATTTTGCCGTTTTGACTGCTGCCTGCTTACGCGCCTTTAACTAATCCAAGCACGAACCATAACCCTTTTTTCATGCCGATTAAACCTATGACGGTAGGCAGTACGACAGGAATGCCGGAAGCGATTGTTTGCGTAATTGACGAAAAATCAATACTTGCAAAATTAATCGCAAAGGTTGCATCCGCTACTAAATCACCCATGATAAACCTCCAAAAAATTTATTACACACAAGGTTAACCCTTGAAAATGCCGGAAAATTGGTTGTATAGAAGCTTGAAAACAAAGATAAGGATAATTGACCCGAAAATGAGGGCAAGAACTGCAAAAATACCCTGTATACCTTGAGATATGTAAGTAAGAGTTTCGGTCATTTCATTGAGGTTATCAGTCATAAGCTGAATGTTGTTTACAAGTATATCTAAGGTTTCCTGCTCGATGTCGGGCTGTTCTGCGATTGAATTAAGTATGTCATTAAAAAGCGGTTCAAGCAAAGGTATTAGTAGTTCCCATTCCATTACTTTTTATCTTCTTTCAAAGAGTCTTTGATTACTACGTGTTTAGGAATTGCCGCTTTTTTACGCTTTTTGACTATGCCTCTTACTATCCAAAAGACAGCAAAGAACACGGCGGCGGCGTTAAGGATAATCAGTAAAGGTGTCATTGTCTGTACACTGGTTGCGATTTGCGAAACGAATTCACTCATAGAATTTATTACCTCATGAGTCTTTCAATATAATTTGTATGTTACGCTCGAACAAAGGAATAAAAAACAACCCAAAAAACCACAAACCTACCAAAAGTTTAAAAACATTATTAGTTTCCATTTTATCAGTAGTCTGAACCACAACTTCAGATACTGCACCGGCAAGCTTAGTTATCAACTCCGGTGAGATGTTAAACGGTAGTACCACTTAACCCCTCTCTTTCCCCCTGTTCATCAGGGAACACGACAGACCCGCCGGGCGAGAGTTCAGACTGTCCCGGGAGTTCGTTGTCTGCGTTTAGTGCCTTAAATGCTTTAGTTTCCATGATTGATCCTTTTCTCTTGATTTATTGATAAAATATACTGAGATAATGTCAGGAATCGGCGAAAAGTAAAGAATTGCAATTGCTACAAATAAAAACGGAATTTTACTTGTATCCAAGTCTTACAGCCTCCTCAATAATATATTTGTCTCCGCCGGGTATGTATGGCGCGTTGTCTAAATCCGGGTCGTAAAGCTCATGTGACGGCGGAAAAGAATTCTTTAGCCACACATACATTTTTCTTACTTCGCGATTTTTGCCCTCGATGTCGTCCTTGTCTTCATCATCTACAGGCACGTAATAGATAGAGTTTAACTCCTGTATTGTGGCAGGTTTATTGTATACCTTTGTTGCTCTCGGCTCTCTTCCGCCGGTAAAAGCCATAATGCCGCGATGTGTAAGATAGTCTGCAAGATCATTATAATTAGAACGTCAAGTCTTCATCAGTCATGCCCTCTTTTTCTTTAACTAACAAAGTTACTTTGTGTTCAAGAGGATCAAATTCTTCAATAACTAAGACTTCTTCGTCTACATCGTCATCATCATCAGAGAACTGACTCTCCCAACGAATATTCATGTCTCGTTCTTCAATTGTCATAAAGTCATGCGCCGACATATAGTAATCAGACATAACAGTCACCTCACGCTGAAGCCTTAGTTTTTTGTTTTACCGGCTCGTAAAGTGCCGGATCGTCTTCGCCGTCGTTATACTTGATGACCTCGCCGTCGGCGTTTATGTATGATACAAGCTCAAAATCGGCAAGCTTTCGACCGTAAGAGGATGCATCATAGCTGTAATCTACTACCGCGCCTAAAGCGTGTTCAAAGGTATCTGTGCCGAGCAAAAGTGTATTGTATTCCGGATTCGTCCGAGATAGCTTTATTTCGTCTCCCATTTCCCCTATGCTGTTATCTTCCTTAAGCTTGCGCAGCACATAAAATGTAACTGCTGCCGCGAAAGTTTGCCCGTTGCTGTTCGTGAAATCGTCACGAAATTTGACCCCAATTATTTTACCCTTCATTTTTTACCTCGTTCTTTCCTTTTTTCGTTTGTTTTTTTGTTTTACTTGTGGTATAATTAGGCTTAGTTATATTATACAATAATGCTTCAATTTTTGCAATACATAATTTACAAAATAATAGCTAAAATTGAAGCAGGAAAATTGTATAAAATGCTAAAATTGAAGCGAGGAAAATGGTATGTATAAAGATAGTTTCGCTAAGAAAATTAAAAAAGCCCGCGAAGATACCGGGCTAACTCAAAGAGATGTAGCTGCAGAAACTGAAATACATCCAAGTACAATAGCAAAATACGAAAGCGCGAAATTAGAACCCGATTTAGAAAAATTAGGTATTTTAGCAGACTTTTACGGTGTATCTGTTGATTGGCTTCTTGGCACTGCCGGGACAAACAACATAGATAAAAACGACTTGAAGAAAATGACCTTTGAATCAATAAGGCAACAAAGACTACAGGAAAAAGATATTAAAAAAAAACGAAATTAATTATTACAGAGTATAAATAGGACATGGCTATGTTAACTGTATTTTTAATAATTGCTTGGCTCATAGGCGGTTCGATAATATTTTTAATAATCAGAAATTTAGTAGTAATGCCATTTTTATTAGCGGATTCTATAATTGAGTCTGCTATTTATATTGTCGGAATTTTAGTTATGCTTTTGCTGTTAACAAAAATTGTTATTGCAATCAAAAAAAGATTTAAAAAGAAAAAAGATAACGTCCAGATAATGCAGGAAGAGATAGTAAAGAGACGTAATCAGTTAATGAATTCAAAAGTTAAAATACATAAAATTAAGGAAGAAAAACCCCAAAAGATAAAAAAGCCGAAGAAAAAACGACAAAATACTATTCATAAGAAAGAAGAAAAGAACTTTATAAAAAACGAAGAAAAGGCACTGTCTCAAGTCGATTTAGCAGCTCAAAAGCTCAAAGCAGATTTGAAAGAACTCAATGAACATTTGACCGGTTAGGTGTGGCAAAGTGACGCGCAGGGAAAGCGCCGCACCGCCCTTGCGGTTCGCGGCGCTTCCCCTTTGTCGCGGGCGCGTCAAAGGGAGGAGCTTACGAAATAGTTTTACTTTGGGTAAACGGTAGCACCCCCCGAAAAAAGAAAATGCCGGGGATCTCCCGGCTTTTTGTATAGGGGAAATGAAAACGTTCCTCGAAGATAAAATACAGGCGTTCTCCCCCCCTCGCGCCATTATCTCATTTTTTGGCATGACTGTAAAGGGGTATCTGTAAACACTTTATGAATTTTTGCCCGCGTTCAAGGTATTTTCGATTCTAAACTAATAACCGCGTTCCTTAATCTTGACAAAATTTTACACCTTAAGAGGCAAAATTTCATAAACTGTTTACATACGCTCCCCTTGACAGCCCTACCAAAAAAGGAGGCGTGCAATTAAGGGGGGAGAAGGAACAGGAGCGGAGACACTTTTCTCACTTCCGCCATGAAATACGAGCTGACATTTTCATCGCGGTGGATGCGGTCGGAGTTCCGATGGGCGAGCCGGAGGTTAACCGTCGCAGGGTTATATGTCGCAACGTATTAAAGTTTCACGAAATTAAGCACATTAAATTCAAGAATTCAGAACATTTTTCGACATTTAATGATTTCTTTACACATAAACAAAAACGGCAGTAATAACCCTGCCGTTTTAGTATTAGTTAATCTTAATGTTCGCCGCTTTGTGAAGCTTCGATTGAGTATTCTGTTTTTTGTCCGCGATAGATTGCTTTTACCATGTCTTTCGAGGCGATTTTCGGGACGAGAGCTTTGCTTAATACGTCCGAAAGTTTATCAGCGTAGAATATTTCAAGCGAATCAATTATCTCGAGGTCAACATCTTCAATGTCTTTTTGGTTCTTTTTCGGTATAACGACGATTTTAATTCCGGCTTTGTATGCGGCGGTGAGTTTTTCACGCAAGCCGCCGATCGGAAGAACTTTTCCGTGGAGGGTTATCTCCCCTGTCATGGCAATATCGTTGCGGACGGGTATGCCCGAAAGTGCCGACACAAGCGCAGTTACCATCGTAACTCCGGCGGACGGACCGTCTTTCGGCGTTGCACCCTCCGGAGCGTGGATATGTATGTCGCGTTCTTTGTAGAAATTTTTCGGTATGCCGTATCGGTCGGCACTCGTTCGGCAAAAGGTTACGGCAATTTGTGCGCTTTCTTTCATAACGTCGCCGAGCGAACCTGTTATAGTTATATCGCCCTTGCCTTCGTTTATGACAACCGCCTCGAGCGGCATTAAAACGCCTCCGACAGATGTCCAAGCAAGCCCGTTCACGACTCCGACTTCAGGTTTAATTGCTGTATCCGCGGCATCATATTTCGGTATGCCGAGATATTTCACAACGTTTTTCGCGGTTAATTTTACCTTTTTGCGTTTTCCCGAGACAATATCCTTCGCCGCTTTTCTGCAAAGCGATGCGATATTTCTTTCGAGCGTTCTTACGCCTGCTTCGCGTGTATAGCTGTCGATAACAGCTGTTATTCCGTCGTCGGGAAAAGACACCATGTTTTGTTTTAAACCGTTAGCTTCAAGCTGCTTCTTAATAAGGTGGTTTTTCGCAATATGGAATTTTTCGCTTGCGGTATATGAATTGAGTTCGATTACCTCCATGCGGTCAAAGAGCGGTCGTTCGATTTCATTAACATTATTTGCGGTCGTTACAAATAAAACATCGGAAAGGTCGAACGGCACTTCAACATAATGGTCGCGGAAACTATGGTTTTGTTCCGAATCAAGCACCTCTAAAAGGGCACTCGCAGGGTCTCCCCGACCGTCATGCGCAACCTTATCAATCTCATCAAGCAGTATAAGCGGGTTTCGCGTTCCCGAAAGCTTGACGGCATTCATAATCCGCCCGGGCATTGCGCCTATGTAGGTTTTGCGATGCCCGCGAATGTCCGCTTCGTCTCGTACGCCGCCGAGCGAAACGCGCTGATAAGTTCGTCCGAGGGCTTTCGCGATTGATTTCGCGACTGATGTTTTGCCGACTCCGGGAGGTCCCGAAAGGCAGATAATCTGCCCCTTGACGTCGGGTTTAAGGGTACGTACCGAAAGGAGTTCGAGGATACGTTCCTTAACTTTTTTTAAACCGTAATGTTCGCTGTCGAGGATATATTCTGCGTTTTCAATGCTGTCGTTATCGGTTGTATAGGTATCCCAAGGCAACCCCACAACCGTTTCAAGGTAGATATCAAGCTGATAATAATCACCGCTTTGCTGTGGAATTCCCTCAAGTCTTGCGGCATCTCGAAGGAGCTTTTCGCGTGACTCGTCGTCGATATTGCCGAGTGCCTTTATCGCTTCGGAATAACTTCCCGAGACACCGGGTTTCGCACCCTCACCGAGTTCGTTCTTGATTGCCTTAAGCGACTCGCGGAGGAGATGTTCACGCTGACCCTTATCGAAAGATTCCTGTACACGGTTGTTAATATTAGTCTGAAGCTTTGCCATCTCGGTTTCGCCGGCAAGTATTGTGTATAGTATCGTAAGCTTCTCTAAAATATTATTTTCAGAAAGGAGAAGCTGTCTGTCGGGCGTTGAAACGGGAATATTAAGCGCGACAAGTTCAAACAGCCTGAAAGGATCGCTTTGTGTCAATACAGACGAAACAAGATGCGGAGAGGTTGGAACAAATGCGGCGTACATAACGAATACGTCTTTTATCGAACGTTTTATGGCTTCAAGTTCGAGCGGATCGCATTTTGCAGAAACCCTCGGGAGCTTTTTTACCTTCGTCATAAGTACGGGAGTTTGAGTTGTAACTTCTTCGAGTTTTGCGCGGAATTTCCCGTCTAAAACTGCTTGGGTTCTGCCGCCGCCTCTGACAATCTGCTTTGCTTCTGCGACAATTCCGACATCGGCAAGACTGTTCTCCCCGCCGTTGACATTAAGAAGCGTGATAAAAATATATCGGCTTTCAGAACTCATAGCCGCCTTAACAGCGTCTTCTGCCGCGCCTCCGTCAAGTTCAACGTGCAGCACAATTTTTTCAAACGGAATAATACCCCGAAATGGCAGACAAGGTATACTTTCGCTTAAGAAGTCTTTCATCATTAGACTAAAAAATTCCTTTTTCGCGTTTTTTTGAATCCTTTAACAATTATAACACAAAACTTTGTAATTTGCAAGTAACAATTTATATTATTTTATTTAGCAAATCAAGTATAAATTAAAACTAATTGTTGCTCTTTTGTAACTGTAATTTATTTCTCTTTTTATTGACAAATTTATAATTTTATGTTATTATAAAATTATATGAAAAAGATGATATGCCTGATTTTTACACTTGTGATAATTTTATCGTTCCCGATAGTGACGGCGGCAAAGTTTATTGAAAATCCCGACGGCAGTTACGTCTATCTTATTGAAAAAGGTAAACTTGCGGTAGGTTTTACAAAGATAGACGGCTACACATACTACTTTGACAGGGTCGGCAGGATGCTTACCGGGGCGTATATTATCGGCGGCTCGCATTATCTTTTCGGTGATGACGGCAGGATGCATATCGGTTGGTATAAGCAGGAGAACGGCAGTTTTAGTTACTTCTTAAAGGATGGAAAACGCGCAACCGGCTTTATAAAAATCGGCAATGCGTTTTATTATTTCAAAGCCGACGGAATGATGCTTCGGTCCGGCGGATATTTAATTGAAAATAAAATCTACACCTTCGCTTCTGACGGAATGGTTACAGATATAAGAGGCAAAAACTGTCTTTCGGGATATTTTGAAGAGAGTTTTTATGAACTGAGTTCAAGAAAGCCTTCCGTCATAAACTCCGGCGGTGATAAAACCATGTCGTATGCGACAGATATTATTCCTGTCGCGCTTAAGATTACAGGAACAAACGCTGTCGGAATCGACCTTTACCTTTTTGTTAATGACAAATTGTCGGGCGGTTTGCGGAGTATTAACGGCACCTCGAAGGTTATACCCGCGTCTGTTTTAAGCGACGATTTTAAGTCACTCAGAAAATTAACAAAATCACAGAGTGACGCTCTTTTCGATGAATTTTACAACGAGTGTGAGAAAAAATTCGGGAAAGAGCTTAAAAATGATGAGATTATCGAAGTTTTTCGCGAAGAACTAAAAGACACCGACAGAATAGCGGTTTTTTCGGATAAATACACCGTTGCGGTTGTTGCTATAATGAATGAAACCGTTTCACAGCTAATCCTCGATAAACAAATAATTTCGACAATAAATTAAACTGAAAATATCATTGACATTAGTGAATAAATAGTTTATTATATAGTATGGTAATATAAATTTGCTTTTATTTACCGTAAATATTGGTAAAAAAAGAAGGAATAGAAAATGAAAATACTCTTTATCGGCGGCACAGGCACGATAAGCACGGCTATATCGAAAAAACTTGTTGCTAACCCCGAAAATGAACTCTATCTCCTCAATCGCGGCAACAGAAACAACATTATCCCGGGCGCAAAAGAGATAATTGCGAATATCTACGACGAAGCGGACGTCGCAAAGAAGATTGACGGAATGTATTTCGACGTTGTTGCGGAATTTATCGCTTTCGGCGTCGAGAGTTTGGAGAGGGATTACAGGCTTTTTAACGGCAAATGTTCACAGTTTATATTTATTTCAAGCGCATCTGCGTATCAAAAGCCGGTCGGACACTATCTTATAAACGAATCTACTCCGCTTTGCAACCCCTATTGGGAATATTCGCGGAATAAAATCGACTGTGAAGATTACCTCAACTCGGTTTACAGGAACGCTGGCTTCCCGATTACAATCGTTCGCCCGTCACACACCTACGATGAACGCAATGTCCCCCTCGGCGTTCACGGAAAAAACGGACCCTATCAGGTTATAAAGCGGATTATCGACGGCAAGCCGGTTATCCTCCACGGCGACGGCACCTCCCTTTGGACAATGACCCACAACAGCGATTTCGCGGACGCTTTTATAGGACTGCTCGGCAACCAAAAAGCAATCGGCGAGGCTGTTCAGATAACCTCCGACGAGTCAATTTCATGGAATCAGATCTATGATGCGATTGGCGCTGCCCTTGGGAAAGAGGTTAAGCGTTACTATGTGCCGAGCGACCTGTTGGCGAAAACTTCCGATTACGACTTTGAGGGCGGGCTTATCGGCGATAAGGCGAATTCGGTTGTGTTCGATAACTCGAAGATAAAACGTCTTGTTCCCGGTTTTTGCGCGAAGAAGCCTTTCTCTGTCGGCGTGAAAGAAACTATAGACTACTGTCTGTCACACCCGGAATGTCAGACCGAAGACCCGGAATTTGACGCATATTGTGACAAATTAATCGAAAAGCTTGACGGCGTTGTCGAGAGTTTTAAATAGACGAATATTTTTAACAAATCGGGAAAAATAATAAAAAACCTTAGGAAAGTTAGGTATAAATATGGTAGACGTTAAGGGAAAATGGGCACTCGTAACCGGCGGCGCAAGAGGAATAGGCGCGCTTGTTGCGGAATTTATGGCGGATCGCGGAGCAAATATCATTATCCAAAGCCGTTCGCTCGAACATAACCAAAAGATGGTTGATAAGCTTACTGCAAAAGGTGTGGAATGTAAATCGGTAGCCTGTGACCTGCAAAACCCCGAATCGGTTTTCGCGATGCTTCGCGAGATTGACTCGTTCGGCGTTGATGTTGACCTTGTTTTCAACAACGCCGCCGTACAGATTGCATATCGGACAAACCCGTTCGACACGCCTGTTGTCGATTTCGTTGACAGCTTTTATATAAACACAATCGCACCCGCATTTATATGTTATCACTTCCTCCCGAAAATGCAGAAAAAAGGTTTCGGTCGGATTATAAATACAACAAGCGGCATCGACAAAGAGCCGCAACAGGCGGGCTATTCTGCTTCAAAAGCCGCCCTCGACAAATTCACCCGCGACCTCGGCACACTCACCGAGGGTACGGACGTTATCATAAGCCTTACCGACCCGGGCTGGTGCAGAACCGACCTCGGCGGTCCGGGCGCACCGAACGCTCCCGAATCCGCAATCCCCGGTGTGGTTGTCGGCGCATTCGTTGACGATAAAAAATGCGGCAGGCTATTCCCGGCAGGTCGTTTCCATAACCTCGGTCTTGATGAGGCTGTAAAGGTTGCCGAAACAATGACAAGAGATTAAGCTTAACAGATGCTTAATACATGAAACCGCCCAAATGACCGGCAAGGCATTTACCTTGCCAAAACTATTTTAACAAATATTGATGTAAAGCCAAATGGCTTTACATATAAGGATGATTAACTTAGACACAAAATTAACCACGTACGACAGGCAACACCGCGTATACAGTATAGATATGCTGCGCGGTTTTGCCATGGTCTACATAATGCTGTACCATGTCTTTTACGACCTTATAACCTTCGCGGGCGTACCGCTTCCCTTCTTTTATACGGATTGGTGGGGCTTTTTGCATACCTTCTTTGTGTCGCTCCTCTTCGTTGTTTCGGGAATCAGTACACATTTTTCGCGAAATTCCTTAAAGCGCGGCGTGATAATATTCCTATTCGGGCAGGTTATAACGCTTGTTACCGCCGCCGCTGAAAATATCACCGGTGCAGCGGATATAACAATAGTATTCGGAGTTTTAACCTTCATCGGGCTTTCGATGATGATATATTCCGTTATCCGACCGGGGCTTGAAAAGCTTGATATGCCTTGGGGTCTGCTGTTTTTCATATCAATCGCCCTTTACGTGATATTTTTAATCTACCCGCCGCATGGAATGTTCGTGCCGAGGACTATGTGGCTCTATCCGCTCGGAATGATAAGCCCGGCTTTTCATTCCGCTGATTATTTCCCGCTCGTTCCGAATTTCTTCATATTCCTCGCCGGGACTGCCCTTGCCGCTCCGATTGTTAAGGGGCGTTTCCCGAAGTTTTTCTATAAAGTACGCGCCTTGCCGCTTGAATTTATCGGCAGACATTCGCTTTTGTTCTATATCCTTCACCAACCCGCAATATTGTTTGTTTTATTCCTGACAGGGGTGATTAAGCTTGGCTGATACGGTTTTGGTAACAGGTGCATCAAGAGGCATCGGGAAAGCGACGGCGGAGCTTTTTTCACAAAAAGGCTATAATGTTATCGGGACATTTTATAAAACCCCGCAAAAATCCTCTGCCATTGATTATGTTAAGACGGATTTTTCAAAGCCTGATGACATACTTAAGCTTGCGGAATATGTTAAGAAAAATTACGGCGGCGCGGATATCCTCATTAACAATGCAGGAATCGCTTTGCAAAAACTTTTCACAGACTGCACCGAATCCGATTACGACAGGGTTATGGATATTAACGTCAAGGCATACTACCTGTCCTGTAAAGCTTTTTTGCCTTACATGATAAATCGAAAACGCGGGGCAATCGTAAATGTTTCGTCAATCTGGGGTATAACGGGAGCGTCTTGCGAAGTTATATACAGTATCTCAAAAGCGGCGGTTATCGGCTTAACAAAAGCGCTTGCGAAAGAAGCCGGACCCTCGGGAATCCGCGTTAATGCCGTTGCACCCGGGGTTATTGACACGGATATGAATAAAAATCTTGACGATGAGAGCGTTTCGGAAATAATCGGGAATACTCCCCTCTCACGCCTCGGGAACGCGTCTGAGATTGCAAAAGCGATATTCTTTCTGTGCAGTGAACAGGCAGAATTCATAACAGGACAGGTCTTAACGGTTGACGGAGGTTTTATATGAAAAAAATAACGGTTGTCGTTCTTGCTATTGGTATACTTTTGTGTTCATGTAATACTAAACCGACAAGCTTTGCTTCTGATATTATGAGCGTAGCAATGACGTCGCAAACCACAACCGTTACAAAAGAAACGACAACTACAGCAAAACTTTCCGAAACCGAAACTGTACCTTTAGAGACCGAAATTGACACAGTTACCGAAATTGAAGAAGTTACAACAAGCGAGCCTATAGTATCAAAAATTACCCTGCCGCAAAATGAATATGTTTACGGTGACAGCGGGCTTTTTATAACCTCCGATTATGACAAAAATACAACGACAATTTATAATACCGACGGCAGATATATTCAAACAAAAGACTCAATGGAAGTCTGGAACGACCATCTTGATTACAGCCTCGACAAAAAAGAAGCAGCCTATATCCAGTCTGTCGGTTATCAGCTTTTCTATATTTCAGCCGAAAAAATGGAGCCGGTTTTCATCGACTATCACGCGCAGTTTTTTAAGATGGCACTTTCCGGGAACGCTATAGCCTACACCGACAGCCAATATACGAATGCATATCTTTATCTGTGGGACGGCAGCGAGAAGACACTTATTACAAAAAAATGTTATGACCCCGAAAATTTCTTAATCTCCCCTGACGGCAAAACGGTTTTGTATCAAGAGAAGGTTAACCAAACAGTTAAAGCATACTTGTATAGCCATGGAAATTTGACATTTATCGAAGACGACATTGAACCTCTCGCCATAACCGATAACGGTATAGTTTATTACATAAAGAGTGAAAGGCTTGTTGAGACGCTCTATGTTCAAAAGGGCGATGATGCAGAAAACAGATTGAAGCTTCATGAAATAGATGACAGCGTAATCGGCGACGATTATGTATTTAATAAAGATTTGTCGGAACTCATTTGTGTTTCGGGCGATGAAGTATTTATAATAAAAGACGGTAAGTTAGTAAACAGTTTCACCGATAAATACAGAAACGACAATCATTTTTTCCCCGACAGTATTGCGATAGAAGTTAAATACTTGCCGGTTGAACGTAAAAACTTCCGGGCTTTCGGTACAGACACGTTTTCGGGAACGTTTTACATAAAAGAAGACCGCAATCTTTACTGCTTTGATGAAGATTTTAACTTAGTAAAAGTTTTTGACGGAGTTATGAATAACAGAACCCTCAAGCCGATAGATTATAAACTTTCACGTGGCGGGGAAATTTTGACGGTTAAGCTTAATAATAAGATGTTTCGCTATGAAATAACCGACCCGAACAGTTTATACGAATATGACGTGCCGCATAAAATCGAGTTTATAATCCCTGCCGCCGACGGGAACAGTATCTACTATTTTACAGAAGACTACAAGCTCTATTACATGAAACCGAACGAAGAACCGCTTCTTCTTATATCCGACCTTGAGGAATACGACGATGAACCTCGAGAGAATAACTACTGTGCGATAATAAACAACAACGAAATGTATTTCTTAAACGGCGGCACAATTTATTATACAGACGGAAGTGTCATAAAAAAGCAAGCCTCGGGATTTTCGTCGCTTAATTTCTATAACGGAGTAATTATATTAAGCGGTAAAAACAGCGATAGTGTTGTTACCAAAGACGGCAAAATAATAGACAGCGGAGGGCTTATATGAAAAGATTATCGGCGGTTATTCTGGTTATTGCAGTTATCTTTTGTTCATGTAATTATGCAACGGAAAATGCAAGCATTGTTGAGGAAATATACGAGATTTCGACCTTACCCGCTTCGATTGATTTAACCACAACGGAAAGCGTTTCCGAGACAACCGTTATTACCTCTGCCTTAGAGACAACAGAAACAACGATAGAAACGACTGCAGAAACAACAGCGGTTACGACAACAGATTTTCTTTCCGATTTTGCCTTTGAGGCGACAGATGAGGAAAACACTTATATTCTGACAAATATAAGCGATCGCTTTAGAACAATCACCGATTTCGGTATCTTCGCTTATTATGTCGAATCTACAGGCGCCGTTATTAGGAAATTTGAGGTGTATTATGACGAACGTGAACGTCCGCTTGAAATAAATTACGTAAACGGAAAAGCAGATCTTGAACATCCTAAGCTTTGGTTTAATCCGCTTATGGAGGATATACCTGAGTTAGCTGTATCGCTTTCTCCTGATGAAACCTGCAAGATAATTATATCCCCGCCGTATGGGATAAGACCGCCGACGGTGGTGAGTAATCCCGAACTCGGGAAACTCACTCCTGCGAACTACGTCTATAACGACGAGGGTCTTCGCATTAGGTCCGATACAAAAACAACAATCTATACAGATGATGGAAAAGAAATTCAAATAGATGACGAAATGAGCCCGTTTAGCAGCGTTGCCTATAGTCTCGACCATAAAGAAGCCGCATTTACAGCGGTAACCGACAATACGCTCTACTATATTTCAGCGGAAGACATGGAGCCTGTTTTTGTAGATTATTATGTACATAATTTTGAGATGGCTGCTTCCGGGGACGGTATAGCTTATACCGACAGCAAAGGTGATTACGCAAATCTTTATTTATGGGACGGAAAAGAAAATCACCTTATTACTGAAAACTGTTATTTACCTTCAAGATTATTAATTTCTCCTGACGGTAAAACTGTTTTATTTCAGGAAAAAGTAGACAACATTATTAAATACTATTACTACACAAACGGCGAAATAACGTTCATTGACGAACACATCGAACCCATTGCTATAGCCGACGGCGGGAGCATAATCTATTATGAAAAAGACCGCGCGCTGTATGTTCAAAAATACGGCGACAATGAAAACAGGCTGAAAGTTGTCGATTACAGCGACAAAAGTAATTCAATGCAATACCGTTTCAATACAGACAATACCGAAATGATTTATGCAGATGGTAAATACACATATATTATTAAAAACGGAAGCGATATATACGAAACATCCGATGAAATATAATACAGAAGTTCATTACATCTGTTCCCCGACAGTGCCGAAACCCCCGACAGTTTTGCAGGTACCCTTTACGCCGGCTACGATTGGCATCTTCGCTATATCGACGATAATTACATAATGCACACTATTGTAAACGATGTTGCCGGCGAGGTATCGAACAGATATGTTAACTGTAAGGTTTCTCGTGACGGCAACATCGTAAATTTCAAGCTACGCAATCAGGTTTACCGTTATGATTTGCGTGACCCGCAAAATATCTTAAACTATAATATCACGCAGAATGTGAAGTATTTTATCCCGACCGACAACGCTTCAAGTATCTATTATTTCACCGAAGACAACAAGCTTTACTATAAAAATATCGCTGAAAAAGAGGTGCTTATTGCGTCAGGGCTTCTCCCTTATGATGATGTTGCAAATGATAACGTTAACTGTTTCATCGTCAATGAAGACGAGATGTATTTCATAAACGGCGGCAAGCTCTATTTTACCGATAAAGAAACGGCAACAGTGATTACAGGAGACGAACGTAAGTTTGAGCGGCTTGATGTCGAATACGGTCTCGCATATCTTTACGATCTGAACAAAAGTCTACAATATATCCTTACAAAAGACGGAAAATTGTTGTCATAATCTGTATTAACTTTTCATAAGATGAATACAGCGCAATAAAGTTAAAAATTTTATACAGGAGCGTTTATTATGTCTTTTATCAAAACCGATCTTCACAGCCTTAATTTTAATCCGTTCGAGCGGATTGACGGAGGCTGTCTTATCACAGCCGGGACAATCGACGACTTCAATACCATGACAATAAGCTGGGGATTTACGGGGATAATGTGGACGAAGGATGTTTTTAACACCGTTATCCGCCCTAACCGCTACACGTACGAGTTCGCGAAAAAGCACGACATCTTCACGGTAAGTTTCCTCTCGGGCGATGACGCGAAAAAAACGCTTGCATATTGCGGCTCACATTCCGGGCGAGACGTTGATAAGTGCAAAGAAACCGGGCTAACACCCGTTCCGATTGACGGCGGTGTAACTTTTTCGCAGGCTTCCCTTGTTTTTGTCTGCAAGAAAGTTTATATGAAAGAAATGGATATTGATGCAATTTCGCCGGATTGCAGGAAATATTTGGGCAGTGACCCTGTTCATACCGAATTTATCGGCGAAATAATCGGCTGTTATACTGCTTAACATAAAAAAGGTATCTGAAATTTCAGGTACCTTAAAATTTTTTAAGATTCAGTCACTGAAAATTCATATATAAAGCCAATTTGTAATACAAAATACATTGATTTTAACCGTTATTTGTGCTATAATTACAATTGATAAACTTTAAAGATATAATTTGAGGAAATTTATGACCGTAAGGGAAATTAAAAAGCTGCTTTCTTGCGACACCCTCTGGGGTGAACACGACCTTGACCGCGAAGTTCATACTGCTTGCGGCTCGGATATGATGAGCGACGTTTTAGCGTTCGTGAAGGATCAATCCGTGCTTATAACAGGGCTTGTGAACTCACAGACCGTCCGCACGGCGATGATGATGGATATAGTCTGTATAGTATTCGTCAGGGGGAAAATCCCTCCCGAAGACGTTATAAAACTTGCCGCGGACAACGATATAATCCTGCTCTCAACTACCCAATTGATGTTTGAGTCATGCGGAAAGCTTTTCGGTGCGGGGCTTCGCGGAGGTATACACAAAGAATGAATCTTGAATTTACCTACACCGTTGACCCGGACGATTTTACAAGAGCCGGCGAGGCTTCCGCTAACATAAAGAAGAAGCTTAAAAAGATGAACGTTCCGCACGAAGCGGTGCGAAAAGTCGCAATCGCTATGTACGAGGGCGAAATTAACATGGTTATCCACGCGAACGGCGGAAATATCACCGTTTTTGTTAACGAAGACTCTGTTACGATGGTTTTAGCGGACAAGGGTCCGGGTATCCCCGACGTTGAAAAGGCAATGCAGGAGGGTTTTTCGACCGCTCCCGACAACATTCGCGCCCTCGGTTTCGGTGCCGGAATGGGACTCCCGAATATGAAAAAATACACCGACGAAATGAAGATAGACACGGTTATCGGCGAGGGAACGACCGTTACTATGAAGGTTAATCTGTGATAAATATTAACTAAAAATTCTCGATTCTGTACTCTGTGTGGGGTTTAATAAAATGGCAAAATTCAATTCAGTAAGGCTTGACTCCGATAAGTGCATGGGGTGTATAAACTGCATAAAACGCTGTCCTACACAGGCTATTCGCGTGAGGGACCGCAAAGCATATATAATCTCGGATTTTTGTATCGACTGCGGCGAATGTATTCGTATCTGCCCGCATCATGCGAAGCTTCCTGTTTATGATCCTGTTTCGGTAATACACGACTATGAATATACAGTCGCTCTCCCTGCGCCAACCCTCTATGCTCAGTTTAACAACCTTGAAGACACCGACATCGTTCTTAACGCACTCCTTAAAATGGGATTTGACGATGTTTTTGAAGTTTCTGCCGGAGCAGAAATGGTCAGCGAAGTTTCGCGGAGATTTATCAATTCGCACCCGGAGGGTAAGCCGTATATTTCTACTGCCTGTCCGTCTGTTGTAAGGCTTGTGCGGGTCAGATTCCCGAACCTTATCGAACATCTTCTCCCGATTTCTTCCCCTATGGACGTTGCGGCGATATTCGCAAGGCGTCGTGCCATGGAGAAAACCGGGTTGCCTGCGGATAAAATCGGTATAATATTTATATCGCCCTGCCCTGCGAAGATGACCTCCGTTAAGGCACCGATCGGTATCGGCAGATCCGAAGTTGACGCTGTTGTTGCGATAAAAGACATTTATCCGCTCCTACTGCCGCTCATGACCGACTCGAATGACAATTACGACATTGCCGATTCCGGGAAGATCGGGATTAGCTGGAGCAAAAGCGGCGGCGAAGCAAGCGGGCTTCTCACTGACAATTATCTTGCCGCTGACGGCATTGAAAATGTAATTCAGGTGCTTGAAGATCTTGAAGATGAAAAAATATCGCACCTTGATTTTATCGAGCTTAACGCCTGTCCGGGCGGTTGTGTCGGCGGAACTTTGACGGTTGAAAACCCGTACGTTGCCCGCGCAAAAATTAACCACCTGCGAAAATATATGCCTGTTTCGACAGCCCACGACGTCTCGGACACTAACGCAATCTACCTCGACCGCGAAATTGAATATCTCCCGGTTTTCCGTATCGGCGACGACATGAAAGACAGCATAAAAAAGATGGCAGACATAGACAAGCTGCAAAAACGCTTCCCGGGGCTTGACTGCGGGGCGTGCGGTGCGCCGACCTGCCGGGCTCTTGCCGAAGACGTTGTCATGGGGCGTGCTTCCGAACGCGACTGTATATATTTTCTTAAAGATTATATCGGTGAGAGCTGTAAAATATCCGACAAAGAATATAGCTTAAAACTTGATATTTGAGGATTTGCAATGTTAATTTCAGAGTTGTTAGAAAAATTTGACGAACGTTTCGAGATAGTTAACCGCTCCGACGAAGCGGGAGAGACAGAGATTACGAAGGTTTTCTGCTGCGATCTGTTATCCTTCGCGATGGCGCGTAATCCTGCCGGGTCTGTCTGGGTAACGGTTATGGGGAATGTCAACACCATGGGGGTTATGGCGTTAACCGACGGCGGCGCGGTTATAATTGCCGAGAACGCCGCCCTTGACGAAAACGCCGCAAAGAAGGCGGCAGAACAAAATATCACGGTTATAAAGACGAGTTTGCCTGTATTTGAAGCGGCACTTTTCGTCCACAATCTGCTTTCATGAAATATTCATACGACCTTCACATTCATTCCTGCCTCTCCCCTTGCGGCTCGGACGAATCGCTTCCGTCAAATATCGTCGGAATGGCGGCACTAAAGGGGCTTGACATTATCGCGGTTTGCGACCACAATTCCTGCGGGAACAGCGAGACGGTAAGGCGGCTCGGAGAAGCATACGGGGTTTTAACAATCCCGGGAATGGAACTTACGACAGCGGAAGAAGTCCATGTTCTCTGCCTTTTCCCTGATATAGCACACGCCGAAGAATTTTCAACATATGTTCACTCAAAACTTTTGCCGATAGAAAACAACGAAGCGGCATTCGGGAAGCAACAATTCGTTGACGAAGACGATAATATTATAAAAACCGAACCGCTCCTCCTTATAAACGCGACTGACATTGCTTTCGACAGCGTACACGACTTGGTTAAAAATCACCGCGGCATAATGATCCCCGCACACATCGACAAAAGCAGCACCAGTATTCTTTCAAACATGGGTTTTATCCCCCCGGACAGCAAGTTTAACTGCGCGGAGATCCGCCACACCGGCTTTATTGACAAGCTTAAAACTGAAAACAATTACCTTGAAAGATGCAATTTAATTACCGATTCCGATGCTCATTATCTTGAAGATATAAGCGAACCGATTAATTTTTTAGAGCTTTCGGAAAAGAGCGTTGAATGTGTTCTTGAGACAATTAATAATAATGCGGCAAAAATCTACATCACCTAATCTTTTTATGGGAGGAGTTAATATTGAAAACGCCGAAACTGTTTCTTCAGATTGCCGATAAAATGGGTTTTGACGTTCCGATTGAGAATTCCACACCCCCTCCCCCGCCGCAACCTCAGTCAGCGAAAAAGATTTATAATATACCTCCGAAACAAACTGAAACTCCCCCTCCGCCAAAAATCGCTCCCGAAAAAGTCGAAATCCCCGAACCTACTCCGATAAAGGAGACAATAAGCAAAGCAATAACAGAAGTTAAGGAAAGCGAAGCGGTTAAGGAAACCATCGGCGGCGCGGTTAAAGTCAAGGATTACATAGCCGAAAACCTCACCTTCTTAATCGGCGGTGCAATTTGCATAATAATCGTAATGCTTATTTCGGTTTTTGCGATAATAAATTGGGGCGATATGAAAACCCGTGTCGTAAAGATAACGGAGATAAGCGGCGAAGTTACGATTGAGTCCGACGCAAGGGTTAGGCCCGCTTCAAAGAACGCGAAACTTTCATCCGGCGACATAATTACGCTTAGTGATGACGCAAGGGTAAGGCTTAAAATCGACCCGGATAAATTCTTGACAATAGAGCCGGGCAGCAGTCTTTATCTTGATTACACTAACATTGAGGGCATGGGAAGCGTTGACGTTAACCTTCTATACGGAAGCGTTATTGCAGAAATGTCGGAAGAGATCAGAGCGAAGGACAGCTTTCGCGTGATTACTCCGAACACTGTCATTGACGTCAGAAAATCTGTGTTCCGAACCGATTTTGAATATTTCTCGGATTACGGCGGAGTCCCCGCGAAGATAACCACAGTCGATAATTTTTCCGGCAACCTTAACCTACAGCTTTTTAATGACCTCGGCGAGAAATCCGAAAACCTGATGATTCTTAAGGCAAGGAATTCCGCAAAGCTTATTACTACGCCCGAAACCGCAGTTTACGGCGGACTTAATTACTCACTTTTGCTTGAAGAATTGCCGCAGTCAACGCTCATCGAGATTCTTCGCATATCGAATAGTTTTTCACCGCTCGCCTATTCAACCGTTGAACTTAACGACGCGTTAAAGATTGTTTCGGAGAAAAATTATCAGACCGCAAGCTCCGTTACACTGCCCGAAACGGTAAGTGCGACACCCTTCGAGCCGATTATAATTCCGCCCGAAACCGAAACCACACAGCGCGAAGAAGAGATAATTATTATCACGACAACTACAGTACCGCAGACTGTACCGACAACCCAAACCCTCGGAGAGATGACGACATATACAGGTGAAAAATGGTGGGAGATTGTTAACACCGATACCGAAACTGAGGCAGAAACCAATACCGAAACTGAAACTGAGACAGAAACCGAGACCGAAGCAGTTACAAACGAATAGATTGACAAAAATTTAAGTTTATACTTTTCCCCGATTAAGATGCAGGCATCTTAATCGCCGGCGTCTTCGCCGGCAGCTCGCCGAAGGCGAGCCGGAATCGTCATGACTAATCCAAAACGGCTACGCCGTTTCACGAAGCAAAGCTTCGTGCAGATAAAAAACATTTTCAATGTTTTTTATCTGGGATTAGTATTACCGCATCTTGCCGGTTATTCCGGCATATTGGAAGTGAGAACCAACATGGCAAATCTAAAGGCACCGATAATTGCGGCTTCAATCGCCGTTGTTGCAGTAATAATTACAATAGTCGTGTTAGCGTCGGGCGGATCGGCATCCGGAATTTATGTGTCCGGTGTTACCGGGAGCGTTTCTGTTTCCGACAATGACGGCAATGCAATTGAAAGCGCCGATCTATATCTAAAGCAGGGCGACATTATAACTGTCGGTCCGAATTCGTCATGCACAATTACATACAAGGGTAAAAATAACTCCGAAGAAAATTATATCGTTCTCGGGAGCAACACGCAGGTTATAGTGAACTCGAAGTTTTCCGGCGGAGACTCCGGCGAACTCTTCCTTAACCGCGGAAATATTATCACTAACCTTGTCGGTAAAAGCAAGGGCGAAATTAATATCCGCACCGCGAATTCTATGGTATATGTGCAAAATACCGTTTCAAAGGTCAGCAGTTATGAAAAAGACAACAGAACCTATACCGACGTAGTTGATTTCATGTCTACTTCAATGGTTGAGCTTTACGATCTTTCCGGGAATGCAGACGGTAAAACTGAACCGCTTCTTGAAAAGCGTGCAGCTTGTATTATTACCGGCGATGAAGGTCCATACTTTGAATATCTTAATCAGGATTTCTCACTTTCTATACTTTCTGCGGAGGATTTGAAGTCGATAATTACTATAGCACAGCTTGAAGGCGAACTCTTCCCCTACAGCGTTGATGTGCTTCGTGAGGCGTATACTGCCGCGAGCAAAAACCTTCCGCCCGACAGCATAACATCGTCACTGACGAGCGAGCCTGTTATAACGGCTGTTCCGATTGAAAGCTCCGATGTTGAAACCGCAACAACTGTTCCCCCCGCGGTAACGGACGCTCCGCCGAACACCTCGCTTACAGTTCCGACCGTTTCTGTCGCAACCCGCCCGCAAACCGCCGCAACAACAGCCGCGACGACTGCTGCCCCGGCAACAACCATTGATTCTTCAAGAATGTTAACGGTAATTCTCGTTATCGGCGACGACGAGTCCATTAACGAAGTGCCGTACGGCGGTTCGCTTGATAAACCCGACGACCCTGTACTCGACGGATATACCTTTGCGGGTTGGGAAGGCTCGTTCACAAACATCACCGAAGACTGTACCATTACCGCGAAGTTTACGCCGAATGAAGGCACACCGATCCCCGACCCGAGCAGTACACCCGGGGACGACACGATTTATCATACCGTAACGGTTGTTGTTGCCGGACAGAGCAGGACTATACAGGTCCGCGACGGCGATTCCGCTAATCTTCAAACGAATGTTCAAATCGACGGTTATCGCTTCCTCGGTTGGGACAGAGATTTTACGAACATAACCGAAAACTGTACAATAACCGCTCTCCTCGAGCCTGTAACCGGAACAACGGCGGCAAGCGGCAAACATATCGTAACATTTGTTATCGAGGGGATACAATATCCTGTCGAGGTTGAACACGGCGGAACGGCTGTTCCCCCATTCTATCCTACCCCTGACGCATTCGGTAACCCGTTCCAAAACTGGGATAAGCCGACGTCGAATATAACTGCCGATGTCACAATCACAGCAGTGTATCAAGCGGCGCAGCTCTACACCGTTACATTCAGCATCGACGGAAACCTCTATTATGTCGAAGTCCGCGCAGGCGAAACCGCTGTTCCCCCCTTCACGCCGGGCGTCGATATGTTCGGCAGGACATTTGTCGGATGGGACAAGTCGCTCTATAACATAACCTCCAATCAGGTTATTACCGCACTTTATCAATAATAAAAAATCGACGGTTTTTATAGCCGTCGATTTAATATTAATTTGCAAATTCCGTTACCTTAAATCTGTATTCATCGTTTATCACAACGAGTTTCACAAAATCCCCCGGATTAATTGCGTTGTTAAGAAGCTCTTTTGAAAGAAGATTTTCAACCGACATTGTAATCTCGTGACGAAGTTTTCTTGCGCCGGTATGAGATTCTTTCGATTCGGAAAATTTCTCGCGGGTGAGTTTGCTGATTGCATCGTCGGTGAATTCGACGGTTATTCCGAGGAGATTTGCGCGTGTCTTAAGCCCGTCAAGAAGCTTTCTTGCAATAAGCCCCATATCTTCATCGGAGAGTTTATTGAAGATAATTATGTCGTCAAGGCGATTTAGCAGCTCTGTCTTAAAAAGCTTTTTAACCTCAGAGAGGACATTTTGCTTTCGCGTTTCCATGTCTGTGCTGCTCGGCGAAAAGCCGAATTGCCGCTCTTTATTAAGATGCTCTGCGCCGATATTTGAGGTTAAAATTATAATGGTATTCTTAAAATTAACGCTTCTGCCGTTGCTGTCGGTTAAGACACCATCTTCGGTTATCTGGAGCAGAATGTTGAAGACGTCGGGATGAGCTTTTTCAATCTCGTCGAATAAAATTATGCTGTACGGTTTGCGGCGAACTTTTTCTGTAAGTTTTCCGCCGTCTTCAAAACCGACATACCCCGGGGGGGCGCCGATTAACTTCGATACGCTGTGTTTCTCCATATACTCCGACATATCAAGCTTTATCAGCGAATTTTCATCGCCGAAAAGATAATCGGCAAGTGCTTTCGCAAGCTCTGTTTTCCCGGAGCCGGAAGGTCCCGAAAAGAGGAAGCTTGCCATTGGACGGTTCGGGTCGCGAAGCCCGGAACGACTTCTTCTTACCGCTCCCGCAACCGCTGAAACCGCAGTCCCCTGCCCGATTACACGCTTAGAAAGCTCCGTTTCAAGAAGAAGAAGTTTTTCTTCTTCGGAAGCGGTTAGCTTTGAAATCGGCAAACCTGTTGTGAGGGATATTACCTCGGCTATGCTGTCTTCTGTGACAATCGGGCGGTCTGCTTTTGGCGATGATTTTACCGCTCCCCTCGGACGCTCCATCATTGACTTTAAGTCGGCGGCAAGGCGTTCGAGCGATTGCGGCTCTTTCGAGGCGTGAAGCTTCGCGCCGGAAGCGGCTTCGTCTATAAGGTCAAGAGCCTTGTCGGGCAGGAATCTGTCCGGGATAAACCGCACCGACATCTTAACCGCCGCCTTTACGGCATTGTCGGTAATATTAACGTTGTGGAAGTCTTCGTAAAGCTTCTTTAAGCCGTTAATCATGTCGATTGTTTCGTCTTCGGTAGGCTCGTTAACCATAACCTGCCCGAAACGACGTTCAAGCGCGGAGTCTTTTTCGATATATTTTCGATACTCGCTAATCGTTGTCGCGCCGATAATTTGAAGCTCTCCCCTTGCGAGCATTGGTTTTAATATATTCGCGGCATCAATTGCACCTTCCGCCGCACCCGCGCCGACGACTGTGTGAAGCTCATCAATAAAGAGAATTATATTTTTATTCTCGATAACCTCTTCGATAACCTGCTTTAAGCGATCTTCAAAATCTCCGCGATACTTCGCACCGGCAAGCATTGATGTTAAGCTTAACGAAAAGATGTGCTTGCCCTTGAGTGTGTCGGGAACACGCCCGGAAACGATTGCTTGAGCAATACCCTCGACAACGGCGGTTTTCCCCACGCCTGCCTCGCCGATAAGACAGGGGTTATTTTTCGTGCGGCGGGAGAGAATCCTTATGACGTGTTCAATCTCGCGTTCACGCCCGATAACCGGGTCTGACTTTTTATCGCGTGCGAATTGGGTTAAGTTTTTGCTGAATTTTTGGAGCGTCGGAGCTTTTACAGTCGGGTTATAGATCTGAACTTCCATGTTGTTTATGCCGGTGCAGGCGGAAAGAAGCTTCCCGACATTTCCGCCGGACTCGTTTATAATCGTAACTGCGGTGCTTCCCTCTTCGAGGAGAATCGCCTGTAAGAGGTGTTCTGTCCCGACAAGGCGGCTGCCGGAATCGGACGCGACACGATAAGCGTGTTCGATAATCCGCTTCGCGTTAGGGGTAACTGCATCCTCCGAAACGGTCGTTACCTCTCCCCTGCCGACAAGCTCGATAATCTTCCCGAGAATATCTTCTTCGCGTATTCCGCAGACACGGAAGATACTCGAAGCGGTGCTTCCGTGTTCGGAAACGAGGCTATAGAGAAGATGTTCGCTCCCGACATAGGTATGCCCTAATTTCCCGGCTTGTACAAAAGCCTTATTGAGAACAATATTCGCCTTTTTCGTGAAACTATCTAAATTATACATATAAGGATGGTTACTCTTTTCGCTTTAATGTTATATAGATATTATATCCAAGTTTTTTTATTTGTTTCATCTATTACCAAATAATTTTATCATATTAAGGCTTAAAACTATGTCGAAAATCCTGTAAAAAAAATCGCCGAATGGGCGAGGGTTATACTATAAAAAACTCCCCTGCATTGACGCAAGGGAGAATTATTATTAATCCGCGTAGATGCTGACCTTTTTACGGTCTTTTCCGAGCCGTTCAAAACGAACTCTTCCGTCAGCCATCGCAAAGAGAGTGTCATCAGAACCTTTTCCGACATTTGTTCCCGGGTGTATATGTGTGCCGCGCTGGCGAACTAAGATGTTCCCCGCAAGGACGAATTGACCGTCGCCGCGTTTTACGCCGAGGCGTTTGGATTCTGAGTCACGACCGTTTTTGGTTGAACCCATACCCTTTTTATGTGCCATTAAAATTCACTCCAATCAGATAACGTAATTTTTTACGCCTTAATTGTGTCGATACGAACCTTTGTGTAAGGTTGTCTGTGACCTTGACGGTGATATGTCGAACCTTCTTTTGATTTGTAGGTGAAGATGTTAATCTTTTTGTTCTTTCCGTTTTTAACAACGACTGCGCCGACGTTAGCACCCTCAACATAAGGCTTCCCGACGGTTATTCCGTCGTCACTGCCGATAAGGATAACTTTGTCAAAATTTACGGCTGCGTCAGCCTCCACGGGGAGCTTTTCGATGAAAATTTCATCGCCTTCTCTAACCTGATACTGCTTGCCGCCTGTTTCGATAACAGCGTACATAATCTCTGTACACCTGCCTTTATTAATGATCTCGCTTCGTGAGGTGAGTAATTGTACACAATTACTTCTTTAGAACCTTTAGAATGCTGCATTTAATATTTTACCATATTAAAAGAACAATGTCAAGCGTATTCACAAAAAATTTACTTTTGATACACCATTCTTGCAATGTCAACGCTCTGTTTCGCGTCTTTTGCGTAAAAATCCGCACCGATTTTCTCTGCATATTCTGCCGTTAAAACAGCCCCGCCGACAACAATTTTGCAGTCAATCCCCCGCTCGTGAATGAGCTTAATTGTTGCTTCCATTGAGGCAAGGGTTGTCGTCATAAGTGCGGAAAGCCCTACGAGCTTCGCTCCGCTTTGTGCCGCAGAATCAGCGACAACCTCGGGCGGAACGTCTTTTCCAAGGTCTATTACAGTATAACCGTAATTTTCCATCAAGACTTTAACGATATTTTTACCAATATCATGCACGTCGCCTTTAACCGTCGCAAGAACGACAACACCTTTACTTTCGACAGTCGTGCCGGAAAGGGCGCGTTTTATTTCGTTAAAGCTTGCGGTAACTGTGTTCGCCGCCATGATAAGCTGCGGGAGGAATAATTTGCCTTTTTCAAACTCCATTCCGATTTCGTCAAGAATCGGTATTAACATATTGTCAACAATTTCAAGCGGCGCAGTCGTCTCAAGAAGCTTTTTTGTAATTGCCGCTGTTTCGGAAGTTAAGCCGTTCCGCACTGCATATTCGAGGGTCAAGTCCTGTTGTCCCGAACTGGGTATAGCTTCCGCGCCGGAATACGCGCCGATATATTCGATCGCGTTTTTGTCAATATTCATCAGAAGATTATATGTTCTGACAGCCCCCGCCATACCCTCAATATTCGGGTTAATTATCGGGAGATCAAGCCCGTTCGCAAGTGCCATCGCGAGGAAATTTTCGTTAATGAGCTCGCGCTTCGGAAGCCCGAACGAAATATTTGATACGCCCAAGACTGTTTTTAAGCCGAGCCGCTCCTTAACCATTTTCAGAGCCTTAATGGTTTCATAGACGTTTTCTTGCTCCGCGGAAGCCGTGAGGGTTAAGCAGTCGATATAAACATTTTCGCGGCGAATACCGTATTCGAGGGCTTTTTTAAGGATGCGTTCTGCAATTTCAAAACGCTTTTCCGCCGTTTTCGGTATGCCGTTTTCGTCAAGTGTAAGCCCGACAACCGCCGCGCCGTATTTTTTCACAAGTGGCAGGATATTTTCAAGGGTAGAAATTTCGCCGTTAACCGAATTGACAATCGGCTTCCCGGGATAAATCCGAAGCGACGACTTGATAACCTTTACCGACGATGAATCAATCTGGAGCGGAAGACTGCAAACCGCAGAAATCGCGTTTATGACATTTTTGCTCATTGAAATTTCGTCGATATCCGGGAGACTTACATTTACATCTAAAATATCGGCGCCGGCGTTGTCCTGCTCTGCCGCCTGACGGACAATATATCCAATGTCGTTGTTTTTTAAAGCTTCCTTAAAAATCTTCTTTCCGGTGGGGTTGATACGTTCGCCGATAATACGCGGGCGGTCGATTATGACGGTCTTTAATGCGGAGGTTACAGCAGAAAAGCTTGTTTTCGGTTGAGGTGTGTATTTTTTTTCATCAAGCGAAAGTTTTAGGGCGGCGATAAATTCCGGCGTAGTGCCGCAGCACCCTCCGACAATCTTTATGCCTTTACAGGTTAATTTCGCCATTTCGTCTGCAAAGTCATTTGACTTTACACCATAATTTCCCGTTTCCGGGTCGGGCATACCGGCATTTGCCTTCGCTATAAGCGGCAAATTCGTGTATTTTCTGAGTTCCTCAAAAAGTTTTGCATACTCCTTAGGACCCTGCGAGCAGTTAATGCCGAGCGCGTCAACCCCGAGACCCTCCGCAGTAATTGCGAAAGCCGAAAGTGGCGTGCCTGTAAAGGTTCTTGCATTGCCCTCAAAAGTCATGGTTACCATCAGCGGAAGATCGCAGTTTTCCTTTACCGCTAAGATTGCCGCCTTTGTTTCGAGAAGATCCGACATTGTTTCTATGCCGATCAAGTCGGGCTTATATTCATCGGGTAGATTCTCACCGTGCGGGTAATCCCCAACCGCCGCCTTAATCTGTGCGGCAAAATCGTCATACGCTTCCTCGAACGTCGCCGTGCCGCCGCTTACCGCCGTCATAATCCCGAGCGGTCCTATATCGAGGGCGACAAGCGTATTTTTTCCTGCACGCCTTATCCCCTCACGAGCGTTTTTTATCGCCGTCGGAATTATTTTTTCCGGCGTGAAACCTTCCGGCAGTTTATGAAGACTTGCGCCGAATGTGTTCGCGTAAACCATGTCTGAGCCAGCTTTCGCGTAACTTTCCGCAATCTTTATAACCCGTTCGGGTGCGGTTATATTTTCGAGTTCGGGGCAAGCTCCGCTTTCCATGCCGAACGCCGTCAGCATAGTTCCCATTGCTCCGTCAAGGATGATAAATTCGTTGCTTTCTAAAAATGATTTAAAACTTGAGGCTTTCAAGAAAAACTCCTTTTCTCTAATCCGAAGACTGCTGAAACAGATTTTGCGGGTATCATTAATAAACTTTCATTAACGGTTACGCCGATTAGCTTCTTTGCATCTAAAAAATCTAAAATTTGCGGTTGGAGGTTAAGGGGATAGTCGCCGTAACCGGGGGAAAATCGTGTTGTTTTTTTATATTCGGGATAAACGTTCGTGATAATTTCTTGTGCTTTGTCGCAAACCTGTTCTATAGCGGCGTTTGCGAGTGCATCAAGATAGAGTTGTTCCTCTATATCCGTCACGCCCGCGCTGTTAATAAGCCTGTCCGTCATCTGCCCTAAGGTGCAACAGAAGAAAACCGCCTTTTCGCAGTCTTTAAGAAGCCCTGAGAGGTCTCTTCCGACAATGAGCGGGTTTGATGTGTCGGTAACTTTATAAACAAATCTCGGGGTTATCGTGTCAAGCAAAACCTCTTCACAGCGTTTTATTGCTGATAGAATTCTGCTGTCTGGGATATTTCCCTTAAAACCGAGATAGGTTAGCGTTTCTGCAATGTCAATTTCGGTGATTAAAATGTCTTTCATAATTGTGATTTTATGCTTTCATAGATGCGCTTGACATTACCGGCGTTGTTCATCGCGTAAAGGTGTATTCCGTCAACGTCGGAGGCGAGAAGGTCGGAAATCTGGTCGATAGCGTAGGAGATTCCGGCGTCCGCCATTGCTTCGGGATTATCGCTGTATTTGTTAATAATCCGCGCAAGTTTCGGCGGAATTGACGCGCCGCACATCGTTACCATCTTCTTAATCTGCGCGGCGTTTGTGACCGGCATTATCCCGGCATCAAGCGGCACATCAATCCCCGCAATCGCAAGCTTTTCACGGAAATTATGAAAAATCTCATTGTCGAAAAAAAGCTGTGAAACAAGGTGTGAAACGCCCGATTCAACCTTAATTTTAAGGTGCTTTATATCTTCCGCGAAGGACGATGCTTCTCTGTGCATCTCAGGATAACAAGCCCCGGAAATCCCGAAACCGCCTATATTTGAAACAAATTTCGCAAGGTCGGAAGCGTACGAAAAATCATGCTTTGCAACCGACATATCCGCCGGCAAATCGCCGCGAAGTGCTAAAACATTGTCGATGCCACGCTCCCTAAGCGTCTTCGTGATACCCACAATGTCCGTTTCGGAACTTGCTATACAGGTGAGGTGCATTGAGGCGGTTATGCCGGAATTTTGAATGTACGAGGTGAGTTCAACCGAGCGGGCGGTGTCGGCGAGACTCCCCGCCGCTCCGAATGTAACGCTGATATAGTCGAGGTTGTAGGCACTTACTTCGTCGATACATTTATATATTCCGTCGATACTGCTGTCCTTTTTCGGCGGGAACACTTCGAGCGAAAAGAGCGCTCTGCCTTTCCCGAATTTATCTGCGATTTTCATTTTTTAATCCTTAAAGTATTAGGCTGTTTATGCGTTTCTTAACTTAGTCTTCAAAAGTGTTAAACGGTGCAAGCGGCAATCCGTTTTTCCCGAAAAGCGGAACTTCGCAGAAATTCGAGAAATTATATCTTGCGTATAATGCACAAGTTTTTATTGCCGGATTTATAAGTGTTATTTTTCCTTTTCCGAGTATAACTTCTGTGGGGTCAATGAAATTTCCGTTCGCAGTCGCAAGCTCGAAAGTGTAGGTCGGGGTATGTACAACATTCGGTCCGTTCGGCTTATCGAGAATATCAAAACCCTCGTCGGCGTAGTTAAAATAAAGCTCAATACCGTGATCAATCGGGCGGGTATATGAAAGCTGCGGTCCGTTAGCATCAGCCGCCGAAATCTCATTGTAGACAAGATATTTCGCTTGAAGCGCGAGGCGGTGTCCGACAGGGAGTTTATCGAGCGGGTGGAGATCGTCGTATTCGCCGCAATCGGTTATAATCGCAAGCCCGGTGTTCTTGATGAATTTATACGCTTTCATCTGCCCTGCGCGAACCCTCGCCCAGTTTTTCATGTCTTCTGCACCGGCGGGCAGCCATACCGGAAGCTGTGTGAAGATAAACGGCAACTCCGCATCGCCCCATGTTTCACGCCACTCGTCAACAAGCAGTTTCATCATCTCGTAATAATGCGTAGGCTTGCTGTCGTCGGATTCGCCCTGATAGTAGATGAAACCCGTCAGCGTATAGGGTGCAACACGAGAGAGCATCGTTTCGTAAAGTCCGCCCGGGCGAAGGAATGAAAACGGTCCAATCGGTCCGGGATAATGCCCCTTTTCGCCGACGTATTCTTCCGCTTCGGTATAGGGCGGGTGTTCGGGGTAATGCATTGCGTAAAATTCGGCAATTTTCGGCTGCCAATCATCGAACCAACTGTCCTCTGCCTCAACTTCGGCGAGGTACTCTTCATATGTTTTTGCCGCCATTATTGCGTTATATTCGTCAAGATAAAAATTCCCGGAAGCACTTCTCTTGTGGTTTTCTATGCTTATCCAGTTCGAGATAGAAGTCCCGCCCCAACTGCAGCCGATAAACCCGACCGTACAGCCGACAGTTTCGGCAATCTCCCAAGCGAAATGAAATCCCACAGCCGACCAGTTTTCCATGCTTTCGCCGAGCGGATGCCAACAGTTAGCGCGTTCGTCCAGATAGAAAAACTCGTCGTTAACGGCATATTTTTTTGTGTAATAAAAGCGAATATCCTTGTTTTCAGCCTTCGCTTTTTCTGGAGCTTCGGCGATATATTTTGCACCGTCTTTTGCGTTTTGAAGTTCAAACTCCATGTTCGACTGACCGCCGCAGAGCCAAACTTCCCCGACAGCAACGTTTTTGAAAGTAATCGTTTCTTCCGGATGATTAAGTTTTTTAACCGTCATAGTTAAGCCTGTAGCGGCTTCCATCGGAGGAAGTGTTAATACCCACGAGTTCCGCACAGCAACAGCGTTTGCCTTAACATTGCCGACTGTAACCTCAATTATATCGTTACGGTAAGCGTGACCCCAAACCTTAACGGGTTTATTCCTTTGAAGCACCATATTATCGGTGAATATTGCCGCACAAGTTAAAATTCCCATGATAATACCCCTTTCTAATTAAACGGCTATAACAGACAAAAGTTTTTTAATTCGCTTCATATCGAAGGGCTTTTGCTCGTATGCATCCATGCCGAAATTAAGCCCCTTAGCAACATCTTCGCCCGGCGATTTTGCGGTTAATGCAATAATCGGAATTGTTCTCGCATCAGGGCGGAACATCGCGCGAATACGTTTTGTCGCCTCAATTCCGTCCATATCCGGCATCGCAATATCCATGAAAATCATATCAAAATGATAAACACTCGAGCGTTCAAAAATTTCTACCGCGCCATATCCGTCGGCTGCTTTTTCGACAAAAGCACCTTCCGATTCAAGCAGTTCCGCAAACATATCGCGTGAAATTTCATTGTCTTCCGCAAGTAAAATCTGTTTTCCTTCAAACGAATATTCGGTTTCTGCATCGGGGAAATCTCTTAAGAGTTTCGCTTTCAGGAAAATTTCCGCGAAAACATTTGTCCCGATTCCGGGGTTGCTTTCGATGCGGATATTCCCGCCTAAAAGCTTTATGAGTTCATTCGCAAGTGGAAGACCGTAACCGTCGATTTCATCCTGCTTTTTACTGCGCGAGGAATACGGCGTCAACACAGTCATAAGCTTTTCTTTCGACATTCCGACTCCGTTATCGCTTATCTGAACAGAAAAACTGCACACGCCGTGTTTGAAAGATGTTTCGGTTACGATGATGCTGATAAGACCGCCGGCGGGCGTGAATTTTACGGCGTTAGAGAGAATATTCGTGAAAATTGTTTCAAGCCTTGCGTTGTCGCCGATAACTGAGGAATGTACTATATTATTGTAGCTGACGTTAAGCCGCTGTGATTTTGCGCGGGCAGCCTGCATTGAAGCGGACTTGATATTTTCAAAAAATTCGCCAATTTCAAACTGTGTTTCGTTTAAGAAAAGTTTGCGTTCTTCAATCATTGCGATGTCAAGAACATTATTAACGAGACCGATTACAACCTTTGCGGATTCGGTTATTGAGTCGACATTTTCCGCGATTTTTTCGGGACGTGTTTTCGCAATAATTGCCTTGCCGACAATATTATTGAGGTTTGTTTTTATATTTCCCGAGACTTCTTCAAGAAGGGTATTTTTTTGCCGGTTAATATTTTCGGCTTCCGAAAGGCGCGACTCAAGCTGCAACAGTTTTCGTTTTGCGTCTTCAAGATCGGCGCGGTCGGTTGTGTTGATGAAGGTGCTTTGTATGTAATTTTTCCCGCTGTCACTGTCCGCTCCGGGAATGTTAACCGCAACGGCGACCCCGGTTATAAAGCATACTTCCTTCGTTTTTATATTGACAATCCGCTGTGTAAAATAGAAGCTGTCGCCGATATAAAGAAGGTTATCGAAGCCGGTTTTTATCATTCCGTAATCGTCGGGATAAACGAGTTTTTCAAGGTCGATAAGACCTTTTGTGAAAAGATCCTCACTCGATTTTACCCCGGCAATCTTCGCCGCCATATCGTTTGCTTCGACAACTTTATAACCGTCCATCTGACGTTCATATCGAATTATTCCGCAAAACGCGTAGTTAATCAGCGATTTATAGTGAGACAGCTCGTCCTCATAACGAAGTTTAATTGTATTGAATTCGTCCGTTAAATCGGTATAGGTAAAGAGTACAATCCTTTCGCCGTCGTCAGCAAAAAGATGCGAAGCACTTATGCGAATTATGGTTTGTTGTTCACTTCCGAAATGAAAAATTTTTGACGGTGACTCCCCTGCTTTAACCTCTGATTTAAGCTCATAAAGCTGTTTCGCGTTTTCGGGCGTTGCGGCAAAAGCCGAATCGAGCCACTCAATCGGTGTGCGGTTAGAGTCAGCCTCATCGTTATATTCCGGTATTCCGGGCATTGAAAAAAGCTCGGGAGAGATGTGGTAGAGTTCGCGAAGGGTGCTGTCTGTGACTGCTACCGGAATATTAAGCCTTACAAGCGCGTCAATCAGACTCCATCTGTCGTTTTTTTGTTCACTTTTCATAAATAAACTTCCCGCTAAAATTATTTATACTAATCCCAGATAAAAAACATTGAAAATATTTTTTATCTACCCGAAGCAAAGCTCCGGGTAAAGCGGCAAAGCCGCCTTGGGATGCCGTCAGTATTATTTCCGCTCGCCTTTGGCGAGCAACCGGCGCAAAGCACCGGTGATAAAAATGCAAGCATTTTTATCAGGGAATAGTATTACTATGATATGGTTTTTTTATTGCTTTTTGGCTTTATAGGCGCCTCTGTCCCGCCCTTATCGGTGAAGACTGCGGAGTCGGATTTTCCGATTGTAAGCTCTGGGTTAATCTCTCCGCGTTCTTCATAAAACGGATTAATGACGTATTTTTGGATTACAGGATAACTGCGGTAGATAACGATAAATCCGAGCAGCGAAATAAATATAATCGGAATTATAAGCATTACGAGGTAGTTAAAAAGCGAACCGATTACGACTGCGAAAACCAAGACCGCGAAGATAAAGAGTGTGAAAAGGTTTGTGAGGAGGGCGCGGGCGGTTAAGAAAAAGCTCGTTTTTATTATTTGTTTCAGGTTAAGGTCAACCGCAACAATCATCGGGAAGATATAAAAATTCATCATAAGAAGCGTTAAACCGAAACTCACGGTTACTACGCAAAGTATGATAAATAACGTTCCGTTTTCACTCTGCGACGCCATTCGCGGATAAATATATAGACCCGAAATCACCGAAGCAAGCACGAAAATATCAACGATTCCGACCGGCACAGACATCTTCCAGTTATCCTTAAAGCCCTTCATGTAATCGTGTACCATGAAAACACTTTTTTCGAGTGCGAAACTCCGCAAAACTTTCGTCATTCCCGCAAGCGCAGGACCGATCGTTACAATAGGAATACAGAAGAAAAATGTCAGCAGATTAAGTTCAATAAGCTTCCAAAATTTACGGAAGAAAAGCTCCCAAAATCGGAAAAACGAACGCTTTTTCGGAGCGTTTTTTGCGATACCCGGACCGGCTTTTCCATAGTCAGATTTGAATAATCCCAATTTTTTTACTCTCCCTTTATGTTAAACGAAAATTTTTATAAATGTCCCGCAGATAAAAGCGTTTGTTATCGCTCCCGCAAGCAAAATCGCAGTGAGAATTATGAATTTATTTATGTATAATTTATAGTCAACCGGCAGGTATCCGCAAGAAACTGTTACCTTAAAAATCGAAACCGACATTCGCATTGCTTCTCTGCACCCGACTATAAGCACAAGTGTCGAAAAAACCGCGTTAGGTATGATTATTATGAGCATATTAATCATCTCATAAGATGCAAAAGAAGCGTAGATATGAGCAAGTGTCAGCCCTGTTTCAAACCCTTTATAGAGCAGAACGAGCGGCACAAAAACGGAGAATATGCTCCCGAAACCGAGGAGAAAAATTATGCCGAGTGTTATAATCGCCGGTGTAAAAAGGTCAACCGTTATCTGCAAGAAATTTTTGTTATAATCTATAAACCCGGTTTGAAAAAATGTTGTGTTAAAGCGCGTCATAAAAAGGGTAACGCCGCCGATTATTCCGATGATGTAAACTGCCGCAAGGAGCGTTATGTTCACAACTTTTCCGCTTTGCATATGAGCAGACATTTTTAATCTTCCTTTACACGAAATTTTCCCGTATATCAGAAGTTTATGCGTGTCCGCTAAAAAATATTACTTGCCCCCAAGTTCATACGCACGGTTTGTACAGCGTCTGCAGGCGTCGGTTATCGCTTCGGTAAATTTCCCGTCATAAAGCGCGGAAAGCCCCGCAAGGGTTGTCCCGCCCGGACTTGACACCATCTTAATGAGTTCATCAATGGTATAGCCGCTGTCTTTTATCATCTTCGCCGCACCTATTAATGTTTGCGAAAAAAGGAGTTTTGCGGCATCAGCCGATATGCCGTTTTCTTCGGCGTAATCTATAAAAGGTTTCGCGAAAAGATATATGAACGCCGGACTCGATGAATTAATGCAGATAATCTCCTTCATTTTATCGGGAGGAATTTCCGCAGTCTTCCCCGAGGCATCAAAAACCGATTTTATGAAAGCAAATTCATCGTCTTTAACACCCGGAAGTCTCGACAAAGCCGTTGCACCCTCGCCGACCATAAGCGGCGTATTAGGCATGACTAAGATTATTTTCGCAGACTTTCCGATTGCATTTTCAATAAACTCGCCGGAAATTCCCGCGCAGATGGAGACAAGCACAGTTTCGCTGGTAATATTATCCTTGATTTTGCCTAATACTTCCGGCAAGGTTTGCGGCTTTACAGCTAAAACAACATATTTACACCTGTCAAGCACATCAGCTTCACACTTTAATATGCCAACTTTGTTATTTTTAAGCTGTTCAACTCTTTCCAAATTTGGCTCGTATGCAAAAATTTCAACCTGCGGCAACGAATTTTGTATGCCTTTAATTATCGCACTGCCCATGTTACCGGCGCCGATAAAACCAATACTTTCCATATTTACTTCCCTGTTAAGTTTAGAATAATTTTAACGAATGATTGCCCAGCATCTCCTGAAGTCCCGATAAAACCGCCAATCGCCCTGTGGGATAGGTTAAGCCGCCTTGGAGGTAAGCAATGTACGGTTCGCGAATCGGCGCATCGCATGAAATTTCAATTGAAGCCCCCATATTGAACGCCCCCGCCGCCATGATGACCTTGTTGTCGTAGCCGGGCATATCCCACGGCTCTGTCGTCAGATGCGAGTCAATCGGCGAGCCTTTTTGGATACCCTTACAGAACGAAATAAGGCTCTGAGCATCCGGCATCTTTATCGCGGTAACTATATCGCCGATTTTTTCACCGGGTTTCGGGAATACCTTAAAGCCCAAGAGCGTGAAAATTTCCGCCGCGAACGCCGACGTTTTAAGGGCAGAAGCAACCGTTTCAGGTGCTAAGAAAAGCCCTTGGGCAATGGGTTTGTTCTGGTTAAGCGAACAGCCGACCTCTTTCCCCATGCCGATTGCGGTAAGTCTATCGGCGCATTTTGCAACAAGCTCCGCACGCCCCGCGATATAACCGCCCGTTTCGGCTATTCCGCCGCCGGGGTTCTTTATAAGCGAGCCTACGACGAGGTCTGCGCCGACGTCGCATGGCTCGGAAGTTTCGATAAATTCACCGTAACAGTTATCCACGAGGATAACTATATCGGGATTCGCGTTCCGTGCGGATTTGATTATCTCCGAAAGCTTCGCTATGGTCAGTGCCGGGCGAAGCGAATAACCCTTTGAACGCTGAATATATCCGACCTTTGCGGTCTTCACCTTCAAGAAAATGTCAGCAAGATCGGCAGAGCCGTCCGCAAGAAGCTCCGACTGTTCATAGGTTATACCGAAGCTGCTAAGAGAGCCGTCTGCCTTGCCGCAAATCCCCTGTTTAAGGGTATCGTACGGCGAACCGGTAAGGCTTACAAGTTTATCTCCGGCTTTTAGAATTCCGAAAAGTGCGACGGTTATCGCATGAGTTCCCGAAACAAAATTGTGGCGGACAAGAGCGTCCTCCGCACCGAAAACTTCGGCAAAAACCTTGTCGATTGTGTCTCTGCCGATGTCGCCGTAACCGTAACCCGTTGTCCCGGTGAGGCAATTCGCACTCATTCGCGAATTGATAAAGCTGTTTAGCACCTTTTCGCCGTTAAAACGCGAAATCCGCGCAATCTCCGAAAAACGCAACGCACAGTTCGCCTCGGCTTTTTCGGCGTATTTGAGAATCCGCTCGTCTATGGTTATTTTATTTTTTACCGGGGGGGTCGGATCGCTTATCTTCATTTGTTCTCCTAAAATACATTCACCGATGAAATACAAAATGCACCAATGTAATTATAGCACATTCGTACGGATTTTGCAAGGGGTTTTTTAAAAATTATTTCGAGACTTATTCGGTGTGGAAAATTTTATTCAAAAAACACTTAAGTTATGTACATTATGTACGATAAATAAAATAACAAATTATTGTCAGCGGGGTAACTTATGAACATATCAAGTATCAGCAGTGGTATTAGTTACACTTCTCGGAGCGGACTTTACGGCGGAAAAAATGTCGATTGGTCTAAAATACCGACGAAAGACTACAATTCCCCTCCCCCAAGCGACATAAGAAGCATGGTGCGAGCAAATGCCAGAGAATACGCGAACGCGACGAACGTTGATGACAGAAAACGTCTGAAAAAAGAGGCAGACGCTCTATTTCATAAATACGTTTCACACGCCGCGCCTGACAGAAAAAAGCTTCTTGCGGGTGCGCAAACGGCAATAAGTGCGTTCGGTGAAACATCACAACTTGACATCAAAATCACCCGTTCAAAAAACGCGATTGATTATTTTATGGAAGCGCAATATAAAAACGGTACGCTAAAGCGAATAAAGGAAATCAGCTTTGAGGGCGGTTCTGTTGTCAAAGAAGCGACCGGACATTATACTGTCAAACTCGGCGGCGAAGATGCTATTAAAATAACCAATTCGAGCATTGAATTTATCCCTTCAAGGGCGGAGCTGAATTCGCAGAAAGAGATTGTTGATTTTTGGAATCAAAACGTTGTCGGTGCGATGACCGAAAACCAAGCGCGGGGTAATTATAACGGCGGCGGAATTGATATTAAGGCGTAAACGTTACGGAGATTTTTAATTGAGAGGTGCATTATGAATATCAGCAATTTAAGCAAATCCGATCTTTATTCCCTCGTGACAGGGAATGACTTGGCGTTTATTCAGGCGGACATTAAACATCACAAGGAATACACGCCTGAACAGCTTCGGCAATTCTCGGAGAAGTCGATTGACACAACCGATTTTATGTCGCTTTATAAAAGCGGGCTTAATCCGTCGGGCGACCTTAATTCCGACGAAACGGTTGCGCGAAAAATCGCCGATGTCGGTCTTCGCATTGAGAATGCATACAAAAACGGTAAACTCAACGACAGCGATTACAGCGAACTTAAAAAGGGTTTTGAGCAGTATAAAATCGACTATCCGAACAGCGTTGAAATTGACCGCGCAAGGGCAATTGCCCATAAAGAAATCGGGAAAGCCTATTTCGGCAACCCTTACGCACGTGTGGGCGTGAGTATTTTCGACGCCGAAAACGACATTATGCGTGGTCTCTTTGCACAAGCGGAAAAACCGTGGGCAATCGACCGCGAAAACCTTAATAAGATGATTTTTGCGATGATGTTCGGGAAATAAAAATGAAGAGTTTAATTGTTTTTCTTGATAAAATTTATACTATCTATAAAGCTGACAATAAACTTTTGAAAAAAGTTTTTCTTATCGCTGCAATTATAAATATAGTTTTGCTGTATTTACAACAAGTTTATAAGGAACAGTTTTCGGTTGACACACACATTTATAACAATATATCGAATTTTCTGTTTTTCCTGCTATTTTACATACTGATAGATTCATTCAATAATCACAAAAACAAATTATCTGAAAGCATAAAAAAAATAGTTTGCAAAAAAACTATCTTTCTTATAATCGGATACATTATTTTTATAGTACCTGCGTATGTAATATATGTGATATTACCAAACGAAAGATTTTTTGCCGCACCGCTTATTCGCTTAGTCAGCTTTGTTGTGTACTTAATATTGATAACGATTTTTGAGTTATTTACAGTTGCATTAACGCTTTATTCAGACAAAAATTTTTTCATAATACTTAAAAATGTTTTTGTTTCACTAAAAAAAGCTTTGCTAAAATTAACGTTACTGAAAATTGCCTTTTTTGTACTTATACTCGCGCCGGGCGTTATGCTTTTCATTTTGGGGAGCGTCATTTCTCAAGTAATTGCATTAATTCTTTTGATGCTTCTACCCTTAACCGTCATGCCGATATATGCTTTTTGCAGCAACATTCTTATTACGGGAATTTTTGATATTCAAAATGGGATTGTTGATTAATTTCAACAATCCCGTTTTTAAATGAAGGTTTCTAATTTTGCGTTTTATAATGGCTTTGCGGCTTCGTGTCGATTACTCCCACTCGCTATAGACAAAGCAGTCTTAACTGTTTTTGTATTAGCGATTTGATTCCTAATTACTCATTTTGATTTCAATTGTAACTGCCATATGGGGTATACTGAACTTTTGTTATCAATGTGTTATCATTGGGGCATTATCAAGGGTGATTATTGTGTATGTGCTGTGGTTTTGGGGTGAGATTGTTGCCGCTTAATCTCTGCATTTTCGCATCTGCATTGAGTTATACTAACTCAACACTCAAGCCGGAATTAGGGCCACCGGGGACACCTAAATGAGTATCAATACCAATATTGTTTCTTAAATCAGCAAGGAGTTTTTCTGCATCAACAAAACTTCCTATCTTTTGTTCAGACTCATATCGGGGATTTTCTGAGTAACGCGCTCTATATACTTTCAACCTGCCT
>JAISIH010000007.1 GCA_031262105.1 Ruminococcus sp. | reverse complement strand
CCCGCATATTAATGTTCAGCCTACATGGTTTTAGGTTATAAAGAATGGTGTTAATATTATGACTCATTATCTTACAGGCAATCTGTTTGAATCGCCGGCAGAGGCTTTGGTTAATACGGTTAACTGCGAAGGCTATATGGGGAAGGGCATAGCCTATCAGTTCAAACTTCGTTATCCTGAAAACAATATTGCATATGAGAAGGCTTGTAAATCAGGACAGTTACACGTCGGATATATTTTTTATCATGCGGAAAATGGAAAAACAATACTAAATTTTCCGACAAAAAATAAATGGCGTGAAAAATCGAAGACAGAATATATTACAATGGGATTAGATTCACTTTCAAACGTAATTAACGACCTAAAAATAAATTCTGTTGCAATTCCTCCGCTCGGAAGCGGTAACTGGGGACTAACTTGGATTGATGTAAAAAATATTATTGAAGATCGTTTTTTACCTTCGGTATCGCCTGATGTTG
Organism: Ruminococcus sp.; assembly: GCA_031262105.1. Lineage (GTDB taxonomy): Bacteria > Bacillota > Clostridia > Oscillospirales > Ruminococcaceae > JAISGY01. The sequence continues at coordinate 40,985 of JAISIH010000007.1, read as the reverse complement.
ATATATTCATATATGAACCTTCAAAGGAATATAAAGCAATTTCAACAGCCGAACCGAAGCTCAGCTTATCATCGCTTGTTCTTATGCAGATTAAGTTAAATTTGAAAAAATTCAATGAACTAAGACTGCAAAAAACCGCCTTTTTCATGAATATCTTTCTTAAAGATAATTACTTCCGCTTTATTAAAGGCAGATATGGTCCATATGATAAAGCAATTGATAATTTATCAAAGGACATTAAAGCATATCAGGATTTTCACGGCGGTTTCAGCACAAAAGAGGCTTATAAGCTGGCATACAACACACTCATAAGCGACCGGCTTGACAAAAATCTTAAGCGAATGTTACCAGCTATAAAATCGGCAACCGATTATGTTAACGATATAGAAGAAGACGATAGGTTAGAATGTATATCAACTATATTATTTATTCTGCAAAACTCAAAAACAAATGACATAAATATAGTGAACGAATTTAAGTCATGGTCGGAAGATAAAGCAAAGCGGTTTTCGGAAGAGGATATTCTTAACGGAATAGAATATCTTTGTGAAACGGGAATATTAGTAAGAACCTTTACAGGTTTATCTCTTGACTTTTCTCGTAAAAAATGTTAAACTAAAAGAAAAGGCTATAAAAAAGGATAAATAAATGGTATACAGAATTTACGTTGAAAAGAAGAAGGAGTTCGCGGCAGAAGCGGCGGGGCTTCTTGAGGATCTTCGCGCCGCCCTCGACAGCAAGATTTCAGCCCTGCGGATAATAAACCGCTACGACGCGGACCTGATTGAATATGACGACTTCAACAACGCCGTTGACAGCGTTTTTTCCGAGCCGGCGGTTGATAATGTGTACGCGAAGATGCCGGAGACGACGGAGTTTTGGCACGTTTTCGCGGTGGAATATCTCCCCGGGCAGTTCGACCAACGCGCCGACTCCTGCGCCCAGTGCATACAGATTATGACGGGCGGCGAGCGTCCGCGGATCCGCTTTGCGAAAATTTATATGCTTGACGGAAAGCTATCTGCGGCGGAATATCTGGAGATTAAAAATTATCTTATAAACCCGGTTGAGGCGCGTGAGGCTTCGCTTGAGGAGTTTGAAACGCTCGAAACAAAGTACGAAATCCCGACGGAGGTTGAGACTCTGACGGGCTTTACGATGATGATGTCGGAGAGCTTTAAGGATTTTATCAATAAATACGCCCTCGCAATGGACGAAGCCGACCTTCGCTTCTGCCGCGATTATTTCAGGGATAATGAAAACCGCGACCCGACCCTCACGGAACTGCGCATGATCGACACATACTGGTCTGACCATTGCCGTCACACAACATTTTTAACGAATCTCCATAATGTTACAATCCCGACCGCCGGAATAAGGGCAACCTACGACGAATATCTTGCGGCGAGGGAAGCCCTCGGGCGTTCGCATAAGCCGATAACCCTCATGGACCTTGCGACGATTGCCGCAAAGGAACTTAAGGCGAAGGGCGTACTCAAAAACCTTGACGAGTCGGAGGAGATAAACGCCTGTTCGGTGAAGATTAAGGTTGACGTTAACGGGCGGGATGAAGATTACCTGCTCATGTTCAAGAACGAGACGCACAACCACCCCACCGAGATTGAACCTTTCGGCGGCGCGGCAACCTGCCTCGGCGGCGCAATCCGCGACCCTCTTTCGGGGCGTTCGTATGTTTATCAGGCTATGCGCGTGACAGGCGCGGCGAACCCTCTCGTCCCCGTTTCGGACACAATGCGCGGAAAACTTCCCCAGCGTAAAATAACCGTCGGCGCGGCGAACGGCTATAGCTCTTACGGCAACCAAATCGGGCTTGCCACAGGGCAGGTTACGGAAATTTACCATGCCGGTTATGCCGCGAAGAGGATGGAAATCGGCGCAGTAATCGGCGCAGCCCCCGAAAAGAATGTCAGACGTGAACGCCCCGAGGCTGGCGATGTTATAATACTGCTCGGCGGAAAAACCGGGCGTGACGGTTGCGGAGGGGCGACAGGCTCGAGCAAGGCACATTCCCTCTCGTCTCTCGAAACCTGCGGCGCGGAGGTGCAAAAGGGTAACGCGCCGGAAGAACGAAAATTACAAAGGCTGTTCCGCAACCCCGAAGTTACGGCAATGATAAAACGCTGCAACGATTTCGGCGCGGGCGGCGTTTCCGTCGCAATCGGCGAGCTTGCAGACGGGCTTATAATCGACCTATCGAAAGTTCCGAAAAAATATGACGGACTCGACGGCACGGAGCTTGCAATCTCCGAGAGCCAAGAGCGAATGGCGGTTGCGGTTGCGGCAAAAGATGCAGAACGCTTTATAAAAGCCGCGCTTGATGAGAACCTTGAAGCAACGGCTGTTGCGGCGGTAACGAAAGAGCCGCGCCTGCGCATGGTCTGGAACGGCAAGACAATTGTTGATGTTTCGCGCGATTTTCTTAATTCAAACGGCGCCCCGAAGCATACGGCGGTGACGGTTGAAGTGCCGCTTGTCCTCGGGCATACGGAGTATGAGGACGAGCCGGAGAGCTTTTACCAGATTATATCAAATCTCAACGTCTGTTCGCAAAAAGGCTTGGTTGAACGCTTCGACTCGACTGTCGGGGCGGCGACCGTTACAATGCCGTACGGCGGGCAGTATCAGCTTACGCCCGAACAGGCAATGACGGCGAAAATCCCTGTACCGGGCGGCGAAACCTCGACTGTGTCGGTTATGGCGGCGGGTTTTAACCCCTATCTTTCCGAAAAATCGCCCTACCTCGGCGCGATTTCGGCAGTAATCGAATCTGCCGCAAAGGTTATCGCGGCGGGCGGGAAGTTAGCGGACATATACCTCACCTTCCAAGAATACTTCGAGCGTACCAAAAACGACCCGACCCGCTGGGGCAAACCGCTTGCCGCCCTCTTAGGTGCATACAAGGCACAAATCGCCCTCGGCATTGCGGCAATCGGCGGCAAGGACTCTATGTCGGGCAGTTTTGAAAACCTCGACGTTCCGCCGACTCTGGTTTCGTTCGCCGTTGCCCCCGCAAAGGCAGAAAATATCGTCTCCGGCGCGTTCAAATCAGCCGGAAGCAAGGTTTTGTACCTTGCCCCGAAGGTTAACGCCGACAAGACCCCCGATTTTGAGAGTGTAAAATCCGTCTTCGCGAAGACAGAGGAATGTATTGCGGCGGGGCTTGTCAACGCCTGTTACACAAGCGGTTTCGGCGGAATTGCCGAGGCTGTTATGAAGATGAGCTTCGGGAATAAAGTCGGCTTCAAGTTCACGATTGATGCGGCGGACGAGAATTTTTACGGCTCTGAACTGTTCCATTCCCACTATGGCGCGATGATTATCGAGATGAACGCCGTCCCCGAAAAGCTTTTGCCCTACGTTATCGGCGAGACAATCCCCGAATATATGGTAATAACCCCGCAGTCACGCGTTGACCTTAACACGGCGGAAAAGCTCTGGGCTTCTAAGCTTGAGCCTGTTTTCCCGACAAAAACCCGCGCAGAGGCTTCCCCGGTTAACAATATTTCGGTAAAAACAGACCTGCGTTACACTGCCGGAGCGGCAAATAAAACAGCAAAACCGAGAGTTTTAATCCCCGTCTTCCCCGGAACGAACGGCGAATATGACGCCGAAAATGCGTTTAATAACGCCGGCGCGGTTTCCGAAATTTTCGTTATAAAAAACATCACGAAGGACGCCCTCGCGGAGTCGGTCCGTGCTTTTGAAAAGGCAATCCGCGCCGCAAATATAATACTGCTCCCGGGCGGATTTTCGGGCGGCGACGAGCCGGACGGCGCGGCGAAGTTTATCACGGCGATTTTTAGGAATCCGCGTGTGTGTGATGCAGTTACAGACCTCTTAGAACGCCGCGACGGGCTTATGCTCGGCATCTGCAACGGCTTCCAAGCCCTTATAAAATTAGGCTTAATCGAACACGGCAGAATTTCGCCGCAGACGTCCAATTCCCCGACCCTCACCTTCAACACAATCGGACGTCACCAATCCATGGTTGTGAACACGCGGATTTCCTCCGACCGCTCCCCGTGGCTCTATGGCGTGAACGTCGGCGACATAATCAGCGTGCCGATCTCACACGGCGAGGGCAGGTTCGTTGCGCCGTCAGCCCTCGTGTCGGAATTCGCCGCCGCCGGGCAGATCTGCGCCCAATACGTGGGCATAGACGGAAATGCAACCGGCGCAGTCCCTTATAACCCGAACTCGTCAATCTCAGCCGTCGAAGCCCTCTGCTCCCCGAACGGGCGAATCCTCGGCAAGATGGGTCACTCCGAACGCGTTTCGGGCGGGACTTTCAAGAATGTACCGGGCAATTTCGACAGCAAAATTTTTATCAGCGGCGTAAACTACTTCAAGTAAGGATTTAATATGAATAACTTTTTTAACAATCTCCCGCGTTTTCGCATAACAGCGATAATTTTCGCCCTTATCGGCGTTGTGTTAATTATCACCGGCGTGATTGAAAACGCCGCCCAGACCGCCCCGCGTGAGAGCCTTTACGCCCTCACTGACACGGAGCTTAAGCCCCGCGAATACCTCTCCTGCACCGTCGATTTCGTTCTCGAAAACTATGCCGAAACAACCGAAGAAAGCAGCACATTCGGCATAAAAACGGACGAGCGGCTCTATTCCCAACACTACATAATCCCCTGCTACACCGCCGACGAGACCGTCTATTTCATCAGCGCGGAGGTTACATACGCCCCTTTTGAAGAGCATTTCAACAGGATTTTAGAGCTTAGCTATTCCGAAGACGAATCGGTCTTCCGTTCGGAATATTTCGACTTCACCGGGCGGGTTAAAACCCTCGACCCCGAGCTTTTGGAATACGCCTTCGAGACAATGCAAACCTACGGTTACGTCGCGGACAGAACAGAGTTCAACGAAGTTTTCATCCCGTACGAAATCCTCGTTCTCGCGCCGGACGCCTACAACGTTTCTGTAATGATACTTATCGGCGTTGCGGCAATTGTTATCGGGGTAGGGCTGTTCCTTGCGGACATGGCGATTTCAAGGAAAAAAGCAGCCATGGCATTACAAGCGGCAGAACAGGCTTACGACACCCCGCAAGAATAATTTTTACAGGCGGTTAAAATGAAAAGATTAGTTTCCTTGCTCCTTGCCCTCGCAATGGCATTTTCACTGTCGATTAATGTTTCGGCAGAAGATTTCACAAACGCCGAAGCGGCGGCAATTCTCCTTAACGCGGCGGATTTTTATAACCCCGAAGCAACGATTGAAAAAATCTTAGGCGAACTTAACGGCAAAGAAGCATTAACCGTCGGCAACGCCTATCTGATGACCGACCGCGCATTCGGGGAGTTACCCGAACCGGGCAACGGCTGGCTCTTGCCGGCGGCTGAAAGACCCGAATTTACCGACGTATCGAAAAGCTTAAATGAGGCAATTGAAAACTTAGCCGAAGCGCGGGTTATCCTTGACGAGGACGGCGACGGCTTGCTTTCCCCCGAAAAGGCGTTTTCGGAAGCAGAGTTACAAACGTTAATTCTGCGAATATATCAGGTTTACGGCACAAACCCCGCCGACAGCTTCTATGCGGCGGTTAACAAAGAAAATTTTGAGGACCTTGAGGTTCTGCCCGGAATGACCACTGCGGGTCCTCTGCCGGAGGCGGGAAGGCTTGCAGAAAATCAGCTTGCGGATCTGCTTAAAAAACTTGCAGAGGGCGAGTTCGAGCAGGGTTCTGACGAGCAGAAGGCGGCGGATTTTTACAAGGCTTTTATAAAACTCGGAAACAAGGACGTTAACCTCTATTATTTTGAAAAGCTTTTTAGGCTTATCGACGAGGCGGAGGACACGGCGGCTGTTCATCATATTTATACCCTAATGATAAAGCAGATGGGCTTCGCAAACTTTTTGGATCTTGGCATACTTAACAATTTCAGAGGCGACCAAAAGAATATTTATTTTGTCGGTGTTCCGAAGCTTGCGGTTGAGAGTTATGAAGAAAGTGCCTACAGCAGCAACCTTGATGACATTGAAAATTACAGCCGCGAACTGCTCCGGCTTATCGGAGACAGCGACCCTGAGGGGAACGCCGCCGCTTTTACGGCGTTTGAAAAGGCGGTTTATGAAGCCTCATTAACCCCCGAGCAGCAGGGCGACACAAGCTTAACTTACAAAATAAAAACCCTCGAAGAGGTACAAAAAACCGCTCCCGCATGGGACTTTTCGGCGAATATTAAGGCGCAGGGCGGCGAGCCGGACCCGGAGCAGCTTGTATTTGTCCATGACGAGAGCAGGTATGAAGAATTCGCAAAGATACTTCTTCCCGAAAACCTTGAGGTGTTAAAAACCGCGCTTAAGGTTACGGTTGCCCGCATCTACAAGAACTATCTCGGCGACGATTTCCGCAAGGCGTATGTGGCTTTCCGCGAGGCTGTCGCAGGGGTGAAGCCGCTTTCTAAGGAAGATTATTATGTAAGCGAAGCGACAAAAGAGATGACGCTGCTCCTACAGCGGATTTACGCGAAGTATTATGTTGACCCGCGCGTTAAAGCGGGCGCGGAGGAGATTGCGAACGGCGCGATTGCGACTTATATTAAGCGGATGGACAGCTACACATGGCTTGATGAAAGCACTCGCGAAGAGGCGAAAGAGAAGCTTCGTTCGCTTCGGGTTTTAGGCGCGTATCCGGACGATATGTCTTCCGCTTGGGATGATGTTGACGTAAAATCGAAGGATGCGTTTATCATTAAAAACGAGTTTAACAAGGCGGAAACGGCAAATCTTCTCAAGCCATACGGTGAAGAGCATGACTACGACATTGACATTATGCGCGAGATGAAGGTTTATGAAGCGAACGCCGGGTATTTCCCCTTCTTCTCGACACTTTATTTCCCGGCGGGAATCCTTACTGCGCCTTATTATGACCCGGACGCGCCGATTGAAGCAAACCTCGGGGCATTCGGCGCAATCGTCGGGCATGAAATAAGCCACGCGTTCGATAACCAAGGCGCAACCTACGACTCGAAAGGCGTAATCCGCAACTGGTGGACTGACGAAGATTTTGCGGAATTCGACAGCCGGGTCAAGAGCATAATTACCCATTATGACGGCTATGAATTCGCGCCGGGGCTTATGACAATCGCCTCGCAGACTGTCGGAGAGGATATCGCCGACATTGCCGGTCTGTCCGTTATCCTCGAATACCTCGAAAGCAAAAAAGAAAACCCCGACCTTGACCTCTTCTTTAGGAGTTTTGCCGGCTCGTGGGCGAATGTAAGAACCCGTCAGCGGGCGGTTGTGTTCGCACAAAGCGACGTTCACAGTTCCTTCTGGCTTCGCGTTGACAGGGTACTCCCCCTCTTCGATGAATTCTACGAAGTCTATGACGTGAAAGAGGGCGATGGAATGTATGTTAAGCCTGAGAATCGGGTTGCTGTTTGGTAAACGGCGTAGCCGTTACTCTTTTTCCTCGCGCAATGTTGCGCCGCCTGCGCTACGTTCCCGCGCCGCCCCGCATTTTTCCCTCGCGCCGCCGCTTTTTCACCCGCGCCGCTTTTTCCCCCTGTTTTTTCTTAAACCTTAATCTTTCGTAATCTGCAAAGGGGGAAAAGGGGAGAGGGGGACAACCTGAGTACAATCTCGTTACCACGAGTGAACGTCTCCACTGTCCTCTTGTTTTCCCCCTCCCCCCTACCCCCCCTCTGCACTCCCCCCCACCCCTCTCCCCCTTTCCAGACCGTAGTAAAATACAAGGCGATTCATTTGTTGTATCGACCCGACCCGACCATGCGATAGTTTCTTTACGGTCGGTTTTCTTCGCTTGTATAATAAAGTTCTCGGTTGAGAAAAACAGAAAACGACTATCACGATTTTTGCTTGACAAATCACGTAAATTGTGATATATTAAATAATGGTTTTACGTTTCAAATCTAATTTGAGGTGAAATTATGGGATTATCTGACCTAAAACGTAAATTAACTACAAAAGTTAAAGTTCCAAAATCGGCGACTTCTATTAGTGACGAGGCTTTTAAGGATTATGAACGGTTAGAAATGGTCGTTATCCCAAATACGATAACTTCTATTGGATATGGTGCTTTTAGGGGTTGTAAATCGTTAAAGTCCATTACCATTCCTGATTCGGTAACTTCTATTGGAGAGGATGCTTTTTACGGTTGTAAATCGTTAACCAGCATAACTATCCCGGATTCGGTAACTTCTATTGGAGAGTGTGCTTTTTACGATTGCATATCATTGTCCGACATCAATATCTCAAATTCGGTGACTATAATTGGAGACGCTGCTTTTCGTGGATGCAAATCGTTAACCAACATTATTATTCCGGACTCGTTGACTCGTATTGGACATAGTGTTTTTAGTGAATGCAGTTCTTTAATTGACGTTACAATCCCGAATTCGGTGACATATATTGGACATTATGCTTTTGCTGATTGTGGGTTTGATAATATCAACATCCCGAATTCGGTTACTTTCATTGGAAATTATGCTTTTCAGAATTGCAGGCTAAACAATATCACCATTCCGGACTCGGTGACCTCTATTAATGAAGGTGTTTTTCAGAATTGCAAGCTAAACAATATCACCATTCCAGACTCGGTAACCTCTATTGGGGTGAGTGCTTTTAAGTATTGCAGGCTAAGCAATATCACCATTCCAGACTCGGTAACCTCTATTAAGGTGAGTGCTTTTGAAGGTTGCAATTTAATTAATATCACCATCCCAAAGTCGGTGACTTGTATTTCAGATTCTGTTTTTTCATTTTGCAAATCGTTAACCAATATCATCATCCCTAATTCAGTGACTTCTATTCACAAGGATGCCTTTTATTATTGCAAATCACTAACCAACATAACCATTCCAAATTCCGTGATATCTATTGGGAAAAGTGCTTTTTCCTCTTGTACATCATTGACCGACATTACCATCCCGAATTCGGTGACTTCTATTGGAGATAGTGCTTTTAGTTATTGTGAATCGTTAACTAACATCACAATCCCAGATTCTGTGACTTCTATTGGAGAATTTGCTTTGTTTCGTTGTAAATCATTGACCCACATCACCATTCCGGACTCGGTAACTTCTATTGGTGAGAAAGCTTTTAGTGATTGTGATTCATTGCACACTGCCTCTCTTCCGGATACCCTCGACTATATCCACACTAAAATGAACTATTATGATATGCGCACATACAAGATCTTCTGTTTTCCGGAGCATACCATTATTGAAAGGCGCAAGGCAGAATAATTCAGATAAAACAGAATAAAGCTGACGAGAGTGTCTTTGCTCCCATCAGCTTTACCGAAATTTCGCCCTCCTTTTTCTTATTTTCAGTCGATTTTTCGCCTATGTTTAATCTTTAAAACTGCCCTCCTGTAATCTCACACAAACTCGCAAACCATTATTGTAAGCGGACTCGCTGCCTTTGTGATATATTTGCAGAAACATCTACTATATAAGTTTACAACACCCCCCAACAGATAAAAGAAAAGTTTTTAATTATTAACCAAAAACCAAAACCCGCCGAAGCAAAAACAAGCTTCGGCGGTTTAACATTCACAACAGTTTTAATCAATAAAACTAATCTCCGGCATAGGGTCAGCAAAAAAGTAAAACTGCCCGGATTTTATGAGAAGAACTTCAAATGTGACTTCAAAGCGAGCGTAATCTTTCGCCTTGGGCTTGCTTGATGAAAGCTTGCCGCTTTCTTGCTTGCCCTGTTCGATGTATTCAACGGTGAAAACCGCGTTATAAATCCCGCCGCCCTGTTCGCTAAAACTTACGTTCTTGATTATCGGAACGGCTTCCCGCTTTTCGTTAAAATCTTTTAAGAAAACGTCGTCGTAGCTTTCGTTGTGCTTACGCCTTATGTATTCGCGGAAATTCGTTAAGTACCTTTCAAAATCAACCTTTTTGCACAAAACCGCGTCGGGTATAAGCCGCAAAAGCTCGCTATATGCGTAAGACACCGACTTCTTCCCGAATATATCCGAATCGTATCCGAGGAGGATTGTATGTAGAAATTGGCGCAAAACCGCTTTGGGGTTCGTCTCGCGAATGTCCTTGAAAAGCTTCAGGAAGTGGCTTATCGCAACTATAAAAATTATAACCGCAACCACAAGAATTAAAATTGCCAAAAAACGCCTGCGTGCTGATAAAAGGTAAACCGCAGCACCGCCGGCGGCTATGAGGATGCTAAGTAAAAACTGCTTTAATGCCGCCTTAACATAAACCTTCCGCGCCTCGTCTGTGGGCGGCTTTTTCGGGAACGGGGCGGCGGCAAGTTCGCGAATACGTTCTTCGGGAATATTCGCGCTTTTGACCAAAATTTTGTGAGTATTCATAATTTAACCTCTCTTTTCTTAAGTTTAACATAATTAAAAATAAAAAGCAATATGTTATTTTGCATAAAAAAAAAGCAGTGAGTTATACTACTTATACAAATCCTTACGATAAATATGGAGTATATATGGCAACTGCTGTTAATCGACCGGCACCAAGCCTCGTCGGTACAAATACAAAAACCCGCCCCCGGCGTCATAAGTCAATAAGCTACGAAAAATGGGGATATTTTTTTATCGCGCCGTTTTTCATCGTCTATGCGGTGGCGTCGCTCTATCCGCTTTTGACAACCTTCACATACGGCTTTTTTGAGCGTTATCAAGTCCTCGGGCAGGATATGCACAACGAATTTATCGGGTTCGAAAACTTCCGACAGCTCTTTTCAACCCCCGACGTCGCGAAATTCGCCGGCAACACCTTCCTCATATGGGTTGTCGGATTTATCCCGCAGATATTTTTATCACTGCTTCTTGCCTCGTGGTTCACCGACCTCAGGTTAAAGCTCAAAGGCACCGGCTTCTTCAAAGTCGTAATCTATCTCCCGAACGTGATTATGGCGGCGGCAATGTCCTTCTTATTCTGGGCATTGTTCGGCGACACCGGTCCGATAAATCAGATGATTGCGGAGCGGACAGGCTCAATCTTCCAGTTCATGGTCAGCATACCGGCGACCCGCCTAATCATCTCGGGGATTAACTTCCTGATGTGGTTCGGGAACACTTCGATTATGCTCATGGCGGCGATTAACGGCATCGACACAAGCCTATACGAAGCCGCTTCAATCGACGGCGCGAATTCCAGACAGACTTTCTGGAAAATAACAATGCCGCTTATCCGCCCGATTCTCCTTTATGTAATTGTAACGTCACTAATCGGCGGCCTGCAAATGTTCGATATCCCGAACATTATGACACGCGGCGCGGGCGGCACAGACAGAACATCAATGACGCTTGTAATGTATCTTAACAATTTCCTCTCCGGCACGCGTGACTACGGCATGGCGGGCGCACTCTCGATAATCCTCTTTATCGTCGGCGGTATTTTGTCCCTTATCGTCTTCTACGGTATGCGCGACAAGGATGCGGCGGCGGAGGCTAAGAAGAAGCGCGCTTTAAGACGAAACAGGGGGGTAATATAGTATGAACGGTACCGCAGTTTACGACATTGCAGGGCGGCAGAGCCACGTCGCCCTGACAATCCGCAGAATAATCAGCTATATTGTATTAATAATTCTCGCCTGTATTTGTCTCTTCCCGTTTATCTATCTTGCAGTCTATACAACCCGCTCGCACTCCGCAATTCAACAGAGCTTTTCGCTAATCCCGTCGAACTATTTTCTTAAGAACTTCATCTCGGTTATAACCGACCCGACAAGAAATATCCTTCGCGGAATGTTAAATTCGCTTATCGTCGCGGTTTTCGCAACCTTCCTCTCCGTCTATTTCGCGGGCTTCACAGCCTACGGTATCCACGTCTACGACTTCCGCGGCAAGAAGACGGCCTACACTTTTATTCTTTTGATAATGATGGTCCCCACGCAGGTTTCCGCCCTCGGTTTTGTCGATATGATCTATAACTGGGGTTTAATGTCAACCTTCTGGCCATTAATAATCCCGGCAATAGCCGCCCCAGCGATAATGTTTTTCATGAAGCAATATATGGAGGCGTCGCTCCCGCTCGAAATCGTGGAAGCCGCCCGAATCGACGGCTGCAACGAGTTCATGATTTTCAACCGCATAATCACGCCGATACTGAAACCCGCGTTCGCAGTCCAAGCAATCTTCGCCTTCGTAGCAAACTGGAACAACTACTTCCTCCCGCAGCTTATCCTCGACAAGCCCGAAACCCAGACCCTCCCCGTCCTAATCCAACAGCTCCGCGCGGCAGACTACTCCCAATTCGACATGGGCAAGCTCTATATGTTCATAGCCTTGTCAATATTACCTGTCGTAATCGTATATCTAATCCTATCAAAATTCATAATCCGCGGCGTAACACTTGGCGCAGTAAAAGGTTAACACAAAAAATCCCGGGCTTATGTCCGGGATTTTTATAAAGTCTAATCTTTTAATGCCAAGTGATAATTATATCCTTACAGCCGCAAATGCAAATCTCGGGCTTTACTTCACCGAAATTATATCCGCAGTTTGCGCATCTGTAATAAGCCTTTTTCAAAGCCCCGCCGACAATATCATCAAGCTCTGCTTCGGTTAAAAATTTTTCTTCCATATGTAAAAACCCTCTTTTTATATCCATTTATAGCCGGCAGGTTTGCGGTAAATGTCGTCGCTTCCGCAACCGCTGCAAGTATCGGGCTTCGTTTCGCCGAAAATCTTACCGCAGTTCCCGCAGGTCCACTTCAGCGGGTTTTTTACGCCCCCGATTACGTCGCTTTCCTGTTCTTCGTTCAAGATTTTTTCTTCCATACTAAAAGCCCCTTATCTGTAAATCATATAGCCCTTAATATCCTCGCTGCCGCAATCGGGGCATTTCGAGTATCTTGAAGTCCCAAAATCCTTGCCGCAGTTATTGCATTTATACCTGTCAAATATTCCTATTTTCCCGCCGTCAACCTGCTCTGCCTGTTCATCGGTTAAAATCTTTTCGTCCATGTCTAAAACCTCGCTTTACAGATAACGGCTGGTGAGTGTTCCGCCGCAAATCGGGCAAACATAGGGGTGTTCGCCTTCGTCATCCTTTTTGCGGTCGCCGAACCACTTGCAAACCGTACATTCGCTTCTTATTGTTCGCGGGGTGCCGTCTTCGTTATAGCCGCGTTTCCCTCCGGCAATATCCGCTTCTAATTCTTCGTTTAAAACCTTTTCATCCATGATAAAAAACCCTCCGAAATAATTATTTTACACCATTATAACACAACATTTTCGATTTGTCAATAGTTTTTGTAAATAAATATTCAAACAAACCGCAAGATTTATTAATAAATATCCTGTATAATAAAACCATCTTAGAGAGCGGGGGTTAAATTTATGACCGAAAACGAAAAGGCGTTAGAAGATGTTAACGGCGGCAAAATTGAGATTGAAACTTCGTATCTTCCGGGTTGGTACACCTGTTTGTCATGTAATTGGCATAAAGAGCGGGTGTTTGGCAAAGAGTTACTGACGCAGTGTCCCCAGTGCGGAGGCGATTTGTTCTTTCGCACCAATGAAAAAATGACTCATTACCACGGATAGCGGAGGGAATATGGAAGAAAAGAACATACCTGTAACAGAGGAACTTATCGAAAAGATTTCCGGCGGTGATATTATACTTGGGAATGATTTAGACGTTCGTTTAACCTGTAAAACCTGCGGTTGGGTGAAAGATCAGCGTATGACCGGGACGCTGCCGAGCGTTTGTCCAGAGTGCGGAGGGGATATTCTGCTTAAATGGTATCCGACAACATATTAAACAAAGAGGGAGGGGGCAAACTTCGGTTGCCCCCTCCGCGTAATAATTAAACCTCAATAGCCCCGACGCTCTCCCCAAAAATCATCTCGCCGGAGACGGTCAGAACCCGCTTGTTGTCGTGCGGCTCTTTTTTGATGTCGGAGATAAGCCGCTTCGCCGCTTCCTGCCCGATTTTGCTGGCATCTTGGCGGAACGTCGTGAGGGGCGGGCGGATAACTTCCGCGAGTTTAACCCCGTCATAACCGATTATCGAAATATCCCGCGGGATCGAAAGCCCCATCTTCTGTACGGCGTTAATTCCGCCCATCGCCGCGAAGTCGTCGGGCATAATTATACAGGTCGGCGGGTCGGCAAGGTTAAGAAGCCGCGTTGTGAGTGCCTCTGTAACGTCGGTTTGTATGTAAAGCCCCTCGACAAGATAAAGCGGATTAACCTCAATCCCCAAGGTTTCGAGTGTTTCAAGATAAGACGCAACCCGCTCGGATGTAACGTCCGATTTATCGCCGTAGATATAGGCGATTTTTTTATGCCCCATGCTATGAGCATATGTAACGAGGGCTTTCATGCCCGCCTTGTTGTCCGAGAGAACGGCGGGGAAGCCGGGATAAGCGTAATCTATCGTGACAATCGGATAACCCCCGAGGGAGAGTTCCTTTATCATAGGCTCTTCAAAACTGTCAACGCAAACGATGCAAATCCCGTCGAAATTGCGGCATTTCGCGTGTTCAAGGTATGTGAGGCGGCGGTTGCCGAACCGAGAGCCGATAAAGGTTACGTCATAACCGTATTTTTCGACATAAACCTTAAAGCCGTCAAGAACCTGAGAGAAGTATGTGTGCGTAAGCCCCCTGCCGGCGTTGTCGGAAAAGAGAACGCCGATATTATAGGTCTTGTTCGTTTTAAGGGCTTGAGCTTGGGAATTCGGGGTATAACCCATCTCGCGGGCGGCGGTCTTAACGAGGTTTTTCGTCTTTTCAGCAACATCATCATGACCGTTAAGTGCCTTTGAGACGGTAGCAATCGAAACGCCGCAAGCCGCGGCTATATCTTTAATTGTCGGCATAATCTTAACCCCCGCGAAAATTAAATTAATCTAAAACTCCTGATAATCCCCGGCTTACACAACAAATCCAACCTTTTTATAAGCCTTTTTAAGTGTCTTTTCCGAGATTTTCATTGCCCGTTCCGCACCCGTTTTCATGCAGGAAAGCAGGTAATCTTTGTCGGCGGCAAGGCGGTTATATTCATCACGAACAGGAGCAAGCGCATCCGCAACAGTCTCCCCGACAGCAAGCTTAAAGTCGCCGTAACCTTTCCCCGCGAATTCCGCTTCGGTTTCGTCTAAGGTCTTCCCCGAGAATACAGAATAAATCGTCATAAGGTTAGAAACCCCGGGCTTGTCCTCCGCGAAGCGGACCTCCGCGCCGGAATCTGTAACTGCCCGCTTGAATTTTCGGATAATGTCGTCCTTCGGCTCTAAGATATAGACGGAAGCGTTCGGGTTGTCGTCCGATTTTGACATCTTCTTAAGCGGGTCTTGCAGACTCATTATCTTAGCCGCGCCGCCCGTGGGAATATACGCCTCGGGAATCTTGAAGAAATCGCCGTAACGGAAATTGAACCGCTCCGCGACATTTCTCGTGAGTTCAAGGTGCTGTTTCTGGTCAATCCCGATCGGCACCAGATCAGCCTGATAAAGCAGAATATCCCCCGCCATCAGCACCGGATAGGTGAAAAGCCCGGCATTAACGTCGTCGGGGTGCTTTTGGGCCTTGTCCTTATATTGCGTCATGCGCGACAGCTCGCCGAACTGGGTCGAACATGACAGAATCCAGTTCATCTCCGCATGGTTTTTGTTGTGGCTTTGAACAAACAGAATCGACCTTTCAACGTCAATCCCGCACGCCATGGCAAGCGCGTACGAATTCATCGTCTGTGTGCGAAGCTTTGCCGGCTCCTGCCTGACAGTTATCGCGTGCATATCGACAATCGAATAGATGCACTCGTTCTCCGCCTGCATTTCGCTCCAGTTTTTAACCGCGCCGAGGTAGTTGCCGAGCGTAAAAACCGCGGTAGGTTGAATCCCCGAAAATATCGTTTTCATTAAAATTTCTCCTTAATAACCTGTCCCAAAATCGCACAGCCCTTTATAATATTCGCATCAGACGGCGTCGAATAGTTCATGCGAAACGAATTAATCGGCGTGCTTTCATCAATGAGGAACGCCGACCCCGGCACAACCGCAACATTGTTTTCAACAGCCGTCTTACAAAACGCCGGCATATTAATCTGCTCCGGGAGCGTCCCCCAAAGGAACAGCCCCCCCTCAGGGCGGGTAAACGACACGGACGCGGGAATGTTCTTTTCAAGTTCACCAAGCATAAGGTGACATTTTTTTCGATAAATATCGCGAATACGATTAAGGTGTTCATCGAAGTTATAGTTATTAACAAATTCGTCCGCAATCATCTGCGCAAAGATGTTGGTGTGGACGTCCGCAACCTGCTTGCAGACAACAATCTTCTGCACAATCTCTTTCGGCGCGGAAACAAATCCAACGCGAAGCCCCGGCGCAATTACCTTAGAAAAACTCCCGACGTAAATAACCCTGCCCTCCGTGTCGAGGGATTTTATCGTGGGAATGTTCTCCCCCTCGAAGCGGATTTCGCCATAGGGGTTGTCCTCAAGGATAATTACGTTGTAGCGGCAGGCAAGCTCATAGAGCTTTTTGCGCTTTGCGAGGCTCATGCAGATGCCGGTCGGGTTTTGAAAATTCGGGATAGTGTAGATAATTTTCGGGCGGGAAGCGGTCTTCAAAACGTTTTCGAGAAATTGCAGGTCCATGCCGTCGTCTTCCATCGGAACGCCCGCAAGGTTAACGTTATAGGATTTGAAAGATGTAAGCGAGCCTGTAAAACTCGGGGCTTCGCAGATTAAAGTTTCGTGTTCGTTAAGGAGAACCTTGCATGAAAGCTCGTTGCCCTGCTGCCCGCCGGAGGTAATTATAACGTCGTCGATGTCGGGGTTATAGCAGCCCTGCCCGGCAAGCCTTTTTCGCATAGTCTCGCGAAGCGGCATATACCCCTCGGTGATGCTGTACTGGAGGGCGGCAACAGGGTTATCCCGCATAATCTTCGCGGAAATTTCGGCAATAGCCGCCGACGGAAACGCCTCCGGCGCAGGATTCCCCGCCGCAAAGCTTATGACCTGCGGAAGGCTCGTAAACTTAAGTATCTCGCGGATCGCGGAGGCTTGGAGTCCCGTTACTTTATCGGAAAAATTGTAATTCATGGTAAACATATTCCAGTCTGATTAAAATACTTCCTTTCTATTATACCCCCAAAACAAGTATTTGTCAACCTCATTTTTCATATACTTTCATATGAAAAAACAATCTTTCCTCTACGGCTCATTTATCCTTATCGTCTCGGTAGTGATAACGAAAGTTATCGGGGCGGTCTTCCGCATACCCCTTGCGAACCTCTTGGGCGGGGTCGGGATGGGGTAGTATTTCGCGGCGTACGGGGTTTTCATGCCTGTCTATGCCGTAACCGCCGCAGGGTTGCCGTCGGCCGTCGCGAAGATTGTCGCGGAGAACGCCGCACTTGCACGATACGCCAATATAAGGAAGATTAAACGCGTATCGCTCACGGCTTTTTGCGCCGCCGGGCTTTTTTTCACCGCCGTTTCGGTGCCTTGCGCCTTTATATTTGTAAAAATTTCGGACAATCCCGACGCCCTTTTAGCAGTTTTAACAATCCTCCCGGCAATCCTTTTCGGCTCTGTCTCCTGCGTGCTTCGCGGCTATTATGAGGGGCTTCGGAATATGCACCCCACAGCGATTTCGCAGGTTATCGAGGCTGTCGCGAAACTCGCCCTCGGGCTTCTTTTGACGGTTTTTGTGCTTAATATGCCATCACGCGATTTTGCGGAAATTTTCGGCGAAACTTCTCGCCTTGCCGTTGCCGCCGCCGCCGGAGTTTCGGGAGTAACGCTTTCTACAGCAGTCGCGGTAATATTTCTGCTAATCCGCGGTATATTTGACGATAAATTTATAAACGCCGCCCTCGACAACACAACCCAAACCGCCCGCGAAATCCTCTCCCCGCTGCTTAAAACAGCCGTCCCGATAGCCCTCGGCGCATTGGTGACGAACCTCACGTCCCTCATAGATATAACGACAATTATCCCGTCGCTGAAAACCGCGATCGGCGTGTCAATAGAGCCGTTCCTCCCGATAATGCATGGCGGCGTCGCGAAAGCAGACCTTGCGCCGTTTATCTTCGGGAGCTTTACAGGGCTTGCCGTGACGGTTTTCACCCTCATTCCGTCGTTCACGAATATGTTCGGGAAAAGCGCGTTGCCGCTTATCGCGGAATCGGTGAAGCAGAAGGCAAACGTCTCGGAAAACGTCGCGAACGTCCTTTTCACAGCCGCCGCAGTCGCCGCACCCGGCGGCGTAGGGATCGCGCTTTTGTCGGGCGAAATTTTGGGGTTTTTATTTCCGGCAAGACAGGCGGAAACAGCCGTCGCCGCTCTACCGCTCTCGGTCTTGGGAATCGCGGTAATATTCCTCTGCATAAGCTCCGCGCTTTTCACGGTGCTTCAAGCCGCCTCACGCGCCGACATTCCGCTTAAAATCATGCTCGCCGGGGTTGCGGTAAAGCTTGTGTTAAACTTAACTCTTGTGCGAATCCCCGAAATCGGCGTAACCGGCGCGGCAATTTCAACCCTCTTTTGCTACATATTGATTTTTATCCTGTCGATGGTTTGCACGGTAAAAATCACGCGGGTAAAACATATCGGCTTTTCGCTCATGGCAATAGCAGTCTCGGCGGCACTCTGCGGAATAGCCGCAAAAAGCGCGATGGAATTTTTGCCCATTGACAACAGCATCTTGCACCTTTTCGTGTCAATAGGTATCGGCGGGCTAATCTACGCCGCCGCACTGTATCTGACACAAAAGAAGCAGCTGTTAAAGCTGCTTCAATCTGTCAATTAACAAGGGTAAATCTCTCTTTAATATTCCCATGGTCGTTAACTTCTTCAAGGAAGTTATCGAGAGGTCTAACCCAAGTGTCGCCCTCGCCGGAGAGTGCCATGTAGACGACGAGGGGGGAGGCGTCTTCGTGGTCTTTCGCGAGGAGCAGGACTTTGTAGTCGCCGCCTTTGAAGTGATGGTAGGTTGCGCCGACGACGATTTTGCGGTTGTCTTTCACGCCGAGGGGAATAATGTCGGAGACGGGGATTGTCTTCGCCGTGGGGTTAAGGAGTTCTTTAACCGGGTTCGGTGCAACCTCAATCTCGACTTCAATTTCGGTCTCGTGAGGTACGGGGAAGATTGCTTCGGTGTGGGGGCGGTCGCCGAAAGCGGCACGATAGTTGTGTTCTTCGAGGTAGATGCCGGAGGTATTCGGGGCGAGTTCAATGTTAACCTTCCCCTCCGCGCCTTTGTAACGTCTGCCGGAAAGGCAATCCAGCCAGTATTCTGTCGTGCTTTTTATACTAAACGTATACGGTTTGTCGTCAATATTAAACGCAATATAACAAACCTTGCCGCTTAGTTCCCGCTTGTAGACAAAGGTCTTGTTGTCGAGATAAACCTTGTCGTAAAAGCCGCTCTGGAGAATATCGACACTCTTACGGATTTCGCCGAGCTTCGTGATATGCTCGAGAAGCTTATCGTCACGCCCGTGAATGTTGTCGAGGTTAAGGTTCGGGCGGAGCGGCAGGTCGGCATCCGCACCCTGCCCCTTGTTCCCCTCAATGCCGAACTCCGAGCCGTAATACACCGACGGAACGCCGTACATTGTATATAGCATGGTGTAAACGCACTCAAGATGAGCCTTGTCCGTAATCTTCGAGGCAATGCGCCCAACATCGTGGTTATCGACAAAATTATAAAGGTAGAGGTTGCCGTATTGGTTCTTCTGTTGGTCGAAAGATGACGAAATCTCGAAGTAATTCTTGTCGTTGTGGGAGCTGTAGATCCCTTTGTGGCACTGATAATTCGTGACGGAATCGAACATTTCCGCATTTGCCCAACGCGCATAATTGCCGTGGATAATCTCGCCCATTAGCCAGAAATCCTCGTTCAAAGTCCCCTTCGCGAAATTTCGGAAACGTTTTATAAAATCGTCGGTAAGGCAGTCTGCGGCGTCGAAACGTATTCCGTCAATCCCGAAGTCTTTGTACCAAAGCTTAACGGCATTGAAGATATGGTTAACGACCCGTTCGTTATAGAGATTGAGTTTCACGAGGTTATAATGCCCGCTCCAGCCCTCATAGGAGAAGCCGTCGCCGAAAACAGAGCGGTTGCCGAAATTAACCCCGGCGAACCAGTCCTTGTATTCGCTCTTTTCGCCCTTTTGCTGTAAGTCCCGAAACGCCCAAAAGTCCCGCCCCACGTGGTTAAACACGCCGTCGAGGATAACGCGGATGCCGTTTTTGTGAAGCTCCTCACAGACGAGCATGAATTCGTCATTCGTCCCGAGGCGGGCATCAATCTTGAAGAAATCGGAGGTGTCGTAGCCGTGTTCGGCAGACTCGAAGACCGGCGAAAACAGCACGGCATTAAACCCCGTCTTCACAATATGCGGAATCCACGAAAGCACCTTAAGTATTCGCCCGCCCGAGGACGGCTCAGGCTCTTTGTAATCCTTCCGGAATTTTTCCGCTCCGCAAAAATTCAGCGTGTAGATATGGTAGATATTGGCGCGTTCTATCCAGTTCGACATTGTTATTTCTCCTATTCAAGCGCGTATTTTTTCTCAAAATCTTCAAGGAGGGTTTTGTATTCAAGCGGGGTTTTATTATGAAGATTCTCGATGTATTCGTGGCGGCTGATGTTCTCGTGTCCGCGGGATGAACCTATAACGTAAACGGCGATGTTCGAGCAGTGGTCGGCGATACGCTCGAGATTAACAAGCATATCGAGGAAGACAACCCCGCTCTCGACGGCACATTCGCCGTTTTTGAGGCGGTCGATGTGGCGGGATTTAAGCGTGTCATTAAGCGCGTCAACCGTCTCTTCAAGCGGCTCAATCCTATAAGCAAGGTTTGTGTCCGAACGCTCCGTCGCTTTCAGCGCGGTTAAAATTATATCGTCAACCGCTGCGAAGATAACATCCATCTCAGCGCGAGCCTTCGGAGAGAAGCTTAAGCCGTCGGCATGGAGGGTTTCGGCATTCTCCAAGATGTTCATAGCATACGCGCCGATTCGCGAATATTCGGTCGTCAGGTACATTAACATTGTAACCCGCCTGTTCTCGAATTCCGTCAGCTCACATTCGGCAATCTTCACAAGATACGAGTTTAAGCCGTCTTCCATGCGGTCTACAGAGTCGTTGTTCTGCCGTATTTCTGCCGCCTGTTCCTCAACATATGTTATAAGCAAATCTTTCGCGGCATCGAAGTTATATTTTGAAAGGTTAGCCATCGAAAGGAGGGTGTGCATTGCCTGCCCGATTGCGAGGGAGGGCGACTTAAGAAGGCGTTCGTCGAGGGTTAACGTGAACTGCTCCACAGGCGTTTTGCTCTTCTTGTCGCGGATAATAAGCGTCGCAAGCTTCTCGAAAGCCTTTATAAACGGCAGGAACAGGAGCGTGCAGGTTACATTAAAGAGGGTGTGGAAATTCGCGATGCCGCCCATGTCGATCGGATCGTCCCAGAACGGGAAGTGTACAATGTTTTGTACTATATAAATTGCGGAGAGGAAGATGACCGTACCGATTATGTTAAAGAGAAGGTGGACAGCGGCGGCGCGTTTCGCGTTGGTGGTTGTGCCGATTGCGGAGAGGATTGACGTAACGGTTGTGCCGATGTTTTGCCCCATGATAATCGGGAACGCCGCCGAGAAGGTTATAAGCCCGGAGGTTGACATTGCCTGTAAAATACCGACAGAAGCGGAAGAACTTTGTATAATTGCCGTAACCCCCGCGCCGACAAGAACGCCCAAAATGGGGTTTTGCATCGCCGCGAAGGCTTCACCGAACGCGGGAAGCTCCGCAAGGGGCTTAACCGCCGCCGTCATTGCGTTCATTCCGGTGAAGAGGATGCCGAGCCCTAAGAAAATCTGCCCGATGTTTTTCCCGGTAGATTTTTTCGAGAGCATTACTATTATAAGCCCTACGAGGCAGATTATCGGTATGAGGGAACTTAGCTGCAAAAGTTTCATTGCGTTTGAGGCACTGCCGGTCGAGTCAAGCTCCGCGAGGCGCAGGATCTGCCCGGTGACGGTTGTACCGATATTTGCCCCCATGATAACGCCGATTGCGGAGCGAAGCTTTAACATACCGGCGTTGACAAGCCCGACGACGATAACGGTCGTCCCCGACGAACTCTGGATAATCGCCGTAACCGCCGCGCCTAAAAGCACGCCGACGAAGGCGTTTTTCGTCATCTTATCGAGAACTTTCTCGAGCTTCGAGCCGGAAGCCTTCTCAAGCCCCTCCCCCATGAGGTTCATGCCGTAGATAAAGAGAGCAAGCCCCCCGAAAGCTGTCAGAATTGTTAAGAATAAGCTAAATCCATCCATATTTTAACGCTCCTTGTCCGCTCCGTCGGCAGACATTTTTAAAACATTTTTCATAATACAAATATACTATAACATATTTCAAACGCGAATAGGTTAACAAATA
Source organism: Ruminococcus sp. (assembly GCA_031262105.1). Lineage (GTDB taxonomy): Bacteria > Bacillota > Clostridia > Oscillospirales > Ruminococcaceae > JAISGY01. Next base: position 18,592 of record JAISIH010000007.1, on the reverse strand, counting down.
AAGAATTTTTATAGAAATAAAAAAATTCTCTTACCAGAAATAGTAAGAGGGGCTATCGTTCATAACAAAACGGGGGATTTTTCGCCCCCGCTCGTCTGCGGATAAGAGGACTTGAACCTCCACCGGATTACTCCGATTAGAACCTGAATCTAACGCGTCTGCCGATTCCGCCATATCCGCAAAAATCTACGCAACCTTAAAAAACCGTCATGCAGCTGCGCTTTTATATATAGCCTCTTTTATGCCTCTTCGTCGGGATAATCGCCGTCGATTTTTGAGAGGTCGGAGATGTTGTCGTCTATGGGGGAGGTTGCGGTTGAGACTGTTATGTCTTCGGGGAGGAAATCGTCGTCGGAGAAGTCTTCATCCTCATCAAATTCAAAGTCGTAAAGGTCGATATCGTTTTGTTTTTTTATGGCGTAGGTAGCGATTGCTGCACCCACTGCCGCCGATGCCAATGCTAAAAACGCAAGCCCGAATGCTTTCATTTTTTATCCTCCAATATTTGCGTAGAGTTTCTGTATAATTTATTATACCATAGGGAATATAAAAAATCAATAGATTTTATCTGAAAAAATTGTGATAAAATTTCGCGCGGGGGGGAGATGGGGAAATTGCGCGGGGGAGCGGGGTTATATGTCGCCCGAGAGGTGAAAAATTATCGCCGCCGCCGAGATCGGCGCAGTCTCACAGCGTAAAATCCTTGAGCCGAGGGTAATACTTTTCGCCCCTGCCGTTAAAATCCGCTCTGCTTCGGAGAGTTCAAAGCCGCCCTCCGCACCGGTTATAAGCGCGGCATTTTTAACATTGTCGGGCAAGGTTAACCTCTCGCCGCTGTTTTCATTGCAAAAAAACGCCGCATCGAAATCACTAAGTCTTGTTAAAACTTCCTCAAACCGCAAAATATCCGACAGAGTCGGGATAATCCCTCGCCCGGACTGCTTCGCGGCGGATTCTGCAACCCTCTGCCAACGCTCCGTCTTCGCGTTAAGAGCCTTCGGAACAGCAACACAGCGTTTTGTCAGAAACGGCACGAATTCCGAAATACCTAATTCTGTGCATTTTTGTATAATAGTCTCTGCCTTGTCGGATTTCGGCAGAGCGAAAAACAGCGTTAATTTCAGTGCCGGCTCGCTTTTTACAGGGTCTGCTTTTATTATATGACTGATTACCTCGTTCGGTGTTATTTCTGTGATTTCGGAAAGGTAATCGACGCCCTCGCGTGTGAAGATAACTTCCTCGCCGGGCTTCATGCGCAGTGAAAGCCTTATATGGGCGGCATCTGCGCCGGTTATACTAATAGTATTGCCGTCGGGCGGGTTCTGCAAGAAAAATCTATACATTTGAAACTGCTCTTGCAACCTCTATTGCAACGTTTTTATCAAACGGATTCGGGATAATGTAGTCAACCGACAACATATTGTCCGGCACGCACGCCGCGATTGCCTGTCCGGCGTGAAGCATCATTTCGTCGGTGATGTCGGCTGCCCTTGCCGCCAAAGCTCCCTTGAAGATGCCCGGGAAAGCGAGGACATTGTTAATCTGATTCGGGTAGTCGGAACGGCCCGTTCCTACAATATACGCTCCGGCGGCTTTCGCCTCGGCAGGGCTTATTTCGGGGTTCGGGTTCGCCATAGCGAATACGGCGGGCTTTTCTGCCATCGACCTAACCATATCTGCGGTAACAAGATTCGGGCGTGAAACCCCTATGAAGACGTCCGCGCCGGCAATTGCATCCGCAAGACCGCCGCTTTTGCCCTCGGAATTTGTCACGAGCTTAAGTTCCTCATGAGCGGGGTTTTCATAAACGTTATTCCGCGAGATTATCCCGTCAATATCCACAAGGATAACATTCCCGACGCCGACAGAGATTAGCCGCCTTGCGATTGCACAGCCTGCCGCTCCCGCGCCGTTTATGGTGACGGTAATACCGCCGATATTTTTGCCGGTCAGCTTAAGTGTATTTAATAACGCCGCATGAACGACAATTGCAGTGCCATGCTGATCGTCATGGAAAATAGGTATACCTAAGTCAGCCGCCTTAAGCCGCCGTTCAATCTCGAAACAGCGCGGTGCAGCTATGTCTTCAAGGTTAATTCCGCCGAAATTCGGGGCAAGATACTTCACCGTCTTTATAAACTCGTCCGTGTCTTTTGTGTCAAGGCAGAGCGGGAACGCATCAACCCCCGCGAATTCCTTAAAGAGGGCGCATTTCCCCTCCATAACAGGCATAGCGGCGAGCGGACCGATGTCGCCGAGACCGAGGACTGCCGTTCCGTCCGTAATTACGGCAACGAGACTGCCCCGCCTTGTTAAATCGAACGAAAGGGCGGGGTTGTCCTTTATTTCAAGGCAGGGGGCGGCAACCCCGGGGGTGTAGGCGGTTGACAGTGCCTCTTTTGTATCTATCTTTACGCGGGAGATAATCTCAATCTTCCCCCGCCATTCTTTGTGGGCTTCAATAGGATTCATAGTCAATTTTTACTGCTTTCAATCTGATACTGCTTTCAGCTGGCAACTGCCTCTTTCTTCTTTGTTCCGCGCATAATCTTTTCGATGTTTTCCTTGTCGGTTGTTCTGCTCCCGAGGCTCGAAGCCTTCGCGTTATAAAGCCCGTGGAAGTCAGAGCCGCCGGTTACGATTAATTCATATCTTTCGGCAATATCGAGAATTTTCTGCTCCGCAGTTTTATCCGCCGTGTAATGATATGCCTCAACTCCGTCAATATGCCCCGATTCGGCAAGCTCCTCAAGAAGCTCGAACGAGTCGTAATAGACCGGGTGTGCAAGAACGGCAACGCCCCCGGCAGAGTGGATAAGGTCGGTTACGAAGTTAACGTCGGGATATTCCCGCTCGACAATGCAGGTGCCGGTTTTAAGGTTAAAGAGGGTGTTGTTAAGGTCGCCGTAAATCTCGGTAGTGTAACCTAAGTCAACAAGCGCGTGCATGATATGTTGCTTAAAGATGCTCTTAGAGCCGGTCGCGTGGCGCATAACGCTTTCGGGGGTTATCGGATAGATTTTCATAACCCGCTCAACCATCTCTTTTGCGCAGACTTTTCGTATTTCGCAGGACTTCATACAAAGCCCCTCGAGGCGGTCGGGCTTTTTCGGCGCGTAACAGAGGATATGCGCCTTTCTGCCGCGCTTCTTGTCCCAGCTTGAAAGTTCAACCCCGGGAATGGTGTTAACGCCGTATCTGTCCCCGAGAATTTTAATCCGCGAGAGCGAACTTAAAGTGTCGTGGTCGGTTATCGAGATGAAGTCAATATCCGTCCGCTTCGCCTGCATTATTATATCCTCAAGCCCCAGAGAACCGTCCGAGAGCTTCGAGTGACAATGTAAATCGCCTACCATTTTATATGTACCTCTTGTATGTAAATATAACATATCTATTATACCACATCTAAAAAGACTTTGCAAGCGATTTTTAAAATTTTACATAAATTACGGAGACGCAAACTCAAACTTTACCAGATTGCCGTCCGGCGCGTAGCTGTATATGCCGTCAGGGCAGGAAAACAAAGCACATTCGGGTTTGGTTGTGCGGTATGGGATAAGAGATTCATCCCATGAGCCGAGCATTACCTTTTTTTCATCAAGGCTAAAGCCCTGCAAAGTTTTTTGGTGATAGCCGCCGTCCTTTTCGTCCCAGTATGTGTTGTAGTAAATCTGCCCCTCGAAAAGGTTAAATGAAGCGGGTATGTAGCTGCCGCCTTCTGCCTCTTTGTTTCGTTCAATCCACTTCATGTCTATCTGCGTTTCTTCGCGAGTCTTAAAATTAACAGCCGAAAGCACGCTGTAAAGTCTGCTCTCCGCGCCGTATTCGTAATGGTAAATTATGTAATCGCCGAAGCGAAACATCGAATCTATAGAAATTGTGTCTTGGGAAATTGCCGCGGCAACAGACCCGGCGGTTATGTCATAAACATTGATATTTGCGCCGTCGTAGTAGGTTATCATGCCGTCGGCAACGCTCATCTGCATCGCAAAGGGTGCGATATTTTCCCTTAAAGAGCCGTCAAGCGGCTTGCCGGAATCAGCGTCATAAGGCAGGCTGTTTAAGCCGTCATAGCTGCTGTATTCGCCGCCTGTGAAATAGAGAACGCCGTCATAGATGAAAAAGTCGTCGCCCGCGCCGCTTAAGACTTCCTTCGGCTCTGCGCTTGAACCGTCTTTTTTCACGGCATAAATTGTCGGACCGCCGTGACCATCCGTCCCGTCCGGCTCTGTATCATAATAATGTGTTGCGAAAAAAACCTCATCGCCGTAAACACAGATACCGTAAAGATAGCCGTGTTCGTTCGCGTCCGCAAGCTTCACGCCCGCGTCCTCCGCGCCGAAATGCTTTTTATAGAGGTTGCCGTTGTCGTTTATGTTTTTATAGTAGATATAGTCTTCATCGAAGGCGAACTGACCGGAAGCATCGGAATTCGCCGCCGCAATATATTCAATTTCCGAAACCTTAAAGTCGTACGTTTCAATCGGCTTTTCTGGAATTTCCGACGGGAGCGGAGGCGGCTCGGGGCTAAGGCTATAGGGCGTTTCGTAGCTGTCTTCCCACATACCTAAGTTAATCCATGTCGTCTCGAAATTATAGACCATTATCGAGCGCATATGATAGCCGTCGTCGTGGGGATAATTATCCCCCCAGTTCTCGTCCGAATAGCTGCCGTAGACATAGTAATAAAGCTCGCCATTGTCATAGCGGAAGGTATTCGGGATAATCCGCGGCAGATTTGAAGAAAGCATTGCATCCATGCTGTCGGTGTAACTTTTCGGGTCTCGTGTTTGTATCTCCTGTATGGTATATTTGAGCCTTTTAAGCACATCAACATAACCTATCCCCGAAGTAATATAATTCCCCTCTTTCCTTTCATACCGATAACAAACATACTGCCCGAAGCCTGTCATAAGTGTAATGCCGTCCTCGGGCGGCGGCGCATTAAGAATCCTCTCCCAATCCGCAGTGTTTGTTATAACAACATTAGCCCCGCTTTCCGGCACGGGAATGTCAAGCTTCACGCTCCGCACACCCGACTGATAAAGGGTTTCGGCTTCTCCGCTCGTGTATTCGGCATAGGGTTTGTCGGAGGTTTCAAAGCCGTGTTCTTCGATCCCGCGCGTCTTGAGGTTTTTCCGAAAGGTTTGGCGTTTGTGAAAGCCGTCTGTGTCGTAATCGGTAAGCACGTAAAAGTAAACATAGCCGTCAGACTCAAGGCGAAAATTCTTCGTAAGGAACCGCTGCCCCGAAAAATTTTCGTCCCCGGGCTTTGCCGCAAGGTTAACCTCTGTCGCATAAACATCAATCGTCTCAAGCGTTTCAAGGTTAACCGCAACAATTTCATTAAGCCGCGAATCGCCCTTCGTTATATCGGTATAGTATATCAAATAGCCGTCTTCCCGAAGCGTCCTTGTAACCCCTTCGGGAACGGGAAAACCGGCGGGGAAATCGCCGTTCGCTGTCTCTGTTGGTGTTGCTGTCGTAGTTTCGGGAACGCTTTCGGCTAAAAATGACGCGGCGGTTGCGGTCTCCGCCGGCGTGAAACTTTCCGCCGGGGTTTTTGAAGCACCGCACCCCGCAAGAATTAACATTGCCGCAAGTATTGTCAAAATCTTTTTCATTATGTTTCTCCCTAAATTTTAACAAGCTCTCCGTCCGGATTAAAATAATATATTCCGCCCGGAGTCGAATAAAACGCCGCAGAAGGAGGATTTTTCGGGTACGGCGTCTCGGAAGTTTCGGCTAAAATTTCCTGACTGCCCACCTCGTTAAAATCCCGACGGTAAATAGCCTGTTTGTGGAAGCCGTCTGTGTCGTAGTCTGTAAGATAACTAAAATAAAGCATACCATCGTTGGGGTTAACATTAAAAGCGGAAGTAACCCAGCTTTGCCCCGAGAAGTATTCGTCCCCGGGCTCGACTGTCTTGTTAAGCGACCCGGCGAATACGGAATCAATCTCCCCGGTGCCCAAATCAAGTATTATAAGCTCGGTCATGTCCCTGTCGTTCGCGGCGGAAACTGCCCGATAAATTATCTTGTCTTCATAGCGGATAAGCCCGCTTATCATGCGGTCAGACTCGTATTCAATGGTGAATTCTCCCGTTTTAACATTATAAACCTTAATCGTGTTTCCGTCAGCGTAAGTAAGTTCCCCGCCCGCGAAGTTAATAAAACCGCTTGTGTGACCGACTTTTATCGGCGCAGAACCGTTTAAGTCTTGCAGATAAATAACGCCGCCCAGTGTGTAAACAATTAAGTTATCCGAAAGGTAAAAGAAGCCATCTGCTTCCGGGTGAAGGTTAAGCCCCTCGTTGCCGTCCTTCTTAATCGAATTAACCTTCCCGTCCGAAACGTAAAAGATGTAATCGCCGTATACGCAGAGGTTTTTAATCGGAGAGGTTTCCGTGACAAGCTCGAATTTAAGCCCAATCTCTTCATTTAAACTTCTGCCGTGAATACGATTATCGGAGGCATAGTAAATATATTCATCATCAAAGGCAACCAAACCGCCATTGGCTGCGTTTGAAGCGGCGCGGTAATCGGCAGTGAATTTCATTTCCGCGAATGGGTTAACGGTTGTTGCCGCAGTAGTAGTTACTGCCGCAGTTGTTGTAGTTGCTCTTGTAGTAGTTGTTGTCCTTGTTGTTGTAACCGCCGGTTTTGATGTATTACACGCCGTTAAGACAAAAATTGTTAAAATAACCGGTAAAAATTTCTTCATAATATTACCCCCGTACAGTAATTATAAACCATACGGGGGTAATTTGTCCATTACACAATGTTCACAAATTATTACAGATCGTCTGAATCCTGAATAGGCTTTTCATAGGGCTTAAGCGGCTTCCCTGTATACGAGCCGTTCGGATCTTCTTTAGAGGGTTCTGCCCCATTTATAACTGCCGCAACCCGATTTCTTGTATCCATAAAATTACTTTCCTTAAAAATTCACATATTGTTATTGCTTTTATAAAAGGATTGTGCTATAATGTATTGTGACTAAATTTATGGAGAAAATACGTTGATTTGTATAACCGGCGATATGCACGGCGACTTATCAAGATTTGATAAAATCCCCCTCCTGAAAAAGGGCGATTTTCTAATCGTTGCCGGCGACTTCGGCTTTTTGTGGGATAAGACCGACCGCGAAGACCGAATCCTTAAAAAAATCGGCAAGAAGAAGCATTACACCCTCTTTGTCGAGGGCTGTCATGATAACTACGACCTTATTAATTCTTATCCCGTCGAGAATTTTTGCGGGGGCGAAACGCACCATATCTCCGGCAGGCTTTTTCATCTTCTTCGCGGCAATATCTTTAATCTCCAAGGGGTAAGGGTTTTCGCTTTCGGCGGCGGCGTCTCGGCGGACGTTGCGGAAAGGCAGCAGCAAAACCGCTGGTGGGGGGAAGAGGCGGTTACTGAAACCGAAATCGAAACTGCCCTTGAAAACTTAGAGGATTACGGCAACCAATTCGACATCGCCGTAACCCACGAAGCCCCGGCGAGCATAAAGCAGTTTCTGGCTTTTGAAAGCACGCTCCTTACGCGCATACATTTTTTCCTCGACGAGGTTAAAAACACGGCGAAATTCGGGCATTGGTATTTCGGGAAGCTTCATAAACACAAGGTTATCCCGCCGAAGTACACTGCCCTCTTCGACGACGTTGTATATATCCCCACGAACGATAAGGAAAAGAAAAAAGTTGAGAAGCTTCACCGCAAAAGATAATAATATTTACGTCGAATGTGCGGGCTTCGACCTTGCGTTAACCCTCGACTGCGGGCAGGCTTTCCGACAGCACGTTAACGCCGCGCAAACGGGCGGCACGATAACCCTATATAACGTAACCGAAGCGGAATTCCTAACAAAATGGGATGAATATTTCGACTTCAACCGCGACTACGAAGCGATTAAGCGCGAATTTATAACCGACCCGACAATGAAAAGGGCGATAGAGTTTTGCGGCGGAATAAGAATATTAAAGCAGGACCCTTGGGAAACTTTAACCTCGTTTATAATCTCGCAAAATAACAATATCCCGCGGATAAAGCTTATTATAAAGCGTTTTGTAACCTATTTTAACCGCTTCCCGACCCCCGAAGACCTGCTCACCGACATAAGTTTTGCGAAGACAGGTTTCAGGGAAAAATACCTTAAAAGCGCGGCGGAGAACGTTTTAAGCGGCAATGTTAACCTTTCTGAAATTGCAAAAATGCCGACGGAAAAGGCACGTGCGGAGTTAATGAAGATTTCGGGCGTCGGTCCGAAGGTTGCGGAATGTACGCTTCTGTACGGCTTCCACAGGCTTGAATGCTTCCCCCGCGACGTCTGGATAAACCGGGCATTGGCGGAATATTACCCCGACGGCTTCCCCTTTATAGAAAACCCCTATGCCGGTGTCGCGCAGCAATACCTATTTCACTATATAAGGAACAGAGAGCTATGCGAGAGTCTATCTTAACAATCCCGATAACAGAAGTTTTAGAACCGCAGGATAACGAATGTAACTGCCCGCTCTGTCGAATGGAAAAGATGCTTGAAGAACGTACCGTCGAATATATTATGGGTGCGGCGATGATGGAGCCGGACGTGCGAATCGAGACGAATAAGCTCGGGTTTTGTGACAAGCATTTTGCGCGAATGTTAAAGCAAAAAAACAGGTTGTCGCTTGCATTAATGCTTCAAACGCACCTCGATAAAATAAGCCAAGACGTCTTCGAGTCAAGACGCCCGCTCCTTAAAAAGGACAAGCGTATCGACGTCTTACGCGGATATGAGCGAACGTGCTTTGTCTGCGAAAAGATAAAATGGGGGATGGACAGGCTTACGCGGACGTTCTGCGAATGCTTCACAAACCCGAAGTTAAAAAAGATGATTGAGGAACAGCCCTTTATCTGCCTTAAACATTTTCGGTTGTTAAGTGAAATTGCACCGCAATATTTATCTAAAAAAGATGCCGAAAATTTCGCGATAACGATCGGCGATTTAACAAATAAGCACCTACAAGAACTTTACAAAGACGTTTCGCATTTTTGCAGTATGTATGATTATCGAAACGGCGGGAAGGATGCCGATTGGGGCAACTCCCGCGATTCGATCGAACGCGCAATTGAGTTTTTGACGTAAACATTCCACTCTTCGGAGGATTAAAAAATTGGCTGATTTTCCGTTTAACGATAAGGATAAAATAAAGCTCTACGGGTTTAATAACCTGACAAAAACTTTGAGCTTTAATATCTACGATATATGCTATGCAAAAAGTGTCCGCGAACAGCAGGACTACTTAAAATACATCGACGACGTCTATAATTCCGACCGTCTAACTAAGATTTTATGCGACGTAACCGAAATGATCGGCGCGTATGTGCTTAACATCTCGAAGCAGGATTACGAGCCGCAAGGGGCGTCCGTAACTGTCCTTATTTCGGAAGAAAAACTCACCGAAAACGAACTCGACATGAGTTCAAATATAAGAATGGTGCCGGGCAAAAATTCCCTCGCCGGGCATCTCGACAAGTCGCATCTGACCGTCCACACCTACCCGGAATATCACCCCGACAACTCTATCGCGACATTCCGCGTGGATATCGACGTTTCAACCTGCGGGCAGATTACGCCGCTTAAATCTCTCGATTATCTTATCGCAAGTTTCGATTCCGATATCATAACAATCGACTATCGCGTTCGCGGTTTCACCCGCGACGAAAAGGGCAAAAAGCTATTTATCGACCACGACATAACCTCAATCCAAAACTATATCAACTCCGACACCCTCGAAAAATACGACGCCGTTGACATAAACGTATACCAAGCAAACATCTTCCACACAAAGATGATGATAAAAGAAATCACCCTCCAAAACTACCTCTTCAACACCGACACATACGAACTCGCGCCCAAACGCCGCCTCGAAATAAATGATGCAATCAAGCGCGAGATGATAGAAATATTTTCGGGAATGAACATTTTTTAATTAAAACAGGATTGTAATTTTTAATGATAAACACATCAGCTCAAGACCGTACCCCCCTTGCGACTGCGTTAAAAAAATATCGCGAAGCGCGTATAGTGCCTTTTGACGTGCCGGGGCATAAGCACGGCAAGGGCAACCCGGAACTTACTGCCTTTCTGGGGCAGATGGTGATGGACGTTGACGTTAACTCGATGAAGCCGCTCGATAATTTGATACACCCCGTTTCGGTTATAAAGGAAGCGGAGGAATTGGCGGCGGAAGCGTTCGGGGCGAAGCACTGCTTCTTTTGTGTCGGGGGGACAACTGCGGCGGTGCGGAGCATGATACTTTCGGCGGTTAAGGCTGGCGACGAGATAATTATGCCGCGGAACGTCCACCGAAGCGCGATTAATTCGCTTATACTGTCGGGGGCGAAGCCGGTTTACGTTAACCCCGGGGTTGATGATGAATTAGGTATACCCCTCGGAATGGATTTTGAAGACGTCAGGGCGGCGATTGAAGCTCACCCCGGCGCGAAAGCCGTCCTTGTGAACAACCCGACCTACTATGGCATTTGTTCCGACCTTAAGGCAATTGTTAAGCTCGCCCACGAAAATAATATGCTTGTCCTTGCCGACGAAGCACACGGCACGCAGTTTTATTTTAACGAGAGCTTACCTGTTTCGGCGATGGAAGCGGGAGCGGATATGAGTGCGGTGTCGCTCCATAAATCGGGCGGAAGCCTCACGCAAAGCAGCCTTCTTCTCGCCGGCGAGAATGTCAATATCGGTTATCTTAACGCGGTTATAAACCTCACGCAGACGACTTCCGCGTCCTATCTGCTGATGTCAAGCCTTGATATTTCAAGGCGGCGGCTTGCCCTTTTTGGGAAGAGCATTTCCGACACCATTATAAAAACGGCGGATTATGCCCGCGACGAAATTAAAAAAATCGGCGGCTACAGGGCGTTCACGAAGAAGCTTAAAAACGGCAGGGATATTTTTGATTTTGACAGCACGAAATTATCGGTAAACACGCTCGATATCGGGCTTGCGGGGATTGAAGTATACGACAAGCTCCGCGATGAATATGATATACAGATTGAGTTCGGGGATATTGCGAATTTCCTCTGTTATATTTCGGACGGCGACAGAAGCCGCGATATCGAGAGGCTTATCTCTGCCCTTGCGGAGATAAAACGCCGCCACGGCAAGCCGGAGCGTACGCGAAGCCTCCTAAAGGCTGAATATATCGCCCCCGAAGCGGCAATGACCCCGCAGAGTGCATTTTATGCCGAGACAGAAACCTTCCCGATTGCGGAGACGGCGGGGAAAATTTCGGGCGAGTTCGTGATGTGTTATCCCCCGGGGATACCGATTTTAGCCCCCGGCGAACGGATAACGAAGGACATTATCGACTATATCAGCTACGCAAAAGAAAAAGGCTCAAGCCTCACCGGCACACAGGATATGGACGTCGAGAGGATAAATGTGGTGAAATAAAATGGAGATTTGGTTTAGCGAACTGCACACCCCCGATGTTAAGCTTTCGATCCGCGTTGACAGGCACCTTCACTCGGAGCAGAGCGAATATCAGCGGATTGACGTTTTCGATTCGCCGGAATTCGGGCGGTTTTTAACCCTCGACGGTTATATGATGTTAACCGAAAAGGACGAATTTATCTATCACGAGATGATAACCCACGTTGCGATGGCGGCAAAGCCCGATGTAAAAAAGGTGCTTGTTATCGGCGCGGGGGACGGCGGAACGCTCAGAGAACTGACGCGCTATCCGGGAATTTGGCATATTGACGTTGCGGAGATTGACGAGCGGGTTGTTTCGGTCTGCAAGGAATACTTGGAGCAGACCGCCTGCGGATTTTATGACAATCGCGTGCATATGCACTTCACAGACGGCTTAAAATATGTAAGGGGGAAGGAAAACTTCTACGACCTTATAATCGTAGACAGCACCGACCCTTTCGGACCGGGCGAAGGGCTTTTTACCGTCGAGTTTTACGGCAACTGCGAAAACGCGCTTGCCGACGGCGGAATCCTAATAAACCAGCACGAAAGCCCCTATTACGAAAACGACGCCCGTGCCTGCACCAGAGCCCACAAGCGGATTAAGAGCGTTTTTGAAAACGCCTACGTCTATCAGGCGCATATCCCGACATATCCGTCCGGGCATTGGCTCTTCGGCTTCGCTTCTAAAGGCAATATAACGCCGTTTGATTTTGACAAAAAGGCATGGGAAGCCCTCGGGATAAAAACAAGATACTACAACACCGACATTCACACGGGAGCGTTTGCTTTGCCGACGTATGTGAAAGAGCTGCTTGCGACATGAAGAGTTATTCGTCACGAGAGGTAATAAGGAGCGACAGCAATGTTTAGTAATAACTACCGTTACCCGGCAATATTTACTCGCGAAGAAGACGGGCAATTCTCGATAGAGTTCCCCGACCTTAACTGCGCAACCTGTGCGGAGACGGAAGAAAAAGCCGGAATAAGCGCGAAGGAACTCTTGAAGATAGAGCTTCTCGGGCTTATTGAAGACGGCGAAACGATACCGAACCCGTCGCCGATTACGAAAATAAAGCTTAATGTTAACGACAGGGCTGTGATGGTTGATGTTTTCTTGCCGAAAAAGAATACAGAATACAGAGTACAGAATACAGAGTACAGAATACAGAATTCGTTATAGCATTGATTTCACCTAAACCAATCCGAATTAACGAAAAAATAAACAAAAATGACTAATTAAAAAAGTCTTTGAAAGGGGGTCTGGGGGGAAACTTGTGCAACGCGTTGTCCTCAGAAAGTTTTCCCCCAGCGTTCTTCCATGATTAGTGAATATAACAGATTCATAGGCTGTGATGCTGAGTTTGAGGAAGCGGAGTATGTGCTTTTCGGGGCGCCGTTTGACGGAACTACGTCGTATCGCCCGGGGGCGAGGTTTGCGCCGGCGGTTATGCGAAGGGAGTCGTACGGGATTGAGACGTACTCGCCTTATCAGTATACGGACATAACCGATTGCAGGGTTTTTGACGCGGGAGATTTGGAGCTGCCGTTCGGGAACACGGAGCGGGTGCTTGAGATGATTGAGCATATGACCTCTAAGATTATAACGCGGGATAAGAAGCCGGTTATGCTCGGGGGGGAACACCTTGTAACGCTCGGGGCGGTGCGGGCGCTTGTTAAGAAGTACCCCGACCTGCGGATAATCCACCTTGACGCCCACGCGGATTTACGGGACGAATACCTCGGCGAAAAGCTCTCCCACGCGACGGTTATGCGCAGATGCGCGGAGCTTGTGGGGATGAAGAACATCTACCAGTTCGGGATAAGGAGCGGCACGGCGGAAGAATTCCACTTCGGGCGGATACCAAACCCGATTTTCGGGCTTGAGCAGATTGACGAGGAGATTGAAAATACCCTTTTTGTGGCGGAAGACAGCCCCGTTTATATCACGCTCGACCTCGACGTGCTTGACCCGTCCGTCTTCCCGGGGACGGGAACGCCGGAGCATAACGGTTGTACGGTGTCGGAGATTTTGGCGTATACGATGGCTTTTGCAGACCTTAACGTTGTCGGGTTTGATGTGGTTGAACTGTCGCCGCCCTACGACCCGTCGGGAATTTCAACAGCCGCCGCGAATTTAATCCTGCGCGAGATGTTCATATATTATTCGGAATATAACCGCAACCGCACTATAGACGAAGACGACGAACTGCCGTTTGACGAACTGCCGATGTGAAGTTAGGGCAAGAAAACTAAGCCGGTATTTTTGAACAATAAAACCAACCCGCCGCTGTACGAATTTTATGATAAGAAAATTAGTCCGCCGCATGAGGCTTGTCGGGGCAATCCGCGCATGGGAGTATTTCTTCAAGTGGCTGTTAATAGCGATACCGTGCGGAGCTGTCGTCGGCGCGGCTGTGAGCCTGTTTCGCCTCGCAATTGACGGCGCGAACAGCTTCCGCGCAGACCACCGCCTCATCCTGCTCCCGCTTCTGCCCCTCGCCGGAATCGTAATCGTTTATATTTATAAAAAAGCAGGCTTTCCGCATGACAACGGCACAAACGACATTGTCGCCGCCGCCCATGACGGAACGTCCGCTGTCGAGTGGAAAAAAGCTCCGCTCGTTTTCGCCGCGTCTGTGTTAACACACCTTACAGGCGGCTCGGCAGGTTGTGAGGGCGCGTCGCTGCAAATCGGCGGCGGAATCTTAGCACCTGTTTCGGGGCTTCTTAAAATGGGGAAAAACGACTCTTCCGTCCTTATGATGACGGCAATTGCCGCCGCTTTTTCCGCCCTGACTGGCGCGCCCGCCGCCTCGGCAATTTTCGCGATTGAGATTGCAATAATCGGCTCGATTTCCTATTCTGCCCTTGTCCCGTGCGTAACAGGCGCGGTTGCGGCGTATTGGACAACCCGCCTCTTGGGGCTTGCCCGCGAACGCTATGTAATTGACGGCGTAAGTTCAGCCGTGGATTTTTCAGCCCTCGGGAAGGTTGCTGTAATCGGCGTCTGTTCGGCAATAGCCGCAATCCTCTTTTGCAGGGCAATGGATCTTTCCCGCAAATATTACGGCAAATTTTTCACAAACCCCTATATAAGGGTAGTCGTCGGCGGTCTTCTCGTCGCGGGAATAACCCTCCTCCTCGGAACAGACATCTACTCCGGCGCAGGCTACAACACAATCGAACACGCTTTCGTCTCCCGCGATATCCCCATCTACGTTCCGCTGATTAAAATCGCCCTCACCGCCCTGACTCTCGGCGCAGGCTTCCGCGGCGGCGAAATCCTCCCTGCCTTCTACATCGGCTCAACAATGGGAAGCTCCCTCGCCGTAGTCCTCGGTCTCGAACCATCCTTCGGCGCAGCCCTCGGTTTCGTCTCCGTCTTTTGCGGCGTAACCAACTGCCCCCTCGCCGCCCTAATCCTCGCCGCCGAACTCTTCACCGAAATAGTCAACGCCGAATCTGTCATGCTCTATTTCGGTGCCGCAATCGCCATAAGCTACCTCCTCTCCGGCTACGTAGGTCTCTACCCCGCCCAAGTCTACTACCAATCGAAACTAAGGCTGCGCAGGTATCGCAAGAGAGACGTCAAAAATGCGGAGGAGCTTGAATAGCTTTCCGCAAAATGTTAACAAAATAGTCATTGAAATAATTCTTAATTTATGCTAAAATGAATTTGTATTCACTAAAGCCCCCCGCCGCTTGATTACTATGCGCTTGGTTAGACTAAGCGCGGCGGCTTGCCCGCGGGGGCGTCCCCGCCCGACGCCGGCGTGATGGAATTGGCAGACGTGCCGGACTCAAAATCCG
This sequence comes from Ruminococcus sp., assembly GCA_031262105.1. Taxonomy (GTDB): domain Bacteria; phylum Bacillota; class Clostridia; order Oscillospirales; family Ruminococcaceae; genus JAISGY01. The sequence goes on along the minus strand of JAISIH010000007.1, from coordinate 3,303 downwards.
GTGGTAGCGATACCGTGCGGGTTCGACCCCCGCCGCCGGCAGCCCCTCTGTTTTACAGAGGGCTTTCGTATGTTATTCATAAAAATTTTACAATAATCTTGTGGAAATCGCTTGATAATGCACGCAATGCGCATTATAATATATTAAGGAGCTTATAATAATGACAGCAAAGCAAGCAGAAAAGATAATTACAAAAGACGGCTGGTATTATATAGGCGCGGAGGGTTCGCACCATCATTATCTTCACCCGACTAAAAAGGGAAAAGTGACAATATCGTTTCATCATGGAGATATACCGAAGAAATCGTTAAGTTCTATAATGCGTCAAGCAGGGCTTAAGTAAGGGGAGAGGGTTATATTATGGTTGGCATTTATCCGGCTTGTTTTTATCCCGATGATGACGGAGTAACCGTTATTTTTCATGATTTGCCGGGCTGTACGACTTTTGGAAAAGATATCGAAGAAGCGTTTTTAATGGCAGATGAGGCGGGGTGCGGTTGGATTTACGGAGAGATTGTTCGTGGTGAGCCTGTGCCGCCACCGTCAAATCTTGCTGACGTAAAGGCTGATGATTTTGAAGACGGATTTGTAAGTTTGATTCGCCTTGATATTGATGCATATGCCGAAAAATATCATTCAAAATCGGTAAGGAAAAACTGCACTGTGCCTGCATGGCTCGCGACACTTGCGGAACGAAAAGGGTTTAATTTTTCAATTCTGCTTCAAGACGCAATTAAGCAGAATTTAGACTTGGCGTAAGGTTGTTTTACAGGTAGAATAACCCCCGCCGCCGGCAGACAAAAAGCTCCGCTTTATGCGGAGTTTTTGATTTGGTGTTGACAATGCGCAAAAGGTGTGTTATAATATGGTTGAGGTGATGTTGTGACCTTCAAAGATGTTGAAAAAATCATTACAGCGGACGGTTGGTATTTAATGAGGGTTCGCGGCTCACACTATCAGTATAAACACCCATCAAAAATCGGTTTAGTTTCATTGCCTTATCATAAAGGTGATTTACCGAAAAGCACGCTTGTATCGGTGCTTAAACAGGCAAAACTTAAGTGAAATTCCGGAGGAAATTATGGAACTTATATATACTTACCCGGCTTGTTTTTATCCTGACGACGACGGAATAACGGTTATATTTCCGGATTTGCCGGGCTGTACAACCTGCGGTTTTACGCTTGATGAAGCACTTTATATGGCTGATGATGCGGCTTGCGGTTGGATTTTAACGTCACTTGAAATGGGCGAAAAACTCCCACCTGCTTCAAAGCCGGGGGAGGTTGTCGCAGACGAATTCGAGAATGGTTTTGTTAATTTCATGCGCCTTGATGTGGAATCTTTTGCGAAGAAATTTAACAAGAAACCGGTTAATAAAAATTGTTCTATCCCGACGTGGCTTAATACCCTTGCGGAACGCGCAAATCTGAACTTCTCACAAACTCTGCAAGACGGTATAAAACAGCGTTTGGGGCTTGTTTAGACGTTCAAAACCGCCGCGCATGGCTAAACTTCCCCTGCTTAGGGTAATTTGGTGTTGACAATTTAATAATTTAGGGGTATAATAAATGAGTAGGGGGAGTGATTCTATGGACGAAGGGATAATTTTTTCAGGTAACGAGAGCAAAGATTTTGACAAAAAGCAATTTGATACAGGCTTTAACAAATCAATCTCAGATTTTTCGCATTATTTGAAAACGGGAGACAAAAGCAAATTCAAACCAATGCACGAGTCGCTATCAATATGGAAACGGCTTGCCGATGATGTCAGAAAAGAGGAATTAAATGACAGATAATCAAAACATACCTGAAATAGAACTTTTTGAAACAGAGAACACAGATGAATTTGATAAAGAAGTAAAGCGTTTTGTTAAGAAGAAAAAATTCGTAGCACTGCCGGATATGCTCGAAGTTTTAGCAGATGAAGTACGTGCGGGCGTATTCGGGGATAATGTTTGGTTTCATGACGAAACGCCGACACCCTACGATGTTTATAAAAAAAGGCTCCCGAACCCCGATAATAATGATGGTAAATCAAACGGATTCAGGGTGATTTACGCAGTTATGGCAGAACATAAATTTGTGCTGTTTGCTTCTGTTTATTATAAAAAAGAAGTTACAGAAATAAAGGAACGATACGTGCGTGCTTTAATAGAAGGTTTTATATTAAACGATGAACAGCCCCTGTCAAACTAACCTGACAGGGGATTAGTTTTATTAAACGTGCAGTATAACCATCGCCAGCGAAAAGTAAATCAAAAGCGAGCAAGTATCAAGTATAGTCGAAATCATAGGCGTAGCCATAATAGCCGGGTCGAGGCGGATTTTTTTGGCGAGCATGGGGAGCATTGAGCCGACAATCTTCGCGAGGATAACGACGCCGATTATCGAAAGCCCAACCGTAAAAGCGACGGCGACGCCCTCTTTTTCAAAAATATAGATGCGAAGCCCGTTGACGAAGCCCAAAACCGCGCCGCAGATAAGCGCAACGCGAAATTCTTTCCATAAAACCTTGAAAAGGTCGCGCAGATGAATTTCGTCAACCGCCATGCCGCGGATTATGAGGGTTGAGCTTTGCGAGCCGGAATTCCCCGCCGTTCCCATTATCATCGGCATGAACGCCACTAAAATCGTGAGCTTCTCGAAAGCCGTTTCGTATTTTGAAATAACAAAACCGGTGAGCGTCGCGGAGAGCATGAGGAACAAAAGCCACGGCAACCGGCTTTTCGCGTGCTGCCAGACGGTCGTCTTGAAGTAGCTCTCGTCGAGGGGGGCAACCGCCGCCATCTTCGAGAAGTCCTCGGTGTTCTCCTCCTCGATTACGTCGATAGCGTCGTCGAAGGTTACGATACCGACGATTCTGTCTTCATTGTCAACAACCGGAATTGCGTGTAAGTCGTATTTTGAAAGGGTTTTCGCAACCGTTTCTTTATCTTCAAGCGTGTTAACCGTAATTATATTCGACTCCGCAATGTCTTCAATAAGGCTCGAAGGCTCTGCCGTGAGCATTTCAAGGAGCGAAACCGCGCCGACGAGTTTCCGCTTGTCGGTAACATAACAGGTGTAAACCGTCTCCTTCATAATCCCGACGGAGCGGATTCGCTCAAAACATTCCGCAATCGTCTTACCCTTGCGAAAATAGACGAATTCCGTCGTCATAATCGACCCGGCGGAGTCCTCGGGGTATTTTAAGAGGTTGTTAATCTGACTGCGCATGGCGGGGTCGGCGTTTTTGAGTATGCGCGAAACAACATTCGCGGGCATCTCTTCAATCATGTCAACCGCGTCGTCAACGTAAAG
>JAISIH010000064.1 GCA_031262105.1 Ruminococcus sp. | reverse complement strand
GTCCCCGAAAAGATTGAAAAAATTCTTTCGCTTTCGCCTGCTTCGACACAGATTTTGCAGTCGATGGGTTATTCTGATTTAATTATCGGGTTCGACACATATTCGGAAGGCTATCTTCTTACTCCTGTTGAAAATCCTGTGATTTTCGATATGCAGGCGCCTGATGTTGAGAAGATTCTTGCACTTTCTCCCGATATAATTTTTATTCCCGGGATAAGTCTTGTTGACGGTTTGAACCCTTACAGCCCGCTTATTGATGCGGGAATCTGCGTCGCCGTGATACCCTCCGCCGAAAGCTTGGAACAGATTAAAGCCGACATAAATTTTATCGCAGAGTGCATGGGTGCGCCGCAAAAAGCCGCTGTAATCGTTGACAAAATGGATGCCGATATTGCGGCGATTAAGGCAATCGGAGACACAATCGCAAACAAAAAAACCGTGATGTTTGAAATCTCGGCGATGCCCTATATCTACAGTTTCGGGAGCGGAACTTATCTTAACGAAATGATTGAAATTATCGGCGCGGAAAATGTTTTTGCGGCTGAAAATTCGTGGATTGCCGTGTCGGAAGAATCCGCGCTTGCAGCGAATCCCGATGTAATCTTAACGAGCGTTAATTATATCGACGACCCTGTTAACGAAATTTTATCGCGCCCGGGTTGGGAGGCGGTTACGGCGGTTAATACAAAGTCGGTTTATAAATTTCAAAGCGACCAAACCGATATTCCGAATCAATTTGTCATTGAATCTCTTTATGAAATGGCGAAATTCGTTTACCCCCAAGAATACGAAAAAATCGAATATACGGAAGTCATTTCATGAAAACTTTTCCCGCTTGGTTCAAATATTTGAGCAGCATAATTTTTGCAGTAGTTTCAGTTTTTTTCGGAATAGGAATCGGCAGCGTTTTTATCCCTCCTGACGAAATTTTAAGCATCATATTTGGCGAAATTTTCGGTTTAAATTTACCCAAAAGTATAACCGAAATGTTGAAAGCAATCGTTCTAAATGTGCGGCTTCCGCGTGCGTTATCTGCATTCCTCGTCGGCGCGGGGCTCTCGGCGGGCGGGGCTGTAATGCAGTCTGTACTTGCAAATCCCCTTGCTTCGGGGTACACCCTCGGTGTTTCGAGCGGTGCGTCCCTCGGCGTAACGATTGTCGTTTTTTTCGGGGTTACACTCTCTTTCGCGGAAATGTTAACTCTTCCGATAATGGGTTTCGTTTTCGGTCTCGGGAGCGTTTTTATCGCTCTTTCTGTTGCGGCAAAATTCGACCGAAACGCCGGAAATTCCGCAATAATTTTAATCGGAATGGTTATGTCGCTTTTTATAAACGCGATTGTAACGCTTCTCATGGGCATCAACCGCGAAGCCGCAAAAAGCGTTATTTACTGGCAGATGGGGAGTTTTTCCGGCGTAAATATGAACGCAGTTATAATAATTTTCCCGATAACTTTTATAATAATTCTGCTCCTTATTCGCTACAGCCGCGCGATGGATATCATGACTTTCGGCGACGAACAGGCGCTCTCACTTGGTGTAAATGTTAAGGCGACGAAAATTTTATTGCTTACACTTTCCGCCGCTCTCACGGGTGTTGCTGTCGCATTCGTCGGAGCAATCGGTTTTATCGATCTTATCGCACCTCATGCGGCGCGGAAAATTTTCTGTTCAAAACATAAAACAGTAATCCCGATGTCTGCGCTCATGGGCGGCGGATTTATGGTTATATCCGACCTCTTGGCGCGTACCGTTATCTCCCCTTCGGAGCTTCCTGTCGGGGCGGTTACAGCGATAATCGGTGCGCCCGTTTTCGCTTATATTTTCCTAAAGAGAAGTAAAAATCATGCTTAAAATCAGCAATTTATCCGCCGGATATAATGACAAAAAAGTGCTTTTTGATGTATCATTTAACCTTAATTTCGGCGAATGTTTATCGGTAATCGGACCGAACGGCTGCGGGAAAACTACCCTCTTAAAATGCATTGCGAATATCATTGATTTTGACGGTGATATTACCCTTTCCGAGGTCGATTTGAAGTCGTTAAAACGCCGTGAGCTTGCGTCAAAAATCGCGGTGATGAGTCAACATACTGCGATGTATTTTTCGTACAGCGTTTATGACACGGTTATGCTCGGGCGATATAGCCATATTAAGCCCGAAATTTTCGGCGGCGAGCCGCATAAAAAAGATATTTGTGCGGTTGAAGAAAGTCTTCGTGCAGTGGGGCTTTGGGAGCTTCGCGAAAGGCAGATTAACACGCTTTCCGGCGGTCAACTCCAGCGCGTTTTTTTGGCGAGGGTTCTTGCGCAAAATCCGCAGATAATCCTCCTTGATGAGCCGACAAATCATCTTGACTTAAAACATCAGCTTGAACTCGTCGATTATATCCGCGAATGGGTAGAAAAAAAGGGCGAAAAACGCGCCGTAATCGGGGTTTTTCACGACATGAATATTGCGCTTCGCCTGACGAAAAATGCGCTTCTAATGGACAGCGGAAAAGTCGGGCGAATCGGGAATTTTAACGACAT
>JAISIH010000004.1 GCA_031262105.1 Ruminococcus sp. | reverse complement strand
TCTGGGCCGTGTCTCAGTCCCAATGTGGCCGTTGAGCCTCTCAGCCCGGCTACTGATCGTTGGTTTGGTGAGCCGTTACCTCACCAACTGCCTAATCAGACGCGAGCCCATCCTTAAGCAATAAATCTTTGATAATCGTATCATGCGACACAATTATATTATGCGGTATTAGCGTTCGTTTCCAAACGTTATCCCCCTCTTAAGGGTAGGTTGCTCACGTGTTACTCACCCGTCCGCCACTAACTAAGCCCCGAAAGGCTTCGTCCGTTCGACTTGCATGTGTTAAGCGTGCCGCCGGCGTTCATCCTGAGCCAGGATCAAACTCTTTAATATATCTTATATTAACCGGTCTTCCGCTTCCGCAACGCTTGGCGCCGCTTCGCTTCCGCCCAAATTATATCAATACATAAAGCTTTCGCCTGTGCTTAGGTTATCTCGTCGCGTGATACGACTCGATTTACCAAGCGTGTCGATTTATACTTTCGACAAAGTTTTAATTACATTTTAGGTTTCGGTCTCGTTAATATTCGCAAATCGCTTTGCATATACTTCACTAAACGTCAATCCTCAAACGAATTTCAAGGGTTTGTTCTTTGGTTTCGTTTTTTATTCGGTTTTCAAGATTCTTACACCTTTTTCGCCAAGATTTTCTCTCGTTCGGACAGGGTGCTTTGCTATTATATCACATTTAGCCTACGATGTCAAGAGGTTTATTTGTAAAAGTTTTGTGAACATTATCTCTTAACGCCGCTGATTTCGTGAAGACAGCTTATATATATTATCACAAGCGCGTTATTTTGTCAAGCGTTTTTTTCATTTTTGGAGAATGTTATAAAAAATCGCGGCAAATTTATGCATTTTGCCGCATGGGGTTATTTATTCTTGACAAATTGTTTATTATATAGTATAATGGAGGAAAGGAGAATTTTTATGGCTACAAGCAGTATTTACACCACGCCGCAGATTGACACGCCCGAAAAAGCAAAGGCTTTTGTCGAGGCGCTTGAGAAGTCTAAGAAGTGGTTTGAGGAGCATGAACCTTTTAAGGTTAACTATCGGACGGTGACTGGGGAAGAAGCGAATGAACTGTGGAAGAAAATCCAATGGTAAAGTTTGAAGCACTTCCGCTTGCCGATATTTACAATTCCGAAACGGAAGATGCATTAAAGCGCTTTGATTGTCCGAAAAATCGCAGCGTTGAAAATTTTATCCGCAATAAAGCATATAATTTCAGCCTGCAAGGTATCTCACAAACACATATTGTTCTTGCGCTTGACGGAAATAACGTAAAAACCGTCGGGTTTTTCGCGTTGTCTAATAAAGTTATTACAGTTCCTCGAAGCAATGTTACAGTCACGTTCTACAAGAAAATTGTTAAATTCGGAAGCGTTGACGCAGCTTCCGATTCGGTAACAATGAGTGCGCCGCTTATCGCGCAACTCGGCAAAAATTTCAGCAATGATTATAACAAGCTAATTACAGGCAAAGAACTTTTGATGATCGCTTGTGATAAGGTTCGCAAGGCTCAGGACATAATCGGCGGGCGGGCGGTGTTCCTTGAATGTGAAGACGTCCCGAAACTCACCGCCTTTTACATAGACAACGGTTTCGTATCATTCGGCAGACGCGCCCCCGGCGAGGGCGACGACGGCGATTTGATTCAGATGATACGGTATCAGAGGTAATCTCACCCAAAATACTCCCCATACCAAACCAAGAAGATATAAACCGTCCAGATTTTCCGCGAGTAGTCGTACTCCCCGGATTTGTGTATGTCAAGTAGTTCCAAAAGCTTTTCAACATCGAAAAACTGTTTCGCCGCCTCGGATGTGAACGCCGCCCGCACGACCGCCTGATACTTGTCGGACTTAAGCCAAACGCGGATAGGCACAGGGAAGCCGAGCTTCTTTTTTTGTGCAACCTGCGGCGGCGTCGCGGCTTCGGCGGCTTTCCGCATCGCGAATTTCGTGTTCTCCTTCGTCACACGCAGGTGTGCCGGAATTCGCTCCGCAACCGCCATAACCTCCTTGTCGAGGAACGGCACGCGCAGCTCAAGCGAATTCGCCATCGACATTTTGTCCGCCTTAAGCAGTATATCCCCCACCATCCAAAGGTGCAGGTCGATATACTGCATTTTTGTTACCGCGTCTGCCCCCGCAACGCAGTCGTAGAAAGGCTTTGTAATATTAACAAACGGCGGCGCGGACGTCTTAATTTTAAGCAAGCGTTTTCGCTCCGCTTCGGTGAAGATAAACGCGTTGCCGATAAAACGCTCCTCAAGGTCTTTCCCGCGGCGGATAAGAAAGTTAACCCCGCTCTTTTTCGGTAACTTTTCCGCAAACTTCCCGATTCCGCGCCGTATCGGTCTTGGTATAATATTATACGCGGGAACGCTCGACGGCTCTTTGTAGATGTTATAACCGCCGAAAATCTCGTCCGCTCCCTCCCCGGAAAGCACCACTTTCAGGTGCTTCGCGGCAGTGTTGCAGACAAAATAAAGCGCGATACAGGACGGGTCGGCGAGCGGTTCGTCCATGTGGTACTGGATTTTAGGGATATTATCCCAATATTCCTCCGGCGTGATAACTTTAGAATAATTTTTCTTGCCGATAAACTTGGAAAATTCCTTCGCCCAGCCGATTTCGTTGTACTTCTCGTCCTCGCCGAAACCGACGGTAAATGTCTTGTCAACATTCGACTCCGCCGCCGCATAACTCGAGTCAACGCCGCTTGAGAGAAAGCTCCCGACTTCGACGTCCGCGATTTTATGCGCCTTAACCGAGTCCTTGAAAATCGCGGAAATGTTATCAACCGCCGTTTCAAGGCTCATGTTCTCATCGGGCTTAAAATGCACGTCCCAATAACGCTCGGTCGTGAGTTTCCCGTCCTTAAGCTTGAAATAATGCGCGGGCGGGAGCTTATAAACATTCGTAAAAAACGTCTCGTTCGTCGGGCTGTACTGGAAAGTTAAGTAATTTTCAAGGGCGGCGGTGTTTAATTCCCGTTTGAAATGCGGGTGCGGCAAGAACGCCTTAATCTCCGAGCCGACCATAAATGTGCCGTCCATTTTAGCGTAATAAAGCGGCTTAATCCCGAAAAAGTCCCTCGCGCCGAAGAGTTCGCCGCTTATTTTATCCCAAATTATAAAAGCAAACATTCCGCGAAGCTTATTAAGCAGGTCTGTGCCGTACTCCTCATAACCGTGTAAAAGCACTTCCGAGTCGGTTTTCGTTTTAAAAATATGCCCGGCGGCGACAAGTTCCTCGCGAATTTCCTGATAATTGTAAATCTCGCCATTGAACATTAAAACCTTCGAGCGGTCCTCGTTAAAAATCGGCTGGTCGCCCGAGTCGGTTATGTCAATAATTGACAGGCGGCGAAACCCCATCGCAATCCCGGCATCGACATAAAACCCGTCGGAGTCGGGTCCGCGGTGCTTAATCTTCTCCGCGCAATCGCGTATAACCTTGTTCGCATCGTTGATGGTGTTGGTAAATCCTACAAATCCGCACATATATAATATCTTTCAAAATGTAATAGACTATAATTATACACTATTTTTAAGCGCATTTCAAGTTTAATAATATGAATAATTTGCAAAAAATATACCCAAATAATTTATTTTTTAAGCCCACGATTTCGACAGATTTTTGATTACGAAAGTTTTATAATTATAATTACCAAATATAGAGAGAAACGATTATGATTGTATACGTTGATGTCCTGATTATTGTCAGTTTTTACATAAATTATCTGCTCCTGCGGGCGGCGGCGGTTATTGTGCATAAGCCGGTGAAGCGCGGACGCGTTATCGCCGGAGCATTAATCGGAAGCCTTTCTGCGCTGATAATCTTCCTACCGGAGATGGGGAACCTTACCGTGCTTATTGTCCGTGTTATATCGGCAGTAATAATGGTTGCAGTGTCTTATAATGTAGACGGAATTAAGGAGCTTTATAAATGTTCACTGCTGTTTTTCTTCGTAAGCTTCATCTTCGCGGGGATTGAATACGGCGTGGCAATGCTCCTCGGGGGGAACACCGCGATTTGGCACAATTCCGTCTTCTACGTGAACATCTCGCTTTTAACCCTCGTTATCTCGACGACGATTGCATACACGATTTTATGGCTCTTGCGGCGGCACTTCGACAGGGTAAATTCCGCTGACACGAAGTACACGATAACGGTCGAACAGAGCGGCGAAATTGTCCAGATTAAGGCAATCGGCGACACCGGCAACAACCTTACCGACTGCCTTTCCGGGAAGCCTGTGATTATCTGCCCGAAGGCTTCGCTGACGAAAATCACCGACAGCAAGGCTGTTGAGGCGATGCTCAGTTGCGATTATATCCACGATTCGGTTATTCCGCCGAAGGGTTGGCGGCTCATACCCTTTTCGACAATTAACTCGAACGGACTTATTCCCGCGTTCTCCCCCGCGAAGGTTTACATAAAGGACGAAAAGAGTATTCATCTTGTTGACGCCTACATCGGCGTTTCCGAAAACGACATTGAATACGCTGTCTTTAATCCGAAATTAATAGCCGTATAAAAAAAGGTGATATGATGATTACCGTAAATGATATAAAAAGTTTTGTAACATCTCTTGTCAGCGAAAAGCTCCGCAGACTCTGGCGGAAATTAGGTTTAACGAGCGAGGTTTTCTACGTTAACGGCGCAGAAACGCTTCCGCCGCCGCTTGCGAAAGAATACGAAGACGAGGTTTTCGCAAAGATTGACAGGCTGATGTTATCGGGGGAAAATTCCGTCGAACTCGGGAAACTCCGCAAGCTCCTTATCTCGCACAATCTTCGCCTTGTCGTTTACATATCAAAAAAATTCGAGTCAACCGGCATAAACATCGAAGACCTTGTTTCAATCGGGACAATCGGGCTTATAAAGGCTGTCAACACCTTTTCGCCGGAGCGCAACATCAAGCTTGCAACATACGCGTCACGCTGTATTGAGAATGAAATTCTAATGTTCCTCCGAAAGTCAACGCAGCACAAAAACGATATTTCGCTGGACGAGCCTCTTAACATTGACTGGGACGGAAATGAACTTCTGCTCTCGGACATCTTGGGCTCAGACGGCGAGGAAGTCACCGGGAACTGCGAGTCGCAAGCCGAGCGGAGCGTGCTTTTAGAGGCAGTAAACCGCCTCCCCGAACGCGAACGCGAGATTATGATTATGCGTTTCGGGCTTGCGGGCGGGGCGGAAAAGACGCAAAAAGAGGTCGCTGACATAATCGGGATTTCCCAATCTTATATTTCGCGGCTTGAGAAGCGGATTATTAAGCGGCTTAAGCATGATATTGAGAGGGTTATACTTTAAATTTAACGCCGCCCGGGAGTAATTGGGCGGCGTTTGGGTTATACTTCGATTCGCTTGGGGTAGACAAGTTCTTTGCCCGATGCTCTGATTTCTGCCATTTGGCGATAGGCTTCTTCGGTAGCCTTTCTGCGGCGTTCTCTTATTTCTTCCGGTGTTTGAATTTTGCTAAGCTCGTAATGATAGTCGCGGATTTTGCGAATATCCTCAAGGGTAAAATCCGGGCTTATGTCAGGTTTTGGCGGTAAAATTCTCTCGTTCATTGTTAACTCCTTCCAAAAGGTAAGATGGTTCTATAATTGCTAATTCGTGTTTGAATTCCTCAATTGCAATCAGACGTACCTTTTCACTTGTAGTGATATTTGCAAGATGTTTTAGGTTCCAAGAAAGCAGAAATTCGCAATTTGCCATTATTGCAGCCGCAATATGCATACTGTCATCTTCACATCTTGACGGCAGTATTTTTATGTCTATTATGTGCCTTGCTAATGCTTCCGTTTCTGGCGTAAGGATAAAATCAGTGTGCTTGATTCTGTCAATGAAATTGTTCAGCCGTTTTCGTTTTTCCGGCGAACATTCGTTAACTTCATCATAAACCACGTCAGAAAGCCAAACTTCATACTCCCCCGCAATTATAGCGTCCCATAACCGCAAGGAATATTCTTGCTGAATTGGTTTTTCAGGCTGGTCAAGGTGACTAATCACCGATGTATCAAGATAGATTCGAGGAGTCCCCATATTATCACGTCCTTTGTAAATTTAGTATACACCATTTCCCGCCGTTTGTCAATAGTAAGTGTCTGTTGCGGCAAGCTTTTTGAGGCGTTCTGTCAGAGCCGCTTCGCTTGATTTTTCAAGCTCCGATATAGAAATCTTCCCGTCAAGAATTTCATCAATAGTATCATAATTGCCAAGGGCGATCGGCGAATAATAGTAATCATAGTAATTATTGGGGGTGCGCTGCGCCGGGAAGCTCCCGTATTTTATCGAGTTAAGCAGATACATTGCCTCGTCTTTAGTTACGTCCGGTATCTCGAAATAATCGTTCGTCGAAAAATAGACCGTATCGCGAACAGTCTCTTCACCGCGCTTGTGGGTTCGCGATTGCCCGATTGCTTCTTCTGCCTGCCGCGCCAAAACCTCCGCCGAAAGCGAGTAATTATAATCCGGCTCATATTCGGTTAAGTAAAAGTCAACGAAAGCACTCGCACCGTCCGTGTTTTTTGACCTTTTTGCTACAGCGATTGTGTCGAAAGACGCCGGCGTTCCCTTAACGGTGCCTTTCCCGAAAAAGCCGGGCAGAACGTAGTTCCCGTCATATAAAATGTTCACGTAGGAGGAAAAATTCCGGAAAATGTTGTAGGAATATTCCTCATCATAATTCATGTCAAAAGGCAGCGTTATCCCTGTAAATAATGACGCCGCATACCGCCCCGAGCGATAATCCCCTACGTCGAATTGCGTAATATTATACGGAGGGGAATCGCCGCCCTCGTAATAGCCGCCGAAAATTGCGAACTCCCGCTTGTCATAATCTTCCGATACGCTGTATTCATCAACGGTCGGGTAGAGCTTCGCGAATTTTATAATGTTTTCAAGCTCGGCAGTTTTTATATCCGCCGTTTCGGTTTCGATATCGTAAAAGTCGGTTATATAGATGTTCGATAAGTTATTGAAAACAGAATTCCTCGTTTTGTCCGAAAAAACCCGTTTGTTACCGGTCAATTCATTTTCTAAGTTAAGCATTGCCTCAAAGCTTGAAAAGCCGTTCGCCTTGACAATATCGGCGTTCGCAGTCATTATTTCAAATTCCCACTCGGGCGAAAAACTATAGAGTTTGCCGTTTTTTTCGTTCGCCTTAAGAAGGTTCACGAGGATTTTATCCTTGTTAAAATAGCCCTTGCCCATGAATTCGTAAAGGTCGAGAAGCTCGCCGCTTTTTTCCGACGTCTTATAATAAGGGTCGAACTTCCACGTTATAAGAATATCAACGCTCGCCGGCATTTCTTCAAGCGGCCTGTTTACGAACCTTGTCATAGCGACATAATCGCTGTTTTTTGCGTTAAATGCGCTAATATATTTCAGATAAATATCCTTCGCTTTCCCGGTATAGCCCACGAAAATTTGCTTCAAGTCGGGGTGCTTCTGCTCTGTCTTACGGAAGATTTTTATGTCATAACGGTCTGTAATCGCAAAATCTCCGCACTGTAAATCGACAAACTGGTCTTCATAATTTTTCTCTTTCGCAAGGTCCGTTTCGATAACCTCTTTGTTCGCAAGAAGCTCATAGCTTCCGTTGCGAAACGTTCCGAAAAGGCTTCCGCCGTTTATGGTGACAGACTTTATATCCGTCTTCCCGGCGTTATAAAGTGCGTCGTTTTGCCTTATTATTTTATATTCCTTGGTGTTATTATTGTTTACAGTATAAACGAAATTGCCCTCGGTTTTTGTCGCGGTAAGCTTTCCGTCTGCGAGGCTGTATGTAATTCTGTCGCCGACAAGGCGTTTTAAGTCTGAAAGGGTGTTTTCATATGGGACAAAAACGGTTAGGGTTATTTTGCCGTCAATATCGGATGAAAACTCGAGGTATCTTTCGTTTTTGTCATAGGGGAGGCTCATTTTCCATTTGAATTTCGCTTCTCTGTCGAATGCATAAATCGTATATCTGTAAACCTCTGCGGAACTCGGTCTGTCGTAAGCCACCGCATAAAGATAGTCGCCCGTGCCGAAAAGGAAGTCGGGGTATTCTTCCAAATCTTCAAACATGTACTCGTCGTAATCATAACCCCCGGGTTGGGTCGTTATCGCTTCGGTTTCCGTTTCTGCACTGATAGCCGCCGGGACCGCTGTAATTGTCAACAAAGACAAGACCAAGAGGGCGGAGATTAAACGTTTTAACATAATAAAAACACTCCTTTTTGTTAAAAAACAGGGAGGAACACACCGCCATGGCAACGTGTTCCTCCTCCGTTAACTATATTTCAATCCTTTTCGGGTAGACGGGCTTAATGCCGGCAGCGCGTTTTTCAGCAATGATTTTTTCAACTTCTGCGGAAGCTTTTCTGCGCCTTTCAGCAATCTCTTCAGGCGTTTGAATTTGACTAAGTTTATAATGATAATCACGGATTTTGCGAATGTCCTTAAGCGTAAAATCCGGGCTTAGTTTCGGGGGCTTGGGTAATTTTCTCTTGTTCATTTTTCTCACGTCCCTTATGTTATTATTATACAACAGATAAATTTATATGTCAATTAAATTTTAGTTACATTAAAAAAAGCCGCCGTATCGCATAATCACGATACGGCGGCGATGAAAGTTTACGCAAGTTCAGCGAAATACTTGATAGTCTTAACCATCTGAGTGGTGTAAGAGTTTTCGTTGTCGTACCATGAGATAACCTGTACTTGGTAGAGGTCATCAGCGAGTTTTGCAACCATTGTTTGTGTTGCGTCAAAGAGCGAACCGTAGCTCATTCCGATAACGTCGGAAGATACGATTTGGTCTTCTGTATAGCCGTAAGAATCGGAAGCGGCTGCCTTCATAGCGGCGTTGATGGAATCCTTTGTGATGTCTTTCCCCTTAACAACGGCAACAAGAATGGTTGTCGAACCTGTGGGAACGGGAACGCGCTGTGCAGAGCCGATAAGTTTTCCGTTAAGCTCGGGGATAACAAGCCCGATTGCCTTCGCAGCACCCGTCGAGTTCGGTACAATATTAGCCGCAGCCGCTCTTGCACGGCGAAGATCGCCCTTGCGGTGAGGACCGTCAAGAATCATCTGGTCGCCTGTGTATGCGTGAACGGTTGTCATAATGCCGGTCTGGATCGGCGCGTAGTCGTTGAGAGCCTTAGCCATCGGCGCGAGGCAGTTTGTTGTGCAGGAAGCAGCGGAGATTATTGTGTCGGAAGATTTGAGTGTACCTTCGTTAACGCCGTAAACGATTGTCGGGAGGTCATTGCCCGCCGGAGCGGAGATGATAACCTTCTTCGCGCCCGCGTCAATATGCGCCTGCGATTTTTCCTTAGACACATAGAAGCCTGTGCATTCGAGGACTACGTCAATTCCAAGCTCGCCCCAAGGAAGTTCAGCCGCCTTAGGCTTCGCATAGATTGTGATCTTCTTTCCGTCAACGGTGATGGAATCTTCGCCCGCTTCAACCGTGTGAACGCCCTGCCCGAGCTTTCCGCAATAGCCGCCCTGTGCGGTATCGTATTTGAGAAGGTGAGCAAGCATCTTCGGGTCGGTAAGGTCGTTTATTGCCACAATGTCATATCCGGGAGCGCCGAACATCTGCCTGAACGCAAGACGTCCAATTCTTCCGAAACCGTTAATCGCTACTTTTACAGCCATGTTTTTATTCCTCCAAAAAGTGAATCTATAATTTTTAACGTATCCATTATACCATATTCTATCCGTTAATACAAGTATTATTTGTAAATTTTCAAAGTAAAATTTTAATATTCATTCTCTTGACATTTTGCAGAATTGCTTGTATAATTAAGGTTATGAACAAACGTATTGTTATAATCACATTTGCCGTGATGTTATTGTCAATCGGCATTTTTCTGCTTATAAAAAGGGATAACGAAGAAGCTCCCGCAATAGTTTCAATTTCAATAACTGCGGCAACTTTGCCCGAAACAACAATTACAACGACAACGGTAACAGAAACGGCAACAATTCCGACAACGACAACAACTGCCCCCGAAACAACGACAACCGAGGAGACAACCCGCACAACCCGCAACATCATAACCTCCCGCACCCCGAAAGAATACGACCAAAACTCCGTCTACATAGATATGGAAAACATCTTGCAGCTGCCCGAGCTTCCGACAGGCTGTGAGATAACCGCGCTTACGACGCTCCTGCGGTTTTACGGCTATGACGCGGATAAGGTAACAATGGCGAAAGATTATCTGCCGGTAAGCTGGGGGAATTATCAAGTTATCGACGGCGAGATTTATAAGGACAGCTTTTTTGAATATTTCATCGGTGATCCTGCGGGGAGCGGTTACGGCTGTTTCTCCCCCGCGATAATGAAGGCGGCTGACAAGTTTCTTGCAGAAAATACGCCCGTTGACGGAAAAACATACGAGGCGGTTAACATTTCCGGTTGTACGCCCGACGATTTGTACGATCTTCTAATAGAGGGTACGCCGGTCATGTGCTGGGCGACCGACGGCATGATTGAGCCGGAATATTACGAGTCTTGGTTCGATAACGAAACAGGCGCAAAGCTTGACTGGTACTTAAATGAGCACGCATTTGTGCTTGTCGGGTTTAACATGGATGCGGGGATAATTACGCTTAACGACCCGATGAAAGGGATTATTGATTACAACAAAGCACGGTTTGAGCTGCGGTTCAACCAAATGTATTCACAGGCGATTTATATACGCGAAGTAAATTCTACAGAAAGTAATGATACCTTGTCTTCTTAAACGTTGTGTGGTAATAGACTTTCAACCAATTCAACAGCTTTTTCAACATTTTGTTTTTAAAACTACCGTTTGTATAGAGATTAAATTTGCGGATAAACTATATTTATCCAAAATTACAGGCGGTGGATTTATGATAAAAGGTGTAAACAAACGTGTAATCGAGCTTAACGGGATTAACAGTGACTTTTTCGACAAGGCACTTTTATACATCAAGCCCGAACACGCGATAACCCCCGAAGATCAGCTTGACCTTAACGCGCGGGCTTTTCTGCGGACAATTGCGCCGAAAAAAAAGCACTCAAACCTTGCGCAGATTCTCATTACGCTTAATATAATCGCGCTGATTGCAATTGCCGTTGCGATCTTTGCCATTGCTTATTTATAACGGAGGAAACCATGAAAGAAGAATATTTCGCGTCCGCAATGCACGGGCTTCGCACGCCTGTCAACTCAATTGTCGGGTTAACCGTGCTTGCAAGGCGGTGCAGCGATATTAACGAGATTATCGCATATCTTTCAAAAATCGAAGAGGCGTCTTATCAGCTTATCAACACGGTCAACGACCTTTCGGATATGTATCAGATGGAGCAGGAGAAGATGTATCTTGAGTCGAACGATTTCGACCTTGAAGACCTGCTCGACAGCGTTCTCGACATGGTTTACGTCCGGGCGGACTCGAAGGATGTGCGGATTATCCTAAACCTCAAGAACGTTTTCCGCGTGAAGGTAACGAGCGACAGATTTAAGCTTGCGAAGGTTATGTATAATATCCTCTCGAACGCGATTGATTTTTGCGAACGGGGCGACAAGGTAACTGTCGGGCTTGAGCTTAAAACCCCGCGCGAGCTTTCAATGACGGTTAGTGCGGACTGCAAGGGACTTACGGCGGAAAAAATCGAAGCCGTTTTCGGGACTTTTTCCGGGAACGAAGCAACCGCCCTCCCGATGTGCCGCAAGATTATTTCGATGATGGGCGGGGAACTTGTCATTGTCTCCGATATCGAAAAGGGCGTGAAATTCGCTTTCACCGTCAATGTTCACTCGCACAAAAAGCACGACACACAGCTTCTCAAAAGTTTCAAGGCGGAGAAGATGCGCTTCCTCGCGATTAACAACAACCGTTACGTGATTGATTACCTCACGCAGATTATGGGCGAGATTGACGGGACAGTTATTCCGGCGGAAACCCTTGCGGCGGGTGCGAAATTCCTCATGACGGGCGAGGAATGTTCGGGCGTAATCGTGTCATTTGACATGATTGTCAACGATTTCAAGCTGATAATTGAAAATATTCTCAAATACATAGACGAAAAGAACCTCATCATTTTTGTCAGAAACTCCCGCAGAGCCTATGCCTCGAGCCTTTGTGAACGTTACGGCTATTTCGGTGTGAAGTTTATAACCGTTCCGATCCTTCCGAGCAAGTTTATCGAACAGATCGGGACCGAATTCGGGCTTTCCGGCGCGAAATCTTTCTTACAGAGGCTTGCGCCGGACTTCACCGGCAAAAAGCTCCTCATAGTAGACGACCACGACCTCTCTCGGGAAATAACCGCCGGTATCCTCGAGTCAACCCACGCCGACATAAGTTTCGCCACAAACGGCCGCGAAGCCGTTGAGCTTTTCGCAATGTTCCCCGAAAAATACAACGCAATCCTCATGGACGTTCAAATGCCCGTCATGGACGGTCTCACCGCAACCCGCACAATCCGCGCCATGGACCCCCCCGCCGCCGCAACCATACCAATAATCGCCATGACCGCCAACATCTTCGACCTCGACAAAAAATCCTGCTTCGATGCCGGCATGAGCCGCTATATAAGCAAACCCGTCTCCGTCCGCGAACTCTACCGCGTCTTGGAGGAGGTTTTATAAGGCGCGTTGGGGGAGGGGCTGGGAGTACGCTGGGGGGTGCTTTCTGAAGAAATCACCCCCCAGACCCCCCGCAAAGACTTTTTTCGTCAATGCTTTTTTTGTAGTCTTTAATGAATACCTTCGGGTTTGGTATTGACATTTTCTTGTTTTTGGGGTATAATATTATTGAGGTGATTTCTTATGTCAGCACGCGAACGGTTAAAACGAGAAATTGATTATATGTCTGATGATGTTGTTTCGGCTATAATCACTATCTGCGGAATTAATGACGAAATACCGAACGAAGATACGAGACAGGCGTATGAGGATGCCATTAACGGACGATTTGAGCAGAGCTTCGATAATGCAGAGGATCTGATTTCATATATTCACAGTTTAGGAGACGAAGATGAGGAGTTATAAACTTGTCGGGAAGATGAATAAAGACCTCAAACGCATAATCAAGCGCGGCTACGATATTTCAAAGCTCGATGCCGCCATACTTCTGTTAAGAGACGAGAATCCTATCCCGCGCATATATAATAAGCACCCTTTATCCGGCGAATATTCCGGTTGCTTTTCTCTTTCGCTTGAGCCGGATTGGCGGCTTATTTACTACATAGAAGGCGATACCGTTACACTGATGAAAACCGGCACACATTCGGATTTGTATGAGAAGTGAATATTTATGTCAGCACGTGAAAAAGTTTTAAAAAATATTGATTATATGTCGGAAACTTTTCTTGACAAGGTTTATACGCTTTGGATTGACGAAGAAGCGTTAAGAAACGACGAATGTCCTATCTGCAAGGCGCATGATTATCAGTTTGGCGAAGAAACAATGATGGGCATTGAAGAAGCGCGTAACAGCGGTTTTGTCGAGTATGACAGTTTTGAGGATTTTTTAAAGGCTGTTGAAGAAATGGAAGAAGAAAATTGAAATTTCAAGCGAGGAGGTGATATTTTTGCCGAGACCGTTAACTCCAAGTATTACTTTAGACGTTGTTCGCGATTTGTTAAAGCGGAATATTGACTATATGCCGGAGCGTATGCTTACTCGTATGTATGCGGTTTTTGTAGATGAAAACCGCAAAGACCCGGAATTCGCAGACTGTGAGCTTTGTTGCAGATACGGGCGTATACCTAATGACGAGACAATGGAAGCCCTACGCGACATTGAAAACGGCGACTATGAAACTTTTGAAACCCTTGAAGATTTAATGAAATACTTAGACGAGTCTACCGACTTTGATTATGATGAACCTACGTAGTCATGAAATACAAAAACCCCCGCCGACCGAAGTAAGCGGGGGTTTCGTTATTACTGTGCATATCTTTCTTTTAAGTAGTCTTGTAGGCTTATGAAGTTTTCGGGGTGTTCTTTGTATTCTTTTTTGCTTTCCTCGACAGCCGCATGATCTTCCTCAGATAGATTTGTATCAATATAAAACTCTTCATCATCATCTGTCATTGCCGAAAGAAGCTGTGAAATTATTAGGATTTTGTTGTATGGCAATAGGTCTAAATTGGTGTTAATTTGTTGTCTTAATTCTTTAGCAGACATAATCAATCCCCCTTATACGCCACCTCGCAAATCGATTTTATAATCATATTCATATTATACACCAAAAGAGTGAAAAAGTCAAGAATTTTTATAAGAATTACAAAAACCCCCGCCGACCGAAGTAAGCGGGGGTTTTGTTAGTTTGTTAAACCGTTGCGGATTTCAGCTTTGAGTTTAGGACTTTCGCCCGTCACCCGTTGGAGACTTTCGCCCCCTTGTCAGGACTTACGCCCCGAACGCGGCTTACTTTCTTTTCTTAGCGATTATAGCAGCAGCTGCGAGAGCTACGGGGATAACTGCGAGAGCAACAGGAGCATTACCGGTGCTGGGGTTAGGAGCTACAGGAGCGGGAGCTTCTGTCTCAGGAGCCGGAGCTTCGGTTTCTGCGGGGAGGGTCTCTACTTCTTCTGCGGGAAGTTCATCTTCAACGGGCTCGTCGGGAAGAACTTCGTCGTCAGCTTCTGCGCCTGCAGCGGAAGCAGCAGTATCATCTTCAGCAGCTGCGAAAGCAACAGTCATAGAATCCCAGTACCAAGGAATGGATGTAGCGAGCTTCATGCTGTACATAAGCTTGAGAGCGGGGTTGTAGCTTTCAACATATCTCTGATCAAGGAGTGCTTGATAATCGAATGTGAGAGTTGTTGCGCCGAACTCGAAGAGGTCTGTATCAGAAAGCTGCATTGTGTAAGAATCGTTGATGATAAGAGCGCCGGAGAAGAGAGTATAAGCGATGCCGTTTGTGAAGTAGATGCCCGGATCAAACGGAACGTATTGAGCGGACGGTGAAGGAGCGGAAGAACCATACTGGTTGTAGAGGTTCTGTGTGAAGCCCTTCATGTACTTGTCGGAACCGGAAGAGTTATAGGAGTCGAGGTACTTAGCAGCTCTCCATTCGCCGTCGATGAGAGCAGCTTCGTCGAGTACCTTATCAACAGCTGTGTTGAATGTGAAGGTTACGTTAGGATAGGAGTTAACTGTGTCGTTAAGAACAGCCTGAACGTTCATGTATGCGTTTTCAGCTTTAGGAACAGTGCCGTCTAATTTCTTAAGAACGCCTGTTTCCCAAGCTCTTTCGGAAGCGTCAAGAGAACCGTTCTTGTTGCCGTCGCCGTTCCACTTGTAGCCGGATTTGGATTCAGCAGCGGGTTTGCCGCCGAGCCATGTGATGATGTCCTTAGGACCGGTGTCAGAACCGTTAACGAAGGACTTATAAGGAACCTTAACAACGTTATCGCCAGGGGCTGTAAATGCGGTGATGTTGCGGCGGTAGGAAGCGGGTTCAACAGCGTTCGCGAGAACGGGATCGCCTGCGTTGGTGTTCGGGATGAGTCTGAATTCAGCAACTGCTGCGTCGCCTGCTGCTGTGATTGCATCAGCATAAGGTGCGTAAAGTTCTTTCTGATAAGCAGTGATATACGCAGTTTCAGCTGTTGTATAAGCGGTCTTAGCATTAGTTACAGCAGTTTCAAGCTTTGTAATTGCGTCTTTTGCAGCTGTGATGTAACCCTTAGCATCTGCAGTTTGAGCAGCTTTAACGAGTTCTGCCATTTTTAAGGTGTATGCGTTGTTATAAGCATACTGTTCTTGAGCAGCGTTTGTACCTTGTGCAGCAACAGCAGTGTCATCCGATACTCCTGCAGCTGCTGCGATATCATCATCTGCAGCAGCAAGCTCGCCGGAACCGTAAGCAGCGGCGCCTGTTTCTGTACCGGAGATGTTATTCTCGTTGCTAACGCCGTCTACTGCGTCTGCTGCTGCGTAACCAGCTGCAGCTGCTGTTGCAATAGAAGTAGCATCTGCTTCAACTTCTGCTTTGTACTTATCGTTTGCCAGAGCAACTTTGCCTGTAGCAGTGTTTTTAGCAGCGGTTACTAAATCTTCAGCGGCTGTGATTTTGCCATCAAGTTCTGCACCTTCAGCAGAATCAAGGAACATCTGCTTAACTGCCATTGTAGCAGTAACATCGAGGCCGAGACTGAGGGAAGCGATATAAGCAGCTTCGCCCTGAGCGCGTGCAGCAGCTTCGCCGGCAGCGTCAGTTACGTATGTGCCTTGACCCGGTGTAGCAACCTTAACGCCGAGGTAGTTGTTTGTAGCAGCTTCTTCGTAAAGACCCGGGATAGCGGTTGTGCCGTTGAGATACTTGTTATCGTGAGCGGAAACGCCCTTATGATCGGAAGTATCATTAAGAAGACCGGATACTGTGAAGTTAGCCTGTGTCCAAGCCTGTGAATATGCGCCGGGGTTGATTGTGAGTGTGTGTGTTGTGGAGTTATAATCATAACCCTTTGCAAGATATGTGTCTCTGTTGTCGCCTTCGGGAGTGAAGGTGAACGGAGTGAAGCGAACGTCGCCGTCGATAGCGGTAGCTGTGATAGTAACAGGGCAGTTATAAGCTACACCGTTTAATTGGATAACGATAAGGTCTGTAGCCGGGTTAGCTATGAAGGTAGCAGCGATGTTTGCTGTGCCCCATGTAGCTTCTTTGTATTCCTTAACGAGGGAATAAGTAAATGTTCCGCCGGTTTTGTTAGCATCAGTAACAACTGCGTTAACGGGAACGGCTAATGCAGAAATAGCCAATGTGGACATCGCTACAGCAGCGACAGTTTTTTTCATATTCATTATGAAAAAACCTCCTTGTAATTTAGAAAAAATTTTTCAAACGATAAGCTTTTCTCTTTGTGACCATTTGTTGATGTCGTTTGTCTTATCGTGTTTATATTTTAGCATAGCCCAAAGAATAAGTCAACGCACAAGTTCACCAAATAAACGGCGGAATTCAGATGTTTATTTGTGCGATTTGCACAAAAACGGGCGGTTTCGAGCGAATTTGACGCTTTTTCGCGTTATATTTCGTTCACTTTCGTAATTTTTCTGTAAACCGCGGCCTCTAAGGCAAGACTTGTCCGCGCATTTTTCATTGCGCAAGCTTCTATGTAAACACGAGAGATGCAAAGAGAATGTTGTCTTCACGATTATACCACAACCGCGGATTTAAAACAATGGGCAAATTGCACAAATTTTTTTGGTATTTTTGGGGAAGGTGTATTAAAAGGGCTACATTTTCAGCGTTTTAGTATGTGTGCCCGTTTGAATCATCTTAAGAATCATCTCTTTTTTCTTAATTTGATAGATTAAAATCCAATCGGGTTCGATATGACACTCACGGTCTTTCCGAAACTGACCGTTTAGCGGATGGTCTTCATATTCGGGCGGTAAAGGTTTGCCTTCTGAAAGCATATCAATAACTTTTTCGAGCTTTGACATATCTTTCTTCTGTTTTGCCAAGCGTTTAAGATCGCGCTTGAACTGCTTGGTTTGCTCTAATGTATACATCAATCAGTCCTCCAGCGCGTCGCGAATAAGCTCCGCCGCGGATTTATACGGACCGCAGATGTTTTTTTCGTCTTCGGCTTCTTTCATAATCCGAATAAATTCTTCCTCGCCGATAATCTCCGCAAGTTCAGAGCCGGTTCGCTCTTTGACGGATTTCTCTTTCTGCCAAATGTTCCATATTTTGTCGAACACTCTATCGGGCATAATCGGAACGTCCTTTATAAAAATTTCACGAGTTGACATGGGTTTCCCTCCTTATACTATATAAATTATCGTGCCGGTTTCGCCACGAGTTTTAACGCCCATTCGGGCAGGTTTTTATTATAGTATTCGTTGCGTTCTTCAATTGTCGCATCTTTGAAGCGTTCATAATTCCATTCGCGGATAGTATGAATGTCCTCTATGGAAAATTTGTCGGATATTTCCGGTTTCGGAATGTCATGGATCATCGAACTCAGCTCCTAATCAAACGTACTTGTTGCTTATACCATATAGTTGTCTCTTTTCCTGTCGCTTAGCTTTACCATGCGTTTTAAAGCCCATTCAGGTAAACTTTTATTGCAGTATTCGTTGCGTTCATCTATAGTCGCGTCCTTAAACCGTTCGTAATTCCATTCACGGATTTTGTGAATGTCTTCGTTTGTGAATTTCTCGGAAATGTTTGGCTTTGGAATGTCATGGATCATTTTAATCAACTCCTAATAAATTATTCGGCGTATAAATATCTATCGTTCTGTAACCCGAAAGCAGACTTACACCTCTTATTCCGTTAATAGTCCTTGAATTTGCTAAGTGCTTTATATTCCACGATACTATTATATCACATTCACTCATTAATGCGCAAGCGATATGATAACAATCGTCAATACTTTTTCGTGTTAAGATTCCTTGCTCAATGATTTTTTCTGCAAGCTCTTTTTCCTCTTCTTCCAATAAAATCATCGTAGCTTCTATTTCGTCTATGTATTCGTTAAGCTTTTTTCTTACGTCTTCTTTACATTCATTGATTTCATTAAGCGTCACGTTTGATAAATACACGTCATAATCCCCGTGCTTAATCCGCTCCCAAAGACTAATAGTAACAGCCTGCTTCTCCGGCACGTCATCATGCAGAAGATGGCTAATCACAGAAGTATCAAGATAAATTTTTTCTTTTTTCACCAAGCAACCTCCTTGCCGACAAATCCGCCCCAATCGACTTCTTCTTTTTCGGGCTTTTTTCCGTCAAAGCCGTATTCTTTGTATATTTCTTCGAGCGTCGGGCGTGTTTTGACTTCGTATTCATCTTCGTCGTCAATTTCGATTATGTCATGCACAACGCCCTTGCCGGCTTCAAGCTGTCTTATGCCGCGTTCAATTCTGTCTAAATATCTGTTGTTTTTTATTATTATCGGTACAATATCATCTTTAACCATATTCCCTCCTCACGGCACAATAATAAACCCTTGCGGAGGCGGCGGAAGTTCTAAGCCGCCGGGTTTTGCGTCGAAGGCTTTTGATGTTATCTTCACCGATGCCGAAACCCATGTGAAAAACCTTGCTAAGTCTCCCGCGCCGCTGCTGTTCATCATGACAACGTTCGGGGTTATCTCTTTTAACACCTTTGTGTCGGCGACTGCTCCCGCCGCACAAGCGATAATGTTCGCCGCGCCTGCCCTGCGAAGCGCGGAAAGCCCGCCTTGCCAATCATCTGTCGGGGCGCCGTCCGTTAGGATAAACACAAGCGGCTTCCAATCCCCTTTTTGTGTCGGGGAGGATTTTTTTACCTCGAATTCGATACATTCCGCCAAGAGCGACAACGCCGCCCCAAGCGCGGTTGCGCCCGCCGCGCGAAGTTCCGGCTCGGTAAAAAGCATAAGCTCCGTAAGGGGTGTTAACTGCCTTGCGGTCGAATTGAAGGTTATAACCGACAGATAGGCGGTCTCGAGAGCCTGCGGGTCGGATTTAAGCTCCGTTAAAAGCGCGGAAATGCCGTTTTTGAGCGCCTCTATAGGCTCCCCCTGCATACTTCCGCTTATATCCAAAAGCAGATATACCGGCAATCTGCGCGTAAATTCAGACATATGTATTATGCTCCTTGTAAGTTAATTTACTATTATTATAGTATATATAATTTAATTTGTCAATACCATATTTATTTCAATTTTCTTTTAATGTTTTTTCAATTTAATTACACTCACTTTTCACAATAGTGTATTATACTGTATTACAGACACCAAACGAAAGAAGGTTTTATATTATGGATGAAATTAAACTTGAAAGATTTGAAGAAATTCCCGAAAATCTGAAGAAAAAGCGCAGTAATTTTGGGAAATACATTGCCGCCGCCGTTGCAATTATAGTCGTTGGCGGGGCGTCCGGTGCGGGCGGCGCATTTGCCGTTAACTCAATTTTGGGTGATGCCGATACCGTTTCGGTTATTGCCAAAGACAGTGAAGCGGAAACTGCGGTTAAGCCCGAAACGGACTCGAAAGATTCAATTGTTTTAATGCAGTCTGACAGCATCGCTTATGACAGCGTTCCGGCTATGCTTGCCACAGTTAAGCCGTCGGTTGCGTTTGTAACCGCGAAGCTTGAGGGGCAGAAGGTCGGCGGCGGCACAGGCATTGTAATGAGTGCGGACGGTTATATTGTAACAAATGCCCATGTTATTCAGACTCAACAGCCGGTCTATGACGGCGGAACAGGCAATTCGCAAAACCCGTTTTCGATGTTCGGGTTCGGTTTCGGCGGCTCTTATCGCGTCGAAGTCGTTGACGCGAACGACATAACCGTCAGCCTCACGAACGAAAAGGGCGAAACGAAGGATTACGCCGCGAAGATTATCGGAGTTGACACAACAACAGACCTTGCGGTACTAAAGATTGACGGAAAAGGCTTAACCCCCGCGA
The DNA here is from genome assembly GCA_031262105.1 of Ruminococcus sp. Lineage (GTDB taxonomy): Bacteria > Bacillota > Clostridia > Oscillospirales > Ruminococcaceae > JAISGY01. The sequence goes on along the minus strand of JAISIH010000004.1, from coordinate 22,283 downwards.
AGGTGGGCGATTCCTCTAAGCTTGAGATCGGCGAGTCGTGTTATACTCTCGGTTATCCTCTCGGCGTGGGGCTTTCGGCTTCGGACGGGATAATCTCCGGGCTTGACCGCGACATAGGCATTGAGATGCAAAACGGCGAAAACCAGACTATCGCGCTTATTCAGACTACCGCTGAAATTAACCCGGGCAACTCCGGCGGTCCGCTTATCGACGCTTCCGGGAACGTTGTCGGGATAACCTCCGCAAAGCTTGTTTCAACCACGGTTGAAGGCTTCGGCTTCGCGATTCCGATTTCCACGGCTATGCCGATTATAAGCGAGCTTATGACGGTCGGAGCTTATAACAGCGACGGTTCGACCCCCGTAATCGGCATCTCCGGCTCTAACCTCAACGCAACAACGGCGCGTTATTACGGCTTGCCCGTAACCGAAGGCATTTTAATCGAGACGGTTGAAAAGGGCGGCGGCGCGGACAAAGCAGGGCTTGCCCCCGGCGACATTATCATAAAGGCTGACGGAAAAGACGTCAAGACAATGACGGATCTAACCGAAATCAAAAACACGCACAAACCCGGCGAGACAATTAAACTGACAATTGCCCGCGAAGAAGGCAACGAAGAGGTAACGGTTACACTTTAACATTAATAAAGAGCTGTGCTATATAATAGTACGGCTCTTTTGTATATATTAAACAAAATATTCGCAAAATTATTGTTTATCTTTTACATTGCTTTTCGTTGAAGCAAGTGTTATAATGATATTGCAAACCTATTAAGCAATGCCCTTGTAAAAATCGTAAATAATTTGTTAAAAATTATTATAAATTTTGGAGGAATACATATTATGAATTTCAAGAAAATCATCGCTGCTGTAGCGGCATCTGCAATCATGCTCTCCACTATGGCATTCTCCGCAAGTGCGGCTGAACCCGTATCCATGATCATGTACGCAAAGGGCGACCCGAGCTGGGTTGATGTAATCACAACCGTTGACCTTAACGGCGACGGCGACTACAGCGTAACCCTCGACGTTTCCGAAGACGGCTCGAACGAGTGGGGCTACTTCATGGCTGACTACACACAATCCGCTCCCGAAGAATACAAGGGTGCTACCGTAACCGTTAAATCCTTCAAGATTAACGGCGTTGAATATCCCCTCGCTAAGGATTCCATGACTCTTGTCGGCGATGACGGCACATTCATGTTCCAAATCTTCAACGTATGGAACGAAGCTAACAATATGCTCCCCGCCGAAAACCTCAAGATGGTTGGTCAGCTTTATGGTCTTCTCGACGCTGACGGCAATAAGATCAAGGTTGAAAACTTCTCTTGTGACTTCACAGTTTCCGGCGTAGGCGGCGCAGCTGCTGCTACAACAGCTCCTGCAACAGGTAACGTTCCCGTTATCGTTCTCGGCTCCGTAATGGCTCTCGCAGTTATCGGCGCAGTTGCTTCCCGTAAAAGAAAGTAAGCTTTAACTTAACTGAAAAAGAGACTCCGTAAAGGGGTCTCTTTTTTGTTGTTGTAATAATTACTTGACATATCCTAAATTTAAGTGTATACTATAAATATAAACCAAGGGGGAGATTTTTATGTTAGATTCCGCAAAGGTTAAACAAAACTATCAGATTACCATTCCTGTTCCGATAAGAAAAAAATTAAACCTTCGCGAGGGCGACAGGGTTACTTTTGTTGAGGAAGACGGGAAGATGGTTGTTAAAAATTCTGCGCTTACCGCATTAGAAGAGGTTCAAAAAGCTTTTGAAGGCGAAGCAGAGCGGGTAGGCTGGAAAAGCGAAGAAGACGTTATCGCGTACTGTCGGGAAATAAGACGAGAAATGGGGAAAAAATATGGATATATTGATTGATACAAATATCCTGATATCTGCTTTTGTATTCCCTGATAAAAGCATAAATAAGTTTTTCCTTGACCTATGCAAGAAATATAATGTTCTAATCTGCTCTTACAGCTTAATTGAACTGGCAGACGTTTTAGGGCGTAAATTTCCGCATTTAGTCGGTAACGTTGACGAATTTTTAATGCGTATAAAATTCACGCAGATTTTTACTCCGGCACAAAATGTTATTGATGAAATATTAGGCGAAATATCCCTCCGCGATAAAAAGGATAACCCCATCTTAGCCTCGGCAATTTTCGCCGATGCCGATGTTTTAATTACGGGCGATAAAGATTTTTTCGGGCTTAATATTGAACGCCCGCAGATCCTCACAGTAAATGAATTTTTAGACCTATACATATAATCAAAAGCAGGTTAAACCATGAGAATTACAATAGTAGGGCTTGGGCTTATCGGCGGGTCGCTTGCCAAAACCCTTAAAAAGCACACCAACCACATCATAAACGGCATTGATACAAATAAAGAGACGATCGAGCTTGCGCTTTCACAGGGCGCGATTGATACAAATATCGACGACACGCGCCTTGCGGACATAACCTTTGTCTGCCTTTATCCGGAAGCAACCGTCTCTTATATCCTTGAACATGAATATAAACACGCGTCGATAGTTTCCGACGTCTGCGGCGTAAAGGGTTATATTGTCGATAATGTTGATACGGCTCTCTTTGCTCGCGGGGTTAATTTTATCGGGACACACCCTATGGCGGGGCGGGAATTTTCGGGCTATGAATATTCCCTCGACACCCTCTTTGATACCGCGAGTTTTATCATAACCCCGACAAAGTTTTCTTCCGAAAAATGCGTTAACCTCATGGAAGATTTGGCGTACACAATGCAGTTTAAGAAGGTCGTCCGCGCAACCCCGGCGGAACATGACGAGATAATCGCGTATAGTTCACAGCTTGCGCATATCGTTTCGTCCGCATATATAAAAAGCCCAACGCACCTTCGTCAGTTAGGTTTTTCGGCGGGGAGCTTCCTTGATTTAACTCGGGTTGCGAAACTCAACGAAGATATGTGGACGCCGCTTTTTTTGGCGAATAAAGCCGCGCTGTCGTGTGAGATTTCCGAGATTATAAAACACCTCACCGAATATAAAAATTGCCTTGATAACGACAATTTCAACGAGCTTCATGAATTCTTGCGCGTGGGCAGAATATTAAAGGAAGAAACGGTTGTGATTTAATATGACAGGGTTGGTACTTGAGGGCGGAACACTCCGGGGATTATTTTCTGCGGGGGTAATGGATGCATTCCTTGAAGCGGGAATCGAATTCCCGTACATAATCGGGGTTTCGGCGGGGATAGCGAATGCCGTTTCGTACGTCTCGAAACAGTACGGGCGAACGCTTCTGTATCTGCAAAAATACCGCAACGACCCTCGCTATATGAGTATGCAAAATTTCCTCAAAGACGGCGCGTATTTCGGGCTTGATTTTGCGTTTAATACCATTCCGAATGAACTTGTGCCGTTCGATTACGAGACTTTTTTGCAGTATAAAGGCACGCTTATCGCGGGGGTTACGTCGGCGAAAACCGGAAAGATGGTTTATCTTAACGAGCTTGCGGACAACAAAACTTGGGATATTCTCCGCGCTTCCTGCGCGTTGCCGATATATTTCCCGCCGATAAAGCTTTTCGGTGAGGAATTTTATGACGGCGGTTTGCGCTGCCCTGTTCCGTACGCTAAGGCGATTAATGACGGCTGTGAAAAGCTTGTCATAATTTTAACGAACCCCGAAGGTTATGTCAGGAAATTAAAGGCTTCGTATGTTATGACGGCGAAGCTTACCAAACGGCGTTACCCTGCGCTTGAAGAGCTTTTCCTCACCCGATATAAAGTTTATAATTTGCAAATACAGCATATAAATGCCCTCGAAAAAAGCGGCAAGGCGATAGTCTTTCGCCCTGCCTTTAGCCTCAACAGCTTTGAAAAGAACACCGACACCATGCGCGAAGTCTGGCAGATGGGGAAGGATGCGGGGGCGGCGCGGATAGATGAGATAAAAGCGTTTTTAGAATAGTTTCACGAAAAACCCCGCCGCATTTTTGCGTAGGCATGGTTTTGACTATGCGCGGCGGCAAGCCGGCGGGGGCGTCCCCGCTAATTGGTCGGTATTTTCGTCACAACCTCAATATAGCCGTCGCGTTGGGTTTTTTCCATTTCGGCGTTGATTCCGGCGGCACGCATAACGTCAACGGCGTGGGTTATCGTGTTCACAAAAAGCCGCACGTCCCGAAAAAGCACGCTCGAACGCCGCACCATATCGCTTGTCTTAACGCTCTCTTCGCGCCTTATGATTATCCCCTCGATCATCCGCTCGGTCTGTTCCACATTAAGCTTCTTAAGGCGTATGTTTTCAATCGCTTCAAGGCGTTCGTCAGTGGCGGTGAGTTTCAGCAAAGCCCTTGCGTGGCGTTCGGTTAAACCGTATTCGGTTATCTTAGCGCGTTCGGTGTCGGATAATCGCAGAAGCCGCAGTTTATTCGCGACGGTCGGCTGTGATTTCCCGAGCCTTAATGCCGCTTCTTCTTGGGTTAAGCCGTAGATTTCGATAAGCTTCGCGATTGCCGCCGCTTCGTCAAAAAAGCAGAGGTCTTTGCGCTGGATATTTTCGACAAGTGCCATAACCGCCGAGTTGCGGTCACTCATTTCAAGGATTATGCAAGGCACTTCATTAAGCCCCGCAAGCTTCGCGGCGCGAAGGCGGCGTTCCCCGGCGATAAGTTCGTATGTACCGGCGTTAAAGCTTTCGCGGACGGTCAGGGGCTGTAAAATTCCGTTTTGTCGGATAGATTCGGCAAGTTCCGCAATGTCCGCGCCGAAAACCTGTCTCGGCTGATAGGCGTTCGGGCTTATTCTTTCGACGCCGATATTAACGACCTTGTTAACGACTTCCGGAAGGTTTTTTTGCGGCAAAACGCGGTTTTTATTCGTTAAATTTGAAAATATAGGCATATTAAAACTTCCTCCGATTTTTTGTTATATTATACCATATTAAACTCTTGGAAAATGTCGAATAAAATCCTTTACAAATTGTTTATTTATTTAGCTTTTCTTTTTGGAAATAATCTGTTATACTATTATAAATTAGTGAAAAGGAAACCTTAAAACGTGGCAAAAAAACGTAATCAAAAGCCGGCCTTGAAAACCGGATTTGTATCGAAAAAGAAGACTCATATGCGGATTATAACCTTTTTAATCGCCCTTGTTGTTATTGCCGGGCTTGTTATCGTATTTCCGTTCGGGCTTCTTGAAGCTTCTGCGGAGGAGACAGTGACAGAAACTGCCGTTGATGCTTCCGCGCTTTTATCATCGGAAATAAAGGTTACGCCCGAGGGGAAAGGGCTTTTTACACTCGATAACTTTTTAATCTTAGCTGTCGGGTTCGGCGGCGGATATATTATCAGCGGAATTGCTTTGCGTATCGCGGAGAAACGAAAAAATGAGTCTCATTAAAAAGATTACCGACAATATTGAGCGCGTTATTTTCGGGAAGCGAAAAGCGGTTGAAGAACTTATCGCCGCCTTTTTAGCGGGCGGTCATGTTCTTATCGAGGACGTGCCGGGCGTCGGAAAAACGAAGCTTGCGGATGCCCTCGCGAGGTCTGTTGACGGGCGTTTTAACCGTCTCCAGCTCACCCCCGATATAATGCCGTCCGATATTATCGGCTTTTCGATAATTGAAAAAGATACCGGAATTATGACCTTTAAGCCCGGTGCGGCGGACTGTAACATTCTGCTTGCGGACGAAATTAACCGCGCTTCCCCGAAGACGCAATCCGCCCTCCTTGAGATAATGGAAGAACATCAAATCTCCCTCGACGGGCATACGCACCCCCTCCCCGACCCCTATATGGTTATCGCGACCGAAAACCCTGTCGAAACGTATGGAACATTCCACCTCCCGGAGGCGCAGATGGACCGTTTCGCGGTTAAGATGTCGATAGGTTATCCCGACACTGCCGCTGAACTCGAGATTTTATCGCAGAATGAATTTAAGCCGCTTGAAATTTCCCCGGTTATAACGACGTCGGAGGCGGCGAAACTTATCGAGTCGGTGAAGCTTATAAAAGTTTCGGACAGCCTTCGTATGTATATAACAGCAATCGCCGCCGCCTCGCGGAATAACCCCTCAATCCGCCTCGGAATAAGCCCCCGCGGGAGCTTAACTTTGCTTAAAGTTTCAAAATCCTTCGCGGCAATTCGTGACCGTGAATACGTAACCCCCGACGACATAAAACGCGCCGCCGGTGTAACCCTGCCGCACCGCTTAACGCTGTCGCAAAAGGGAAAAACGGCGTATAAAAACACGTCGGAAGCCGTCGAAAATATCTTAGAAAACGTCCCCGTTCCGAAAGAATAAAGCCGCGCCGAATGATTGCTTAAGCCCTCCCCCCACCGTCAAAAGAATGACTGTTAATTTTAATGATTACAAATATAATTGAGCTTGTGATAATGGCGGCGGTGTCGCTGCTCGTCGCGCTTTATATGTCGGCGCCGGTCGGCATAACCTTCCTCCTTATAATTCTGCTCGGGCTACTCCTGTCATTCGCGGCGACAATTGCCGCAAAGCTTCTCCGGGCTGTGACGATAACCGCCGTGTCCGATTCCCCCGCGCTTTATAAGGGCGAAACCTTAACCTTTACAATTACCGCAAAAAACCACACAATTCTGCCCGTGCCGGACCTGCAAATTAGGCTTCTCACCCCCGACGGCGATGAACTTATCCGCTTCTCCCTCGCCGGAAAGCGGGAAGAAACTTTTCGTTATTCATACACCGCCGCGCATTGGGGGCAGTATAAACTCGGACTCAAAAACGTCCGCATGGGGGACTTCCTCGGGATTTTTTCCTTTAGTTACCCGCTCGAAATTGCCCCCGAAGTTATAAGCGTTTTCCCGGATATTGCGGCTGTGCCGGCGGATGATATAATCCTTTCCGGTGCAATAGATGCTCTGTGGGACAGCCCTGCGGAGGAAACAGCAACGTCGGACGCCCATAGTTTTTACGGCTTCCCGGGTTATAACCACCGCGAATACGTTCCCGGCGATCCGATTAAGCGGATTAACCGCAAGCTTTCGGCAAAACGCGGCGTTCTCATGCTTCGCCTTGATGATGAAAACGAGGTTCGGAGCGGGAAAATCCTGCTCTCTCCACTTTCAAAACCCGATAATCTGCTCGGGGAAGAAGCGGCGATTGAAGCGGTTTTGGGCTACGCGGCGGCGTTTTTAGCGGCGGATTTGACGGCGGACGTTTATATATATGAAGATGCCCTAATCTGTCACGAATGTAAGGACAAGGCAGATATAAAGGAGCTTCAAACCTTCTTCGCGGGGTATAAATTCACGGATTTTGACCACGAAATTCTCGAAGAAGCAATAATAATTTCGCCTCTCGACCCGCCGGTTTTTAACCAAGATGAATGAACTGAATTCCAATTCCCATAGGCTCTCCGAAAAAACAATAACCTATGTTCTGCCGGCGGTCTTCTCCGCGACGGTCGTTTTGGCGTTTCTTTACGCCTATACCGAAGAGATTCTGAGCGTTTGGGGGATTCTTGTCGTACTATTAACCTCGCTTTATTTTTTCATCTTCGACAGGATTTCGGGGGTAAAAAAAGGCGCAGCAGTAATCTTTGCAGGGGTTCTCTTTGCGGTTTCGGTAGTCTTTTTCATGCTCGTTTATGCAAGCGGAAATTTCGGCATGGGATTTATGCTGTGGTTCTTCTCGGGGAATGTTATTGAGCCGACACGCCCGATCTATCTCGCGGCGTTTATCCCGGCGTTTAGCTTCTTCGTTTCAAGCACGGTCTATTATTTCGCCGTGCGGATTTATCGGAAACACTGGCTTTTAATAATCGGGCTGCTCCCTTTCACAGCCTACGTTAAGATGGTTTTAACACCGCCGCCGGTCTTTATTATTCTTATCGCGGCGGAGGAACTTATTATCTATCTGCAAAATACCCGAAACGCAATGGCAGGGCAGAAGGCGGGGAAAAAATCCGTCTTCATCGTCTACGCGGATTTCGCGCTTGCGCTGATACTTGCGGCGGCAATCTTCCCGAAGCCGAATGTCGCGCCGTATTATGAGCAGTTCGAGAGGGCGCTCGGGCGGTTTTCGCTTAACTACAACGATTCCGACAGAAGCGGGCGTTTGTCCCTCCGCTCCGGCAACGCCGACAACCTCAACCGAAGCGAAACAAGGCTTCTTTACACCGCCGCCCTCCCCGTCTTCGATTATTTGAAGCTTCAATCTTACCCATACTATGACGGCGACGGCGACTTTTGGTATATCTCGAACGAGGCAGCCGACTTCGGGCTTAACACATTGACGTCGGAAGTTTTAAGTTTCGACGAACTCGGCGCCGCCGTTAACGAAGCAGCACAGAATGACGATACTTTGCTTTCAAGGTACGGCTTAACGGCTGTTGCCGGGGAGACTTCCGCAGATTCGCCCGGATTAACGGCAAATTTAACCGAAGAAATCGACCCGATATATCAGGGGATAATTACCGCGCAGGGTTACAGCTCCGTCTTTGCCCCCGCCCCCTCCCGCACCGGCGTTAACATTAAAACGGACGGCAACGACAGGTTCTACGCCCTCTTCGGCGGCGGAATTTTAACCGACAGGTTTCTGCCGCAAAATGCCGCATTAAGCATAGGTTATGCCGCACCGTTTGCCGGTGAATTAGGCTACTATGATATGCTTCAAAACCTATCTTATGACGATTTCAAGCAGTTTTTGCTTGACGTTATGTCCGACCTCCCGAGCGATTCGGAGTATCGCGAAGTGTTGCAAAAATTTTTTACAACTCATACCGAGGCGATGAACTGGCGCGATTTTAACACCTATCAAAGCCCCGATCTTGCGACGCTCTCGGCGGATATAACGGCTGGGCAAACGACCCTTTCCGGGAAGGCACAAGCGATCGAAAATTTCTTTAACAAGGGCGATTTCACCTACCTTTTGGGCTACGACGCGCCGGACGATTCCCCCGAATATTTCGTCTTCGAGGGGAAAGTCGGGAGCTGTTCTGACTTCGCAACTGCCTTTACCCTCCTTGCCGGATATGCCGGGCTTTCTGTGCGGTATACGGAAGGGTATATTCCGCGCGGGGTTGACGATGTTTTGTATGCCGGCGGTGCGGATTCGCAAAATGATAACTTCGACTATTACGAGATAACCTCCGACGATGCCCACGCCTACCCCGAAGTCTATATAAACGGGCTGTGGCGGCGTTTTGAGCCGACCGTTTCCGCGCTTTATCCGCGTGAGCGGGGGGACATTGCGGGCGGCGTGGGCGGCGTCGATGATGCGCTTGCGGTTGCCTATGCGATGGCGGCGGCGATTATGGGCGTGCTTGCCGTCATAATAATTCTGCTCCGCCCGGTTTTTGCCGAGGGTTATTTTCGGGTGAAATTATTCTTAACCGAAAAACAAAAAGGCAGAAAAGCCGCCTTAAGCCTTATCTTCGCGAGGATTTGCGATATATGCGAAAAACGGCGCGGCTTCTTAACCGCTTCAAAAACCCCGGAGGAGATTGCGGATTATTGTCGCATTTATACAGGCGCGGATATTGAAGCTATAACCGCTCTGCTTGAAAAATCGTTTTACGGCGGCGTTCATATTAACAATGCGGAGTATCGGGCGGCTTATGAATGTTATCGTGAAAATTTACCGGTTATTTACAGGCGCAGTTCGTCTACAAAACGTAGAAAAACCCTTGACATAGCAATGCAGATGTGATATAATTAATGAGGTGGAAAACTTATGGCGAAAATTATTGACGGCGTCTCTCTCCCCGATATTCCTTGGCAGGAACGCCCCGCAGGTTCGACCGACGTTATCTGGCGTTATGACAAAAACCCGATTATAAAGCGAAACGCAATTCCGACGTCGAATTCCGTTTTTAACAGCGCGGTTGTGCCGTTTGACGGCAGGGACGGCTATAAATTCGCCGGGGTTTTCCGCGTTGACGACAAGGCGCGGAACATGAACCTTCACGCGGGTTTTTCAAAAGACGGAATTAATTTTGATATAAACCCTGCGCGGATTGAGTTTACACACGCTCTCCCCGATTTGCAGGAATTTCAATACGGCTACGATCCGCGTGTAACTTATTTCGCGGAGGACGGCAGATACTATATTACATGGTGCAACGCCTATGGTTATAAGCCGACGATCGGCGTGGGGTGGACGACCGACTTTTTAGAGTTTCACCTTTCCGAGAACGCATTTTTGCCCTTTAACCGAAACGGCGTAATGTTCCCGCGGAAAATTGACGGGAACTACATGATGCTCTCCCGCCCGAGTGACTCCGGTCACACGCCGTTCGGGGATATTTATATATCAATGTCTCCCGACATGATTTTTTGGGGGAAACACCGCCACGTCATGGCTCCGTCGAAGGGCTGGGAGTCCACAAAAATCGGCGCGGGACCGATCCCTATCGAGACGGACAGAGGTTGGCTTATATTCTACCACGGCGTTTTAACTTCCTGCAACGGTTTTGTCTACAGCTTCTCCGCCGCGCTTCTTGACCGGGACAAGCCTTGGAAGGTTCTAAAACGCGGCGAAACTTATCTTATATCCCCGCAGGAAACTTACGAGACTGTCGGCGATGTGCCGAACGTAACCTTCCCCTGCGCTAATCTTGTTGATGCAGATACCGGGCGGATAGCAATATACTACGGCTGCGCCGATACCTGCACTTCGCTCTGCTTTACAACCGTGGATTTGGTTTTAGAATACCTTGATAATCATTCGCAAATATAGGAGGAAAAGTTATGGGACAACTCACCGATAAGCAAACCGTTTTAATCGCCGCTTCGATTTACGGCGATGCGCTTGAAGCAATGGAAGAAGCAAAGAAACTTCCGAATTCCGAACACGTACAGAAAAAGCTCCGCAAGATGATGGGCGTTTTGAAAACCGTCTTTGACGGAAAAGTTCCCGATTTCGGGGAAGAAAATGAGTAAGGTGTAATCATGGAAATGACAGATAAACAATTTTCAGCGTATGTACGCCAACTTATTAAAAACCTTGAAAACGTTATAGAAAAATCAAAGGGCAAAGGCGAAGAAGCGGTAATCCGGGAACTTGAGGATTTAATCGCGGATATTCGCCAAGATATTGCTAATTAATGAGGTTGAATATGCATAAAACACTCGTAATAGGCTGCGGTGGGGTTGCTCAGGTTGTTGTTCGGAAGATGGCACAGCACCCCGAAATTTTTACCGATATCTGCATAGCCTCCAGAACACTCTCGAAGGTTGATGCGCTGATTGCCGACATCGGGGACGCCGGCGTAAACTTCACCTCCGCGAAGGTTGACGCAGACAGCGTTCCCGAGCTTGTTGCCCTGATGAAGTCGTATAAGCCCGAAATTTGCGTAAATGTTGCCCTGCCCTATCAGGACTTGGCGATTATGGACGCTTGCCTTGAATGTAAGGTTAACTACCTCGACACCGCGAATTACGAGCCGCGTGATGAGGCGCATTTTGAATATTCTTGGCAGTGGGCTTATCGCGAACGGTTTGAAAAAGCCGGCTTAACCGCAATCCTCGGCTGTGGGTTTGACCCGGGCGTTACAGGGGTTTTTTCCGCGTATGCCTTAAAACACTACTTTGATACTATAGAATATATCGACATCTTGGACTGCAACGGCGGCGACCACGGCTATCCCTTCGCCACGAATTTTAACCCCGAAATAAATATCCGCGAGGTTGCGGCGAACGGCTCGTACTGGGAAGACGGCGGCTGGGTTCACACAAAGCCGATGGAGATTCAGCGCGTCTATAACTTCGACAGCGTGGGGGAGAAGGACTGCTACCTGCTCCACCATGAGGAACTCGAGTCGCTTGCAGTTAATATCCCCGGGATAAAGCGAATCCGCTTCTTTATGACGTTCGGGCAGAGCTACCTCACGCACCTTAAATGCCTCGAAAATGTCGGCATGACTTCAATCGAGCCGATTGACTTTTGCGGGCAGAAGATTATTCCGCTCGAATTCCTAAAAGCAGTCCTCCCGGACCCGGCGTCCCTCGGTCCGCGGACGAAGGGGAAGACCAATATCGGCTGTATATATCAGGGGTTAAAGGACGGCAAGCCTGTCCGCTACTACGTTTATAACATCTGCGACCACGAGGAATGTTATCGCGAGGTTAAGTCACAGGCGATTTCTTATACCACCGGCGTTCCGGCAATGATCGGCGCAATGCTCTTCCTTACCGGCGTTTGGAATGGACCGGGCGTTAAAAACGTTGAGGAATTTGACCCTGACCCGTTTATGGAAAAGCTTAACGAATGTGGCTTACCTTGGGTTGAAGATTTTAATCCTGTACTTGTTGACTGATAATTTAAGCTGATAGTTTTGACCGACGGTAAACAAATCCCGTCCAGTCGGGCAACCGACCTACTTTATATGTGATTAGAGGCGTTATTTTACATTGAGCAATATTAGTGCAGGCAGAACGCTAAGACGGCTTCGCGAGAGCGCAGGCTTATCCGTGTCTGACGTGGGGAACGCCATCGGGAAGCAGGGCAAGACGGTCAACGCGTGGGAAAACGGGCGCGGCGAGCCGGACATCAACGCGCTGATTACCCTTTCGTCGCTCTATAGAGTCCGAAATCTGCTTGCGATAATTGCGGTTGATATGTACGGCGACAAGGCGACAATCCGCTCCGAGCTTACCCCCGACGAGGAGGGCTTCCTCGCCCGATACCACTCCCTCGACCACTACGGCAAATTAACCGTTATGCGCGTAACCGACTCCGAGAACGAACGCGTCAGACTTACCGGAATGAGCGAACGGCGTGAAGAACCTCTCCGATACATAGAAATTCCCGTTTCAAAGCACCCGTTCTATCCCGGAAACGGTATCCGCGAGACTGAACTTTTTGAAACAACCGAGTTTATACGAATTCCCGAAAACGATTTATATACCGGCGCGGATTTCGCGGTGCGGGTTGACGGTGCAGGTTACGAGCCGCGTTTTTCGGACGGCGACATTCTGCTTATAAAGCGGCAGCCGGAACTGCAAATCGGGGAAATCGGCATATTTTCCGTTGACAACGAAGTTTATCTTCGGGGAAACGGTCACGGCAGATTAATTTCAATTAACCCCGGACTCGATGATATAACCTTAACCGGCAAGCACAAGATACATTGTATCGGAAAAATAATAGCCAAGAAATAGTTTTGTAACAGTTTGTGCATTATTTTCATTAACCTCTCACATAAATCTGACAATATTACTTCTGATTGGTTACAAATTAAAAAAAATATATGAAATTTTAAAAAGGGTATTGCAAAATAATTTTCCATAGTATATAATAGAAAGTGCGATAAAGGCGACGGGTTGGGGCGATAGTCTGCATAGCTCCCTGTTGTCCCGAACGCTTTACATAAAATATAAAAAAATAGGAGTGAATATTAATGAAACTTAAAAAGCTCTTCGCGGCTCTCGTTGCGGGCGTTATCGCGCTCACGATGGCTCCGATTGCGGCAAGCGCGGCTGTTACACCCGAGACATTATTATCGAGTGTTACAATCGGCGGGGCTGCCGTTACGTTAAACCAAGCATCCACCGACGGTTCTGCTCTCACACCCTTTACCGGGTCTGTTACCGTGCCTTATTCGACAGTTAACGCAGGCAACATTATATTAAGATACACACAACCCCCGCTTGCTACCGTAACTATCGGTACATCAACCTCGGCACTTTCAACATCCTTTACAAACGGTTCGGTAATAGATTCATTATTACCCAATAAAGTCTCCGACGCAACCAACGTTTTCTACATTCGTGTTCAGAACTCCGGTGTGGATAATTATTATGCAATCAGCGTAAGAAACGGCACTGCTCCCACAAATACCGTTACCTTCTTAGGCGGCGGCGTAGGCTTACAGGGCGGCGCGGCAATGAACGTTAACGACATTTACGGTCAATACAACAACCCCATAAGTGCTGTTGCGGGCGACCGTATCAGACTTCAGGTTCCCACCGGCACAAACGTAAACGGCAAGGCTTTCGCAAGCTGGAAGTTCTCACCCGCTCTTACTCCTTGGACAGGCGGCGCGGCGGTTTCCACTTCTGTTGCAGGCGGTTTTGAATTCAGAATGCCTGCAAGCTCTGTTTCGATTACAGCTATTTTCACCGACGGCACAACCTATAACGGTACCGGCGGCTCTTCCACCGGCACTACCGGTCCTAACGCACAGGGTCAATACTACTTAACGCTCAGAGGCGCAACCACTTCTTCAAGATGGGTAGATCCTTATTCAACCGTTTATATTTACCCGCTTACTACAACCGGCTTCAGCTATTGGATTGCACCTTCTTCTGTAACTCTCGGCGCTCTCTATACTCAGGCAAGCAATTCCTTCGTAATGCCCAGAAGCGACGTAACTATATCCGCTAATAACTATAATAGTACAGGAACATATACTGTAACGGTTTACGGCGGGACACAATCTCCCAGCAAGTCATATTACAATGTCGGCGAAAGAGTAGACATCTATTCAAGCTATATAAGCACTTACGGCTATGACAGATGGTACTCAAACCAATCGAACACAAGCACATTCTTACAAAACGGCATCTACTCTGCAAGCAACTGGTTCTATATGCCCGCAGGAAACGTTATTCTCTCTTACAGAGAATCCGATATTGACTATAATACCGGCACTAACCTCATCACCGTAAGAACAAACGGCGTAGGTTCCGCTTCCTCCGACTACAATTACGTTGCTGACGGCAGAACTGTAAGACTTTCCGCAACCACATCTTACACCGGAACATCTACAAGCCCCGGCTACTATTATAACGACCCGTATTACCTCCTCTACGGCACAGGCGGCACATATGGTTATAACTACGGTTATACCTACGCCTTCTCGGGTTGGTCAATTTCCGGTTCATACACCTACAATTCCGGCTACAGCTCAACATCTAACCCCACATACGTCACCGTTTACAGTGACATTACCGCAACCGCGAACTTCTCAACAACGGCAGTTACTCCCATTACTCCCATAACCCCGACAGTACCCACAACTCCGTCAACTAACACCAACGCAAACACCTACACAAACAACGGCGCAACCGCAACAATCAACACCTCAACAGGCGTTATAACCGCTGGCGTTAACTCCTCCGGTACTCTCAATTCAGCCGCAACTTCAAGCGCAGTTTCGTCCGCTGTTAAGAGAGGGCTTACCGACTCTAACGTTACGGTTAATGTTCCTACAGCTGCAACCGCAATCAGCAAATCCGCAATGCAAAAACTCCTCACAGCGGCAGGTTCCAAAAACCTTCGTATCCAACTTCAAAGCACATACGGCACAATCTTACTCCCCGTAAGTTCTGCCCGTCAGATTATGACTAAGGTTTCGACGAACAGTACAGCAATCACAAACGCAATCGCTAAGTTCAGAAAAGCATACGGCAACACCGACATAGTAGGTATCCAGACTTCGCAAAGCGGAAGCTATGGCGTATCTGCTACCTACCGTATCTCCGCAGATGCAATCGGTCTCGGTGCTGACTACGGCGACAAGGTTTATATCGCAATCTATAACCCCACAAAGGGTACTTTCCAGAGAAAGACCGTGACAATCAACGCGAAGGGCGAAATCGCATTCGCTTCCTCCGCAAGCGGCGTAATCCTCTTCTCCTCTTACCCGTTCGCAAAGTAAGTCCGGGCAATTGGGGTGAGGGCGGCGGGTGTGCATGAATTGTACGCACGCAAATATCACCAACAACAAACCTCCGTACATTTTTGTGCGGAGGTTTTTGCAATTTACCGCATTAAAAGCTTGACAAACGCGAATTAATTATGTATAATATAGTGGGGTGATAAGTTATGCAAGGATTTAATGTAAATGTTAATAATGGTTTCCCGCCGGTTCTTCCGAAAAAATTAGGGGATATTCTCTATTTCGACTCTGCTGATGGTTATAAGTATCTTCTGATGAATCTCGGGGCGGAGAAAAAAGCCGAAGAGCTTGACGAAAACGGATTTACTAAGGAACAAGCGGCACGAATTATGGCTCGTATAAATAATCCCGATCGTTCAAAGGATGTTGTCTTCACTCCGGAAGAGTGGGATGCATATGGTATAGAACATGGGCTTATATAAATTGTGTTTTCGTGACGGCGTTTTTGAGAGCTATAACGAACTTGAGAAAAAAGAGCAAAAGAAAGTTTTTTCAATTTTCAAAGATATTATACGCAACGGCTCTGAAAGCGGTTATGCCCATTCCGAGCCGCTTAAAGGCGATTTAAGCGGACATTTCAGCAAGACGGTTGACAAAAAGAACAGGGTAATTTTTAAGATTGTCGAAGACCGTGCGGAAGTAGCCTCCGTTGAAACCCACTACGGGGATAAGTGATTTAATAGGTGATAAGTTATGCAGGAAAATTATATCAATATAAGAACTAATTCAATCTATGCTAAAACAGCGGAAAATTGGATAACCGAAAACGGTTATACGCTTGAATCTGTAGTAGACAGCCTCTTTCGGAGTATTGCCGATAAAAAGAGTCTTCCGGAAGAACTTATAGCAGAAATAACCTATCCCGAGCGTAATCGGAAGCTTGACGAACTGTTTGATCAGACTATCATAGACTATAAAGCCGGAAAAATTAAGGGTTATCGAGATATAAAAGAAATGCGGCGAGACCTCGATGCGGAGGAGCTCGAATGACAAAATACACAGTCGTTCCCACTTCCGAATATAAACGTAATCGAAAAAAAGCCGAAAAACGCGGCTTGGATATGGATTTTTTGGATTGGATAGTCGCGGAACTTGCCGACGGAAAAACACTCCCCCAAAAACATAAAGACCACAAGCTGAAAGGCGACCGCCGCGGCGACAGAGAGTGTCACATAACTCCCGATTGGTTACTTATTTACAGATACGAAAACGACGAACTTTTATTAGTGCTTCGAGAACTCAATTCCCACAGCAACCTATTCTAAACTCCACGGAGTACGCGAATGAAAATTGATTTTAACCGCAAGTACACTACCATTGCAGTATATGCGATAATCACCTTTGCGATTTGTTTCGGGATTGTTAAGGTTGTAGAGGGGCTTCCGTGGCTCACGGGGGTTTTAAAAACGGTGTCGCAGCTCCTCGCACCGATAACTTGGGGGATTGTCTTTGCGTTCCTCATGAACCCGATAATGAAATTTTCGGAGCGGCTTTTCCACCCGCTTATCTGCCGCAAAAAAGAACATAAAAAGCTCCTTCGCGTAATTGCAGTAATAATTAGCACGATTGCCTTTTTCGTTATAATCGGCGCAGTCGTTGCGATAATATTGCCGAGCCTTATCGAATCTTTCCAATCTATCGCCGACAACTTTTACGTCTATTTTAACAATATCCAAGCGTGGGCTCTCGATATGCTCGAATACGCCCCCGATATCAAGGACGAAGTGCTTGACTATCTTAACGACATTTACGTCAATTGGTCACGTTATCTCTTTACATTCACACAAAACCTCACCAACCTCGACTTCGATAACCTCTTTGAAGTCTTCACGAAGGTGGGCGGCGGCGCGGTGTCGTTCCTGCGTACGATTATGAACGCCGTTATCGGGATAATTATAATGGTGTACCTGCTCTTTTCAAAAGAAATTTTCATCGGACAGGCTAAAAAAATAACCGTCGCTATCTTCCCGAAACGCGCCGCCGACGAATTTATGATGCTCGGCGCGAAGCTTAACAAAACGCTTTCGGGGTTCTTAAACGGAAAAATTATCGACTCGGTTATAATCGGGGTACTCTGCGCGGTCGGAATGTCGGTCATGAAGATGGAGTACGTCGCCCTCATTTCGGTTATCGTCGGCATAACGAACATAATCCCGTTTTTCGGTCCGTTTATCGGCGCAATTCCGTCGGGGCTGCTGCTGTTAATCGCCGCGCCGGAACAGGTTATACCGTTTGTAATCTTCATCTTTGTGCTGCAACAGTTCGACGGAAACGTCCTCGGTCCGCGCATTTTGGGCGACTCAACCGGGCTTTCGGCAATTTGGGTTATGGTCGCGATCTTCATCGGCGGGCATTTCGGCTTCGGCGGAATGATCCTCGGTGTGCCTATCTTCGCGGTGGTTTATACCCTTATCAAGAATTTCGTCGAGTCGCTTCTCCGCAAAAAAGGGCTCGCGACCGACACAGGCGCGTATATGCCAACCCCCGCCGTCACGCAGTTTAATATGAGTAAACATAAATCCTTTAAGTTAACCAAGAAACCGCAAAAAACGGACGAGCCTCCCCCAACAGGGGACGAAACGCCGCCCGATTCTGATAAATAATAGGAGCAAATGTTATGTCAGCCGATTGTTTTAACCCCGCCGCCGAAACGATGTCAAGGAGCGAAATTGAAAGTTTACAACTTGCGAAACTCAAAAAAGAGATTGACTATTGTGCAGAAAACAACGCCGAATATTCCCGCAGACTAAGTGAAGCGGAGGTAACTTCCGATAAGATTAAGTCTGTTTCGGACATTAAACATCTCCCGTTTATTACCAAAAAGGATATGCACGGAACATATCCATTCGGCTTTTTTGCACAACCCATGAAAAGAATAACGCGTATCCATGCTTCTTCCGGCACAACCGGAAAACCGACGGTTATCGGCTACACCGCCCGCGATCTTGAGGATTGGGCGGAATGTATGGCAAGGCTTGCCTATGCGGGCGGTGCGAGAGAAGACGATATTTTCCAGATTTGCTTCGGCTACGGGCTTTTCACAGGGGCTCTCGGACTCCATTACGCCCTTGAAAAGATCGGCGCAACCGTTGTTCCCAGTTCTTCCGGCAACACCCAGAAGCAAATTATGCTGATGGAAGATTTCGGCACAACCGGGCTTGTTTCGACGCCCTCTTACGCCGAATATATCGGCGAGATTGTACGCGAAAAGGGGATAAATATCAAACTTCGCCTCGGGCTTTTAGGCTCGGAGGGCTGTACCCCTGAAATGCGAAACCACATTGAAAGCTCCCTCGGGATTTTCGTGACCGACAACTACGGTATGTCCGAACTCGGCGGACCGGGCGTTTCCGGCGAATGTGAAATCCGCGACGGTATGCATATAAATGAGGACCACTTCCTTTGCGAGATTATCGACCCTGCCACCGGCGAGGTTCTGCCCGAAGGTTCCCAAGGCGAACTTGTCGTTACAACCCTGCAAAAAGAGGGCTTCCCGATGCTTCGTTATCGCACCGGCGACATAACCCGCCTTGTGAAAGACCCCTGCAAATGCGGGCGGACTTTTGCGCGGATGGACAAGATTAAAGGCCGCTCGGACGATATGTTAAAAATCCGCGGCGTAAACGTCTTCCCGTCACAGATTGAGTCGGTTCTCATGACCTATACGCAGATTGCCCCGCATTACCAGCTTGTGGTAACTCGCAGCAACTACTCCGACCGTCTCGAAGTGCGGGTTGAACTTGCCGATGTTGCACTTCTTGAAAATTTCTCGAAACTCGAAGAGCTTAAACTTTCAATTCACGATAAGCTTAAATCCGTCCTCGGTATCGACACAACCGTTTCTCTCGTTGAGCCGAAGTCGCTCCAGCGTTTTGAAGGAAAAGCTAAAAGAATCGTTGACTTAAGACATTAATTTGTGCAAAATGCAAGAATTTAATTTTTTTCTTGCATTTTCATATAAAAGTGCTTGACAAAATAATTCTGACATAGTATAATATAAATATAAAAATGTAATAATAAGCAGTGCGGCTTATAATCGGTTTTCCCGATAATTTTTGCCGCGCTTTTTTATGGAGGGTAATAAAGATGACTGATTTCAAAGTTTGCAGCAACGTCCCCGAATATTTCGGGAGCTGCGTTTTTTCCGAAGAGCTTATGAAAACGAAGCTTCCGAAAAATGTCTATAAGGCTTGGATGAAGACGAAAAACACAGGTTGTCCGCTCGACCCGGACGCGGCTGATGTTATTGCGTCGGTTATGAAAGAATGGGCTGTGGAAAACGGCGCAACCCATTACACACACTGGTTCTTCCCGATGACAGGGATTTCCGCCGAAAAGCACGACTCCTTCATCTCCCCCGTCGGCGGCGGTCAGGTTATAATGGAATTTTCAGGCAAAGAGCTTATCAAGGGCGAGCCTGACGCTTCGTCGTTCCCGTCGGGCGGTCTTCGCGCAACTTACGAAGCGAGAGGTTACACCGCTTGGGATCCGACTTCACCCGCGTTTATCCACGACAATTCGCTCTATATTCCGACTGCGTTCTGCTCCTACACCGGCGAAATTTTAGATAAGAAAACTCCGCTCCTGCGTTCGATGGACGTTATCTCCGAACAGGCTCTGCGTATCTTGCGCCTTTTCGGCAACACAACCGCAAGGCGCGTTACAACCACTGTCGGACCCGAACAGGAATATTTCCTCGTTGACAAGAAGCTTTACGACAAACGCCGCGACCTGATTTTCGCAGGGCGTACCCTTTTCGGCGCGAAAGCCCCCAAGGGTCAGGAACTTGAAGACCACTATTTCGGTGCAATTAAAGAGCGCGTTTCAAACTACATGAAAGACCTTGACCGCGAACTCTGGAAGCTCGGCATCTACGCGAAGACCAAGCACAACGAAGTTGCCCCCGCACAGCACGAATTCGCCCCCATCTTCACCGCCTCTAACATTGCCGCTGACCAAAACGCGCTTGCTCTCGTTGTGATGAAGAAAATCGCGCTTCGCCACGGGCTTGTTTGCCTCGTCCACGAAAAACCTTTCGCAGGCGTGAACGGCTCCGGCAAGCACAATAACTGGTCGATCGCGACAAACGAAGGCTTACACCTACTCGACCCCGGCAAGTCCCCCAAGGATAACATTTTATTCCTCACCGTCCTCGTTGCGATTATCAAGGCGATTGACGAATACGCCGACCTTCTCCGCCTCTCCGTCGCTTCCGCCGGGAATGACCACCGCCTCGGCGCGAACGAAGCTCCTCCGGCTGTTATCTCAATTTTCCTCGGTGAAGAACTCCAAAAAATCTGCGACGCCCTCGAAACAGGCGAGATGATTAAGGAAAATTCTAACAGCGAATTCGTCATCGGCGTTGACGCTCTCCCGAATTTCCCGAAAGACACCACCGACCGCAACCGTACATCGCCCTTCGCATTCACCGGCAACAAGTTTGAATTCCGTATGCTCGGCTCGTCCGACGAAATTTCCTGCACAAACATGATGCTCAACACGACCGTTGCGTATGTCCTCAAGGAATTCGCCGACAAGCTCGAAGGCAGCAAATACTTCAAAGCCGACCTCAACGACCTATTAAAGCAGGAATATATCGCCCACAAGCGCGTAATATTTAACGGCAACGGCTACGACGACGAATGGCTCGCCGAAGCTGCCCGCCGCGGTCTCCCGAACCGCCCGACAACCGTCGAGGCAGTCGCAGAATACCCCGCCGAAAAGAATGTCGCAATCTTCGAGGAATTCAAGGTATTGACACGCACCGAAATCGAATCCCGCACCGAAATCCTCCTCGAAAACTACAGCAAAGTCCTCAACATCGAAGCCCTAACAATGGTAGACATGGCTCGCAAGCAAATTCTCCCCGCCGGCTTCTGCTTCGCCGAAAAACTCGCCAAATCCGTTAACGCAAAAATAAAGGCAGATATCCCCGCCGATGCCGAAAAATTCGTCGCCGGAAAAGTTTCCGCCCTCAACACCGCCATCCTCTCCGGTATAGAAAAACTCGAAGATACCCTCCTCAAAGCAAAAGACGCCGGCGATACCCACGCCATCGCCGCCTACTACCGCTCCGACGTCTTCTGCGCCATGCAGGAACTCCGCGCTTCCGCCGACGACCTCGAAACAATTACCCCCGAAGCTCTCTGGCCCTACCCCACCTACGCTGATTTACTGTTTAACGTATAGGGAGTACGTTGGGGGAGGGGCGCTTGGTGACCCAATCGTCCCTCCCCCAAACCCCCTCCCCGAAAGACTTTCGTCAATTATTGTTATTGATTTTTTCGCGAAATATTAAAACCGCCGAAATTACTTTCGGCGGTTTTTGTGGTTCTATTTCATTGGGGGGGTGGGGTCGAGGGAATCAACACCAACAATACTTGCGCGTTGAAATACTTTCCTCGCAAGTTTTACAAAAGCGTTGTATCCGTGTACATCTTCGGGGTGATCCTTGTTCAAATTCTCAATAATGTCTAATAGTTCTTGATATTGAAGAGTGTAGGTATTTTTTAATTCGCTGTCACTTGCCATAATTAACCTCCTATTTAAGTTTAGGTAGCGGGTCAAGGGAACTTATGCCGTTAATTTCAGCACGCTGTTTGATTTTTCGAGCATAATCTACAAGAAGGTTATAACCCTTGACA
>JAISIH010000069.1 GCA_031262105.1 Ruminococcus sp. | reverse complement strand
GGGGGTCTGGGGGAGGGGAGGGGGAGGTCACTCCTCCTCCCCTCCCCCAGCCGCTAAATCCAAAGCCTTATATAACGCAACCGCTTCCTCGCTCTCGTCCGTTCCCACTTGTTTCGCCCAAATTTCCGGGCGGAAAGTTTTAAGCCACAGAAGCGCGGCTTGAACGTTCGGGGCGACATCTTTTTTGACGACTTTTGCGGGGCGGTCGCATTCGCCGGTTTCGGGGTTTTCGGTGAGGGTAATTTCGTGAACGGTGTAGCCGACGGCGCGGCGGAGGATTGCGGCTTCGACCTCGTCGGTCTGGCGGTCACGTTTTCTTTTCATACGGCGAAGTCCTCGAATTCGACGACTTCGACACATTCTTCGCAGTATCTTTCGCTGTCGATTATGTAGATTGTATCGCCGGGATAAATTTTCGAGCCGCAGTTAAAGCAAACGGGTTTTGACTGCGCTGTGACTTCCCCGGGAATATTTATAATAGAAGCAAGTTTAATCATACGTCCTCCGTTGTCGGAAAATTGTTTCGTGTTTATGTTCCTTTTCTTCTGCTGTAGCCCTATTATACCACATTTTCTTCCGAAAGTCAAGAAATATTTTTCGTGTTTGAGGTAATTCTCCGAAACGAACAAATGTTCTATTCGATTTTTAGTTATATTGTATAGAAATAAAAAAACCGCCTTTACGACGGTTTTTTCCACTAATTTGTAATAAGTTCCTCTTTTAGCTCCCTTAATGCTCGCGAAACGTCGGAGAATTTGAAGCCGTAGCGGGACATTGCGGCTTGTATCTTCTGCTCCCCTGCCGGAGTTCCGAGCTTATCGGAATAATTCTTCCGAATCCGCGCTTTGATAGCCTCGGTTTCGTCCGAATCGAGGGTTTTGCAGACGTCAAGGACCGTCTCGCGGTCGATGCCCTTTGCCAAAAGCTCCTGCTTGATGCGGTACGCGCCGAATTTTTTAACCTCGCGCATATACTCCGCCGCGTGGGAGGCGAACTTGAAGTCGTTTATGTAGCCCTCGGCGGTCAGCCGCCCGACGACCGACTCCGCGACAGCCCCCGAATACTTCGCAGAAAGCTTATCCCGCATCTTCGCGGCGGAATAACTCTTCTCGTCGAGCAGATAGAGGGCGTATGAATAGGCTCTTTTGTAATCTTCGTTCATCTTTTTACCTTTAACTTAAAACAAGCGCGAGCTGGAGATTTTTATCAGCAGCCGACTTAACGGCGAGGGGCTTTCCGCGCGGTTATCTGGGCGTTTGAACGCGGGTATTTTTTAGGCGTAATGTCAATCTTTTCGATTATGAAAAGCCGCCGCAGGTCCCCGCCCGACAGGTTGTATTCGACAAAATCCGCAAGGTCGCCGCCGAGTTCTTCAACCATCGCCGCCCCCTGTTCATAGCTCTCGGACGCCCCTTTAAGTGCTAAAAACGTGCCGCCGATTTTAGCATACGGCATGGCGTATTCTGCAAGCTGTGAAAGCGGCGCAACAGCCCTCGCCGTCACAATATCAAACGCCGCCCGAAGTTCCCCCCTCGCGCAGTCTTCCGCCCTGCCCTTGACAATTTTCACGTTAAGCGGGATTGTATCGCGAAGTTTTTCGCAAAGCTCGGTTAAAAACGTAATTTTCTTGCCGTTCGCATCCATGAGGGTAAGCGAAAGCTCGGGGTGCATTATCGCCATGGGAACCCCGGGGAAGCCCGCCCCCGTGCCTATGTCAAGAAGGGTGAAGCCCGGCTCGAATTCAATGTAAGTCAGCGGAATAACGCTGTCGAGGAAGTGTTTAACCAAAATGTCGTGCGGCTCTGTTATCGCGGTGAGGTTAACCTTTTTGTTGTATTCGACCATAAATTCCGCATAGGTCAAAAACGCCGCATACTCTGTTTCGGTAAGGTTAATTTCAAATTCCGCGAAGATTTTTTGCGCGGTTTCAAATGAAGGCAGCATAATCTATCCTTTGCAATAAATTGCCAAAACGGCAAGGTCGGCGGGGCTTACACCCGAAATCCGCGAAGCCTCCCCGAAGGTTTTCGGAGCGGTTTTGGGGAGCTTTTCGGAAGCCTCAAGCGACAGCCCCCTGACGTCTTTGTAGTCAATATCCTCGGGCAATTTTTTTGCCTCAAGCTTCCGCATACGCGCCGCCGCCTCAAGCTGCAAGTTAATGTAGCCGGCGTATTCAATGCGTATTGAGGCTTCGTCAACAACGGCTTTCGGCAAATCTAACCGCCCCGTGTCAACCTCGCGCAAATCGTCGTAACAAATCTGCGGACGTTTTATAAGGTCCGAGAGCTTAACCCCGGTCGTAATCGGAGAAGTTCCCCGCAAAGTAAGAATCGCGTTAAGCCTGTCTGACGGGGCAATTGTCGTAGTTTCAAGCCGCTTTACCTCCGCCTCAACCGCCGCCATTTTCGAGAGGAACCGCGTATAACGCTCGTCCGAAATAAGCCCGATTTCATGCCCGAGGTGCGTTAAACGCTCGTCGGCGTTGTCTTGACGAAGCAACAAACGATATTCCGAACGGCTCGTCATCATGCGGTAGGGGTCGTTTACCCCCTTTATAACAAGGTCGTCGATTAAGGTCCCGATGTAAGAAGAGTCTCGCGTTAACGTTATTTCAGCCTGACCAAAAACGTATCTTGCCGCATTTATCCCGGCGATTAAACCCTGCGCCGCCGCTTCCTCATAGCCGGAAGTGCCGTTCGTTTGCCCGGCGGAAAAAAGCCCCTTAATGCTCTTGAACTGCAACGCATGGTTTAATTCCGTAGGGTCGATACAGTCGTATTCGATGGCGTATGCCGGTCGCATAATTTCGGCGTTTTCAAGCCCCTTGATGGTGTGGATAAACTCCTCTTGAACGTCAAACGGAAGCGACGAACTCATGCCCTGAAGGTAATATTCCTCGGTAGAGGTCCCCATCGGCTCTAAGAAAATCTGGTGCCGGGATTTGTCCGAAAACCGCACAACCTTATCTTCAATCGACGGGCAATATCTCGGACCGACGCCCTCGATAATCCCGCTAAACATCGGCGAACGGTGCAGATTCGCCCTTATAACCTCATGCGTTTTTTCGTTAGTATAGGTTACAAAACATTCGACAATATTCTTAAAAATTTTGCCCTCGTTTTCAAAGGAAAAAGGAG
This sequence comes from Ruminococcus sp., assembly GCA_031262105.1. Classification (GTDB taxonomy): domain Bacteria; phylum Bacillota; class Clostridia; order Oscillospirales; family Ruminococcaceae; genus JAISGY01. Next base: position 7,650 of record JAISIH010000069.1, on the reverse strand, counting down.
TAATATCGTCGTCGCCCTTTTGCGCCGTTAAGCCCGAAAAATCAATCGACCGCTTATGTACACGCGCGGGCGTTCCTGTCTTAAACCGACGAACAGTAATGCCGAGTTCGCGCAAGGAAGAAGTTAGCCCTGTTGCCGGAAGAACATTGTCCGGACCGGATTTGACATGGTATTCCCCGATATGGCAAAGCCCGTTAAGGTACGTGCCGGTTGCGATTATAACCGTCTCGCAAGGATAAAAAACCCCCGCCGCAGAAGTTACGCCGGTAACCTCGCCGTCGGAAACTTTAAGCCCGACAATCTCGCCTTGAATAACCCGAAGCCCCGGCGTATTCTCGCATATAGCTTTCATATGCGTGTGATAACGCACCCTGTCAGCCTGAACGCGGAGCGAATGGACAGCCGCGCCTTTCGAGAGGTTTAGCATACGGCTCTGGAGGAAACATTCGTCCGCCGCACGCCCCATCTCGCCGCCCAGCGCGTCAATCTCGCGGACAAGATGCCCCTTTGCAGTCCCGCCGATAGAGGGGTTGCAGGGCATATTCGCGATATTGTCAAGGCTTATCGAAAACATCAGCGTTTCACAACCGAGTCTTGCCGCCGCCAAAGCCGCTTCAACCCCGGCGTGTCCAGCCCCCACTACAATAACTCTACCCAACCTTGCGCTTCCTCTTCTTGTAAAAATAATAGTAAATCGCCGACCCGACCGCGAATGCGACTTCGACGGAAACGGAGACGATAAACTGCGGAGACGTCGGCTCTGTAACCGCCCCCCCGGCAATGGTTGTAACGATCATTCCGGGTAAAATCCCGAGCATAGACCCGATGTAATATTTTTTCGGCGAAATCCCGGTTGCCCCGAAATACATACTGACCGCATCGCAGGGCAGAACATTTATAACGCGCAAAAAATAGCTTACGAAAATTTCATTCTCAAGCCCGAATTCTTGGGCTTTTTTAAGGTTCTTGTGCCTCGCTAAAAGCTTCCCGACAAATTCTCGCTCGGCATAACGCCCGATAAGATACGGCAGGGTTATTTGCAGCATTACGCCGAAAAAATTAACGGTAAGCGCAACAGCAAGATTATCAAAAATAATCCCGGAGGCAACGACAAGAACAACCATCGGGAAGATCATCGAAAGCGATTTTAAGCCGTACAGCCCGATAATAACAATCGCGCCGATAAAGAGGTTTGAGGGTTTATAGCGCGTAACCGCGGAAATAAGCCCCGCCGTCCCGAGGTGCGAAAAATTGAGCAGGTAAAAAACCGCGCAGAATATTATCATCAAAAAAGGCGCGGCGGTGATAAGAACGCGGATTATGCGAGTGCCGGAAAAAACTTTGTATGGCTTCATGTTGTTATTATACCACAAAATGACGTTAATGTAAAGCTAAAATTAAAAAATCCCCACCGAACGGCGGAGATTTTTAATCCGTAATTATCTCTTACTAAACTGCGGAGCGCGTCTCGCAGCCTTAAGACCGTATTTTTTACGTTCTTTCATGCGCGGGTCGCGGGTGAGGAAGCCGGCTTTTTTGAGTGCCGGACGGGTTGTTTCGTCGAATTTGAGTAATGCGCGGGCAACGCCGTGGCGGATTGCACCTGCCTGACCTGTAACGCCGCCGCCGGAAACGGTAACGATAGCGTCGAGTTTCGCGTCATTCCCTGTTAAAACGAGGGGCTGGCGAACGATAAGCTTGAGTGTTTCGAGACCGAAGTAGTCGTCGATAGCGCGGTTATTCACGGTTATATTGCCGGAGCCTGCGATGAGGCGTACACGCGCAACGGAGGACTTTCTTCTGCCTGTGCCGTAGAAAAACGGAACTGATGATTCGTACATAATAATCCTCCCTTAAATCTGGAACGCTTCGGGCTTTTGAGCCGTCTGTTCGTGAGTATCGCCGGCATAGGCTCTGCATCTTGTGAGGGACTTTCTGCCGACAGTATTTTTCGGTAACATTCCGCCGACTGCAAGAAGCATAGCCCGCTCGGGGTTATTCTTCATCATGTCGGAATATTTTACCTCTTTAAGGCCGCCTATCCAGCCGCTGTGGTGATAATAAACCTTCTGTTCAAGCTTTTTGCCTGTTAAAACTGCTTTTGCGCAGTTGATAATAACAACGTGGTCGCCGCAGTCAGCGTGGGGTGCGAAAGTAGGCTTGTTCTTCCCGCGAAGAATTGTAGCCGCCGCCGCCGCAACGCGTCCGAGAGGCTTATCCGCCGCATCAATAACGTACCACTTCCGGGTTATGTCGGAAGTTTTCGGCATATATGTTGACATTCTTTTTCTCCTTAAATTTATGGTATTGCATAAAACAGCTTTTTAATTATAAACTCTGTGCAGAGCCTTGTCAAGCGATATTTTCGCAGAATTTTCAATAATTTTCGGGGTTTCCTCGCGATAACGCCGATTTGCTCGCATATGCTCGCGTTTAGGCATGATGATACGATAAATTTTCTGCTTGACAAACAGGAAAATATGTTATATAATATAGTTATGGAAGAAAAACTACTTGTAACCCCGCGGATTGACGCGATATTTAAGGCATTGTTCGCCCGAAACATCGACCTTTTACAGGACTTTTTATCTGTCGTTATGGAAGTCGATTCAAGTTTTTTTGCGGATATAAAGGTACTTAACCCGGAGCTCTTGCCGGAAAGTTATCAGGATAAATTCGCAAGGCTTGATCTGCTTGTTGAAACGGTGACGGGCGAAAAAATCAACGTTGAGATGCAAAATCACGACGAACACAATTATAAAGAACGCTCGGTCTTTAACTGTTCGAAGCTTTTTACGGAAGGTTTCAAGGCGGGGAAGGACTACAAGGCACTCCTTAAAACTATCTGCATAAACGTTTTGCAGTTTAATCTTTTCGAGTCGGGCGGATATAAAAGCACCGTTTTCCCGATAATAAAAGAGACGGGCGAGGCGGTTACCGATAAATGGCAGATTCACTATTTCGAGACGAAAAAGCTCCCGGAAGTGACGGTAACGCGGCTTGAACGCTGGCTCCGGTTCTTTACAATAGATACAAAGGAGGAACTTCTTATGGTAAAATCTCAGGGCGATACCGTAATAAACAAGGCGGCGGACGTAACCATTGCAATGAACGCCGACGAGCGTATGCGTGAAGTTGCACGGATACGGCTTGATTCTTGGCTTAATGAATCTATAGCGAAACATAAATTGATCGCCGAGACAGAAGAACGAGCTTCTAAACAGAGATCGTACGCAATTGCTAAAAATCTTTTATCGTTAAATATTCCTCTTTCCTATATTTCACAAGCAACTGAACTGTCATTAACAGATATACAAAAACTCCAACAAGGCTTAAGCATTTAGCCCTCATTTCTTCACAAATAAATTACAATTTACCCCCTTGACAAACGCCGTAAAGCGTGCTATAATGCTTATAGTAGGAGGGAAAAGCTATGCGACTGTTTTTATCCTGTTTTCTTGGACGCACCCCCTCTATAATTGCACCCCCGCGCCGTTAAAATAACGGCGTTTTATATTTTCATGAGAGGATAATATTATGTCAAAAAAAATTGCGGTAATAATGGGGTCTGATTCGGACCTGCCGATAGCAGAACAGGCAATCGCGATATTCCGCGAGTTCGGGATTGATTACGAGGCACACGTCTATTCCGCACACCGCACACCCGAAGTTGCAACAGCGTTTGCGCGGTCAGCGTTCGCGAACGGCTTCGGCGTAATAATCTGCGCAGCGGGAATGTCCGCACATCTCGCCGGAGTTATAGCCGCGAACACAACCCTGCCGGTAATCGGAATACCGATAAAATCGACCCTCGAGGGCTTCGACGCGCTTTTGTCAACCGTCATGATGCCGCCGGGAGTCCCCGTCGCAACCGTCGGGATTAACGGCGGGAAGAACGCCGCCCTCCTTGCGATTCAGATTTTAGCGGTCTCGGACGACGAATTAGCATCATATCTCGAAACGTATAAATTTAAGATGGAAGCCGACGTTCTCGCAAAGGATAAGGCAATCGCAGAAAAATTAAAGGAGATGTAAAAAATTATGAACATTATTAAGGGTGAACAAATCTACGAGGGGAAGGCGAAAAAGGTTTTCGCGACTTCCGACCCCGACCTTGTTATCGTCGATTATAAGGACGACGCAACCGCCTTCAACGGCGAAAAGAAAGGCACAATTTCCGGCAAGGGCGTTATAAACAACAAGCTAACGAATTTTTTGATGAAAATGCTCGAGACAAAGGGCGTTCCGACCCATTTTATCGAGGAAATTTCGGACCGCGAAGCGATTGTTAAGCGCGTTTCGATAATTCCTCTTGAGGTTATTGTGCGGAATATCGCGGCGGGGAGCTTTTCTAAGCGTTTCGGCGTTCCCGAGGGCAAGGATCTTCTAAGCCCAACCCTCGAATTTTCCTACAAAGACGATGCCTTGGGCGACCCGATGATTAACGATTATCACATAAAAGCCTTGGGAATAGCGACCGATGCGGAGCTTAAAACCCTTGCGGAACTTAGCTTTAAGGTTAACGAAATCCTAAAAGAATACCTGCTTGCCGACAACATAATCCTTGTTGACTTCAAGCTCGAATTCGGGAAAACTTCGACCGGCGAGATAGTCTTAGCGGACGAAATTTCCCCCGACACCTGCCGCTTCTGGGATAAGGATACCCGCGAGAAACTCGATAAAGACCGCTTCCGCCGTTCGCTCGGCGGCGAGGTTGAAGCTTATCAGGAGATTTCCAAACGCGTATTGGGGGATTAATTATGGTTAATTCTATACACGAAGAGTGCGGCGTTTTCGGCATTTATTCCGATGTAACCGCCGATGTTGCGGTGCAGACTTACCTTGGCTTGTATGCGCTTCAGCACCGCGGTCAGGAAGCCTGCGGAATTGTCGTGAATGACAAGGGCGTGTTTTCTTACCACAAGGACGAGGGGCTTGTGCATGACGTTTTCACCCGTGAACAGCTTCATAAAATCGGGCACGGCAATATCGCGGTCGGTCACGTGCGTTATTCGACAACGGGCGCGGCGTCAAGGGCTAATATCCAGCCGATGGTTGTCCGCCATATGAAGGGTCCGCTTGCAATTGCCCACAACGGTAATCTCGTGAACGCGTCCGAACTGCGCCACGAATACGAGTCTCGCGGCGGAATTTTCCACTCGACGAACGACAGCGAGGTTATATCCTATGCGATAACCGAAATGCGGCTTGTTATGCCGTCGATTGAAGAAGCTGTCGAAAAGGCGATGGAAAAGCTTCGCGGGGCGTATTCGCTTGTGATAATGTCGCCGAAAAAGCTAATCGCAGTCCGCGACCCGAACGGCTACAGACCCCTTTCCCTCGGGAAATTAGGGGAGCAAGCCTTCGTAATCGCCTCCGAAACCTGCGCGTTCGACACAATCGGCGCGAAGTTTATCCGCGACGTCGAGCCGGGCGAAATCGTCATAATCGACGAGGGCGGCGTTCGGAGCATTAAAACACACGTCGGCAAGGTTAAGCCGTCGCTCTGCGTCTTTGAATACGTATATTTTGCCCGCCCCGACTCGGTAATCGCCGGCTCGAGCGTCCACAAAGCACGGCTTAAGGCGGGCGAATACCTCTGGGAGGAATATCCTGTCGATGCCGACGTCGTAATCGGCGTTCCGGACAGCGGTTTAGACGCCGCGCTGGGGTTATCAAGGGCTTCCGGCATACCCTATGGGGTAGGGTTTATCAAGAACCGTTACGTGGGCAGAACCTTTATCCAGCCGACACAAACCGACCGCACCGATTCCGTGCGGATTAAGCTCAACGCCCTTTCGGGAACTGTAAAGGACAAGCGTGTAATCCTCGTTGACGACAGCATTGTGCGGGGTACAACCTCCCGTCGCATTATAAACCTTATCCGCGAAGCCGGCGCGAAAGAAATCCACGTGCGTGTAAGTTCGCCGCCGTTTAAGAACCCCTGCTTCTTCGGCACAGACATAGACAGCCGCGAAAACCTCATTGCCTGCAAGATGGACTTAAACGGCATAAGGGCGCAAATCGGCGCAGACACCCTCGGTTTCCTCTCGATAGAAAACGTTAACCGCATAGCGGAGGGGGCGGGCTTAACCCTTTGTGACGCGTGCTTCTCCGGCAATTACAATATGTCAGTCCCCGACGAACTTCCTAAGGATAAGTTTGAATATAAGCTGACGTAACAGGAGGGCAGCCGCAATTGACAATTGAATTTTATAACGTCGGTATCGCAACCTGCCTTATCAGAATAAACGGCGGCACCGCCATCGCGATAGACCCGGCGCTGTCGCCGCAAGGCTCTACTATGAGTTTCAAATCTTTTGAAGCGGCAAGAACCGCGCCGCCGATCTATGATGATGCTCTTTTTGACGATACCGCTCTTTGGCTTATAACACATCTTCATGAAGACCATTTTGACAAATTGGGAGCTGAGAAAATTGACAAAAACGTGCCGGTTATAATGCACCCGAATTATGCCGGTGGCGGCGATTTTAAGGATTATAATAACATTCCGCTTGCATATGGCAAAACAAAGGAATTTAACTTTACCGATTTTAATGTAAGCATAACCGCCGTTCCCGCATACCACGCAAGCAACCCGCTTGTCAGAGCCGTGTCCGGCGCAGTCAGCGGATATGTGGTGAGGATATCAAACAGCCATGATGAATTTTTCATTTATTTTACTTCGGACACCGTTTTTCACAAAGACGTTGTTAAGGCTGTAAAAACATCTTTCCCGCGAATTGATTTGCTTGTCGCGAATCTCGGGGAGGTCCGCGCAGATAAATTCGGAGGCCTGCTTACAATGTCAGCCGCAATGCTTGAACAGTTTTGTGAGCAGCTTAATCCGGGCATGATAATTCCTGTACATATTGATGATATGTCGCATTTTAGAACCAAAAAATCAGACTTAACAGCGTGCGGCTTTGACATAATCGCGCCCGGGGGTTGGCATACAATTTATACTGACGTAATCTGCAAAGGGGGAAAAGGGGAGAGGGGGACAACCTGAGTACAATCTTGTCTCCACGAGCTTAACATCTGTGCGGGTACTCTTGTTTTCCCCCTCCCCCCTCCTCCCCCTCTGCACTCCCCCCCACCCCTCTCCCCCTTTCCAAGGTGCGGTAAATAAAAATGCTGGGCAACTCTGTACGCTCCCCGCACAAACGCCGAGCCCGCCGCGAAAGCTCTTTCGCCCCGCGCAACGCCCCGCCTCTTTTTTCCCCACGCCAACCCGCGCAATGTTTCGCCGCGCCAACTTCTTTTCCTCGTGCCGCGATGTGTATTTTTACCTCGCCTCTTTTTTCCCCCACTCCAACATAGCTGTCGCCCAACCGAGTTCCCCACCTCAGCACCGTGGCAACGCCAACAAACTCATTTTCGCTCCCCCATGGAAGGGGGGTGAGGGGTTAGGAGGAGAGTGCAGAGGGGAGGGAAGGGGGGCGGGGGGAAACAAGAGTACCCGCACAGGCGTTAGAGTCGTGGAGACAAGATTGTACTCAGGTTGCCCCCCTCTCCCCTTATCTCCCCCTACATTTTTAAAAAGATTTTAATAATTTACAAAAAAATAAATTAACCCCGATATTTTCAGAAAAGTTTTAATCATTCTCTAAAAATCCAAAAATAAAGCTCCTGACATTTTCAGAAAGA
>JAISIH010000032.1 GCA_031262105.1 Ruminococcus sp. | reverse complement strand
GCACGTAAATCCCCGCCCTTGCAAGCCCTCTCACACGCTGCCCGAGAATACAGCCGTTATCCATTGGTACAATCATCGACTGCTCTTTTTGTCTGGAGTGGTAATCGGTTATGTTTTGTATTGCATTAAGCAAAGCGTTAACATAGCCCTCGTCCGCTTCGGTTAAGGCATCGTTAATAACATCTCTTGGTACTTCGATATATTCAGGCAATTTCCCGTCAAACTTTTCGGTATATTCATTAACGGCGGCATCGCCTCTTGTTCTCACCGCTTCGATAATTTCGGCGACAACGGCGGTGACTTCCTTATCCGTTTGTACGCCTCTGTCGCGAACGCTTTTAAGGTACTCCGACTCGGTTTTTCCGTCGGCGATAATTTTTGTTATATTCATGAGGTTTGCTCCTTTTGTTTTTCCTTAATGCTTTTGATGAGCTGTTTTATGGTGTCGCGGTACATTTTAAGACTGACGCGGTTCGCAATAAGCCATGCCGACAGGGGGACTATGTCTTCATAGACTTCGAGCCCGTTTTCAACAAGGGTTGAGCCGGTTTCGACAATATCCACAATAGCGTCGCTGAGTTTAAGGAGCGGTGCAAGCTCAACACTGCCCTCGATTTTGACAATATCAATATCCGCACCGAGAGCGTCAAAATAGCTTCTTGCGACTGCCGGATATTTTGTCGCAACTGTTTTTATCGGGGTTTTGTCCTTTTGCCCTGCCTTACCGGCAACCGCAAATCTGCATTTTCCGAAGCCTAAATCAAGAAGCTCGAAAAATTTTCCGCCGTCTTCTAAGATGGTGTCTTTCCCGACAATCCCGAGGTCACAAACCCCCGATTCAACATAAGTTATAACGTCATTCGGCTTTGCAAGCACCGCTTCAAAAGAATAATCCGTCCCCTTAACGGTGAGGATAAGCCGTCTGCCCTTATCGTGAATTTCGGTGCAGTCAAAGCCGAGGTCCTCAAAGAGCTTAACGGCGTTCTTCTCAAGTCTGCCTTTTGTCAGCGCAATTCGGAGGGTATGTTCGGGGGCAACGCACGAAATCTGCGACGAAAGTTTCGATAAAACATCGGCAGTGTTATCAGGCGCGTGTTTTTTCTCAAAAACGCTTGCAAAAATATCCATGTTTACGGCAAAACCGGTTGCGGGCTTCGCCGCCTCGGGGTCGAACTCGCCGATGAGGTTGTCGTAACGCCCGCCGTTGATGAGGGCTTCGCCGGCGTTCTCGATAAAACCGCGCAGGACGTTCCCGGTATAATAATCCATCTTGTTCGCGAAGCCGAGGTCAACGGTTATCTTCGTGTTCTCGCGGGTGTTCGCCGCGACAAGCTCAAGATAGAAGCGATGGAGGCGCAATAAACGTTCGCGGATGCTCTCGTCAGCAATTATAACGAACGCCTTGTCGAAGGCAGAGTCCGTTCCGAAAAGCCGCGGAAGCTTTAGTACCGCTTCTTTTATATCAACCGCGCCGTCCACACTGTGGAGAATTTCGGTAAGCTCCGGCGTGTTTTTTGATTCAATTGCGTTGCGTATAAGCTCTTTCGTGTCGGCGTCAACCGTCAAGAGGTCAAGGAGCATCTTTGTTATGCCGATGTCGCCGATTTCCAAGATGCATTTTGTGCTGTCCGGCAGAAGCTTAAAGACGTCAAGGGCAAGTTTTGCCGCCTCGAGGTCGGTTTTTTCAATGTCTACTCCGCCGATAAACTCAACGCCCATCTGCCGCAGTTCGTCATTGCGGCGGCGACCCCCCGGGGAATTGCGGAAGACTTTCTGGTTATAAAAAAGCCGAAGCTCGGAATACGCTTTAAGCCTGCTCGCGGCAAGCCGTGCGATAGGCATGGTTGAGTCGGGGCGGAGGGCTAAAATTCTGCCCTTGTCGTCGATCGCCTTATATAAACCCTCGGGCGGGAAATGTCGGCTCTTCGCGTTAAAGACGTCCATGAACTCAAGTTCCGTCGTCATAATCTCCAAAAAGCCGTTTTCGGCAAAGAGGGCAGAAAGCCCCCGCTCTATTTCGCGGAGGATTTTAACCTTCTCGGGAAGAAGGTCGGAAGTCCCCGCCGGGGTTACTAAATCGTAGGTTTTCATATATAATCCTTGCGGTAATAATATTACATTCTAATTCTATCACAAAAAAGCGCGTTTGTCAAGTGCGATTATTTACTCCGAAAAGCTTCAGCAGTTCGTTAATATGTGTAATGGGAATTATTTCAATCCCTTTCGGCAATTTTTCGCCCATGCAGGCTTTCGGCACAATACAGCGCGAAAAGCCGAGCCTTGCGGCTTCGCGGATTCTGCCGGAAGCGTTCGGGACGTTTCGGATCTCGCCGCCGAGACCGATTTCGCCGAAAGCCATTGTGCTGTCGGTTCCGGCGTCAATCGGCTTGTCATAAATTGCCGAAATAAGCGCAATCGCGAGCGGCAGGTCGCCCGCCGGCTCGTCAAGGCGTATTCCGCCGATTATGTTTACGAAGACGTCAAGCCTCGAAAAATAAAGCCCCGCCCGCTTTTCAAGCACCGCAAGCAGTATATTAAGCCGCCCGAAAGCAAGCCCTGTCGCAATCCTCGCCGGGAAATTCGCGGCAGATTTCGTCACAAGCGCCTGAACTTCGGTCAGAAGCGGGCGTGAGCCCTCAATAATACAGGCGACGCAGTTCCCGGAAATGTCGCGAACTCTGCCCTCAAGCATAACCTTCGACGGGTTCGGGACTTCCTTTAAGCCCGCATCGGTCATCTCGAAAACGCCGATTTCGTTCGTTGAGCCGTATCTGTTTTTAACCGCCCTTAATATACGATAAGTATAGTTTTTGTCACCCTCAAACTGCAAAACCGTATCGACAATATGTTCCATAACCTTCGGACCGGCAATTCCGCCGTCCTTGTTGACGTGACCGACAAGGAAAATCGGTATCCCGAGCGTTTTCGCCGTCCGCATGAAAATATTGGTACATTCCCGAACCTGCGAAATACTGCCGGAAGTGCCGTTCGCAGTCTCGGTATGCATGGTCTGGATCGAGTCGATAATTACAATGTCGGGTTTCCCCGCTAAGATTGTGTCAGACACGTTTTCGGCGTCGTTACAGGAAGCAAGGAGCAGTTTTTCGTTCATTACTCCCAAGCGTTTCGCCCGAAGTTTAATCTGCCTCAGGCTCTCTTCGCCCGAAATATAGAGTATCGAAAGTGACGAATTAAACTTGCCGCAGATTTGAAGCAGAAGCGTTGACTTCCCGATTCCCGGCTCGCCGCCGAGGAGTATAAGCGACCCCTTAACAAGCCCGCCGCCCAAAACGCGGTTGAGTTCGGCAACGCCTGTGTCGTAGCGGATATCGTCGGTTGTTCCGACGTCTTTGAGGGTAAAAGTTTCCGCCGCGCCGACGGAATAATTGCCGCCGCCGGATAACCCCGCCGCAGACTTCCCTACGCCGGCTTTCCCCGACGCTTTCGGAGCAACCCTCTGCACCGTTTCTTCAAAGCTGTTCCAAGCAGTACATTCCGGGCATTTCCCGAGCCATTTTGTCGATTCGTAGGCACATTCGCGGCATATAAAAATTGTTTTTGCTGATTTAGAAGACATATTTACCCCAAGGCTTGTCATATTGTAGAAAGTTTTAACATAATTTTAGTAAAGAATAATTTTTTGCGGGTGATTATATGAAAAAAAGGCTCGGAAGATGGAACGTGTGGTTTATCGCAGGTGCTTTTGTTATCTGTGCGGCGGTTTTGGCCGTTGCGGTTATAAATATGATTCCGGCGGTGTCGGTTATGACGGGGGCGGACGGCGAGCCTGCAAAAAAGCCGGTGCTTGTGCTTGACGCAGGACACGGCGGAATTGACGGGGGCTGTTCCTCCGCTAACGGGGACGTTGAAAAAAACATCAACCTTAACATTATAAAGTCCCTCGACGGGATTGCGACGCTTTACGGCTACGACACGGTTTTAACCCGCGAGACGGATAAGTCAATCTACGACAAGGGCGTAACCGGGATTCGCAACCAGAAGGTTTCGGATATGGATAATCGCCTTGAAATTTTTAACAGCTATCCCGGCGCGGTTTGCGTCTCCGTCCACCAAAATATGTATACCGACCCGCGCTATAAGGGCGCACAGATGTTTTACTCCGACAGCAACGAAGACAACGAGCTTTTGGCGCAGATTATGCAGGAAAAATTCGCAACCACAATTCAGCCCTACAACGAGCGCGAGATTAAGCTCTGCGGGAACGAACTTTTCCTCTGTTATTATTGCTCGAACCCGACGATAATGATCGAATGCGGCTTCCTCTCAAACCCTGACGAAGCGGCGCTTCTCGTTACCCCGGAATACCAGTCGAACGTCGCCTTCACAATCTTCTCCGGGCTTTGCGAATACAGCAGCGTTCAGGTTTAGCCCTTTTTCTCGTAGATATATTTGGAAATATCGAAGCCGCGTTTTACCAAAACATAGGTAACTGCGACCGCCGCAGGGATAAGAAGCGTTAAAAAGCCGAACCCGACCATGCCCCAAATGCTTATGTCCGCAACGTCGATTGAGGCGGTGAACAACGCCCGAAACGGCAGCTGCCAGTTGGAAAGAATGGTATAAAACGGGAGAAAATTCGGGATAACGCCCGCCTTGCTGAGGACTAATATTATATAAAGAATGAGTGGAATTGCCCCGGCGATGACACTCATTTTTGCGGGCATAAATTTATCGAACGGCTTTGAACCCTGTCTGTCTAAGGCTTCGTCCGTCTTCGCGCAGTTATAGCTCCAGTTAAACATCAGCCCGAGGGTTATACAGGTTGTACAAACGCACGCAAATATTAAAAGCAGTATAAACCTGCTTAACAGTGCCGTGAAAGAAACGTTAATAAAGAAGGTTAAAATCTGCGAAAGAAAAAGATAGCCAACGCCCTTTAAGCCGCGCTTGAACAGCGTTTCCGGGCGGTTATTCCTTACCATTGAGCTTTTTTCCAAATTAAACCTCCGCAAATTACCCGCTTAACATTCCGCGTAGTTTAGCCGCGAAACGCTTCGCCGCTTCAACCGTCTCGAGGGCGCAAAATATCGTGTCGTCGCCGGCGATTGTCCCGACAAGTTCATGACCGTATGCCTCGTCAATCCTTACGCAGACTGCCGCCGCCGCCCCGGCTTCGCACAAAATCACGGCGATATTTCCGGCAAGCCGCACATCAACAATCCCGACGGTTAAGACCGATGGGGCTGTTTTTTGCGGTATCCGATAAAGGAGCTTCCCGCCCTCGCGGACTTTTTTCACGCCCATTTCCGAAAGGTCCCGAGAGAGCGTCGCCTGTGTGCAGTTTATTCCTGATTTGGCAAGAAGCTCTAAAAGTTCGCTCTGCTGCGTTATGTCATGCACGGCTATGAGGCGGTTTATGGCGTCCTGTCGGGCGGCTTTCATAAAATTTATCCCTTCAAGCTCTGGAATAATTTGCCGTTAACCGACTCGTAGAAGACGTTTGGCTTAAGGTCAATAAGCCGCAGCGGTTTATCGGATTTTTTTATAAAAAGCGTGTCGCCCGCCGCCATGTTCGCGGAAAACACGCCGTCCGCGACAATCTGCACCGGCTCTGACTCGGAATAGGCGGCGGTGAGGTTATTTTCAATCCGCAAAATCGTCTTCCCCGAAAAGATTATCGGGCGCATCGAGAGGGTGTGGGCACAGATCGGCGTGAGTTCCATGCAATCGGCGTTCGGCTCGATGATTGCGCCGCCGTTCGCGAGGGCATACGCTGTCGAACCCGTGGGAGCCGCGACCAACAGCCCGTCGGCGCGGAAAGCACAAACGGTGTGGAAGTCAAGCTCTGCCCCCCCGGCGGAAACGACAAAATCGGTTATCTTCGAGACGGGGCGGATTGCGGAAATTTCGTTTGTCGCGGTGACTTCGCTTGTAACCGCACCATCACGCACCACAAATCCCGCAATCCTCATTCGCTCCGAAATAGCGTAATCGCCCGAAACGAGTTTTGTTAAAAGCGCAAGTTCCGTCCGCTCAATCGACGCCATAAACCCGAGCCGCCCGGTGTTTATCCCGAGGAGGGGCGTTCCGCTCGCTGCCGCCGGTTTCGCCGCCTTCAATATGCTCCCGTCGCCGCCGATAACGATAATCGCGTCAAAAATTTCGGGCGAAAAACCGCTCAAATCGTTAATGTCACGCTCCGAAACCTCGCAACCGCCCGCCGTGAGGATTTTTGCCGCCTCAATCGCGGCTTCGGCGGCGTGAAGCTTTTCGGAATTTGTAAAAATTACAATTTTCATAGGTTTACCATCAAGAAAAATTCAATGTTCCCGTCTTTGCCTGTAAAGGGACATTCCTTTACGCCATGGTTTTTTAAGCCTAACGCCTCTGCGGCGGCTATAACGCCGCTGACGGCTTCGGCTCGCTGTTTTTTATCCTTGATAATGCCGTTTTTTCGCCTTGATTTAATCTCGAACTGCGGCTTAATTAAAATTAACGCCCGCGAATTTTCGCCCATTAGGTTTTTCAACCCCGGTAGAATTTTCGTTGCGGAGATGAACGACACGTCGCAGACGAAGAGGTCGATCGGCTCGCCCTCGTGGTTTAAGCCGCGAAAGTCCGCTTGTTCGATTGAAGTTACCCTCGGGTCGGCTAAGAGCGACGGGTGGAGTTGGGCTGTGCCGACGTCAACGGCAATAACGCGCTTCGCGCCGCGCTGTAACAGGCAATCGGTGAAGCCGCCTGTTGATGCGCCGATGTCCATGCAGATTTTGCCGCGTGGGTCTACAGAAAAACTGTCGAGGGCGAATTCAAGCTTATATCCGCCCCGGCTGACGTATTTTAGGGGGGTGGAGATTTTTATTTCTTCATTGTTTGTTTCAAATGCCGGTTTAGTGCAAACCCTGCCGTCAACCGTCACCGCGCCTGATTTTATAAGGGTTTTCGCCTTTTCTCTGCTCTCCGCAAAGCCGTTTTCCGCAAGGTAAAGATCAAGCCGCATACTTCTACTTCTTTTTCTTGTGCTTGGGCTTGTTGGCGTGGACAGCGGTAAGGCTTACTTCGACGACCCTTGTCGGCTTTTTGTAATACTTTTCCATAACCCTGTTAACCCCGTCAGAGTCAAGGTTATAACGCGAAAGCTGTGACTGCACCGAGGCTTGCGGGACAAAACCCGTTACGGCGGTTATCCCGAATTTGCCGGAAAAGCCCTTCGACAAAAGCTTCGCCGCGATATGTTCGCCGATTCCGCCGCTCTCCATTGATTCTTCAAAAACTTCTATACCCTCATAATCGGTTATGTCGTCGGGGAGGACAATCGGGAAAATTTGGTTAAGTTTTAACAAATCGAAGGCTTCGGCGTTAACCATTTCGCAAAATTGTCTGCCGTAACCGATCGCCAAAAACTTATTCTTGTTTGAAATTAACTTATAAGGCTCACCGGAATAGTCGCAATCGCTGTTGCTGTTGCCTTTCGGATAACGCAGGGCGACGATTCCGTCTGCTTTAACAGCTTCATTAAGCATAGCCCGCGCCTCCGCGAAGGAAGACGGCGCAAGCACCTTAACCCCCGGGATTGTCGTCAGGAAGGGAATGTCGAAAAGCCCCTGATGGGTTTCGCCGTCCTCGCCGACAAATCCGGCGCGGTCAACGCAGATAACCGCGTGGAGGTTCGCAATCGCAAGATCGTGTATAATCTGGTCGTAGGCACGCTGTAAAAAGCTTGAATAGACGCAGAAAACCGGGGTTAAGCCCCCTGCCGCAAGCCCTCCCGAAAAGGTTACGGCGTGTGCTTCCGCTATGCCGACGTCGAAAAATCTTTTCGGGAACTTGTTTGAAAATTCCGCAAGCCCGACCGCATATTTCATCGCCGCCGTTATCGCGACGATTTTCTTGTTACGCTTCGCAAGTTTTAACAGTTCGCTCCCGATTACGCTTGAAAAACTGTCGGCGGAAACGGTCGGCGGGCTGTTCTCGTTGTACGAAACGGGGATTGAGTGGTATGCGCCGGGGTTTTTTTCGGCGGGCTTATAGCCCTTCCCCTTAATCGTGTTGATATGCACAAGCACCGGGCGGCGCGGGTCTAAAACCTTGCCCCCCGCAATCGACTTCGCGGCGGTCAGGGCTTCCTCGAGGGCGCGGATATTATGCCCGTCGATCGGCCCGACATAGGCGAAACCGAGCTGTTCAAACATCGTCGAACTATAATAAAGCGCGTTTTTTAAGACGTCTTTCGTCTTTAGCATCGCGGCGGCAATTGGCTCGCCGATAACCGGGAGCGTCGCAAGCTTCTGCTTAACGCGCTGTTTTAGCCTGAGGTAGTTGTCGCTGATTCTGATTGTGCTTAGATATTTTGCGACCGCGCCGACATTCTTCCCGATCGACATATCGTTCTGGTTAAGAATGACAATCATATT
Source organism: Ruminococcus sp. (assembly GCA_031262105.1). Taxonomy (GTDB): domain Bacteria; phylum Bacillota; class Clostridia; order Oscillospirales; family Ruminococcaceae; genus JAISGY01. The sequence continues at coordinate 5,138 of JAISIH010000032.1, read as the reverse complement.
CATGCCGGATTTCCCGGCGTTGTTAAGCCCCTCGAAGCAGAGCCCGCCCGTAAATGCCCCGTCGCCGAGAACAGCAACGGCGGCGTGGTTGTCGCCCTTTATAGCCATCGCTTCCGCAAGCCCTAAGGCGGCAGAGACAGAATTGCTCGAATGTCCGGTTACAACGGGGGTGAATTCGGATTCATCGGGGCGGCAAAATCCCGATACGCCGTCCTCAACGCGAAGACTTTGCAGATCCTCGCCGGTAATAATCTTCGCGGCGTAGCTCTGATGCCCGACGTCCCAGACAAGTTTATCGTGCGGAAAATCAAAAACACGGTAAAGAGCCGCCGTAAGCTCAACCGTTCCTAAATTCGGCGCAAGATGCCCGCCGTTTTTTTTGCAAGCCGCAATAATTTCCTTGCGGATTTTCCGGCAAAACTGCTTCACCTGAAAGAGGTTCATTTTTTTAAGCTTGTTAATAATGTTCATAACGAAATCGGTACGATAAAGGCAATGCCGATACCGAGGAGGGCTCCGCAGAAAACTTCGAGCGGAGTGTGTCCTAAAAATTCCTTCAGTTCTTTATTTTTGCGTTTTCTTGAGTCGTGTTCGGGAACGCGTTCGGGGTGGAGATCGAACATCTTGTTGAGGCGGTTTATGGCTTGGGCGTGCTGCCCCGAAGCACGTCTCACACTCATTGCGTCGTACATTGTAATAAGCCCGAAGACAGCGAATGCGGCAAATATCGGCGAATTCACGGCTTCAACCCTCGCGCAAGCGGCAATCGCCGCGCAGACCATCGCCGAATGTGATGAGGGCATCCCCCCCGCCCCGAAGAGCCGCTCGAAACGAAATGCCTTGTTAAAAACAAGATAAAGAACGGTTTTTATAACCTGTGCCGAACCCCATCCGACAACCGCTGCCACAAAAATATAATTATAAAACACGGGTTGACCTTCCGCCTAAAATTTAATCTGATACATTTTTATTATAGCACAAAGTATTAATGAATGTCAATAAAAAAATGAAATTATTGTTGAATGTACATAAATTCTGCTAAGAAAATTTACATAAATTTTATTAAGAAATAAAAATAATGCACGATATATTATGTATGGGGGGGGATTGCTGTGTCGCTCGTTACAAACATATCCGCAATGAGTACAATACGTTACATGGGCATGACGAACAACGCAATTGCGCAGGTTATGCGGCGTGTTTCGAGCGGGCTTAAAATCAACAGAGCCGGTGACGACCCCGCCGGGCTTGCCGTTTCCGAAAAGATGCGTTCGCAGATTGCCGGCATGACACAGGCTGTCGTTAACGCGGAAGACGGCGTTGACATGATTGAAACCTTCGAGGGTGCCTTAACCGAAACCCACGCGATATTACAGCGCATGAAAACCCTCGCGACCCAGTCCGCGAACGGCATTTTCGACAACGCAACAGACCGCGCCTCGCTCCAGCTTGAGTTCGCGGAGCTTATCAAGGAGCTTGACGATATTGCCGGAACGGATTTTAACGGGCGCACGCTGTTTGACGGCGGGGCGCAAGGAATGGAGTATTCCGAGGAATTAAATCTTCAAGTCGGGGCAAGGACAAAGGACTTAAAGTCCTTCGATATGGGCTTTGAGGACGCTTGGAAATTCCTTGACGACCCTGACGCGGCGCGGAAAAAGTCAATCGGCGAGCTTGAAGCCGACCCGAACACAACCGCCGCCGGGCTTGGATTTTCGGGCGACAAGATAAACATTTCGACACAGCTTGACGCGAACCTTGCGATTGACCAAATCGACTACGCGATAAATAAGGTTTCGCTCGTCCGTGCAAAGCTCGGTGCAGTCGAAAACCGCCTCAATCACAAAATCAACGTCCTAAACGAGAATGTACAAAACCTCTCCGAAGCCGAATCGCGAATCCGCGACGCCGACTTAGCCGAAGAGGCATTGAAACTCGCCCGCCTGCAAATCTTAGCACAGGCTCAACAAGCGGTTTTGGGGGTAATTATGCGAAACCAGTATGGGATTTTGGAGCTTCTGAGGAGTTTGCAGAGAAGATGAAAAAATAATAGACAGGAAGTAAAACTATGAAACTGAAAATTTATCTGGATAATTGTTGTTATAACCGCCCATTCGACGACCCGACCATCGGTGAAAATTACAAAGAGGCAAACGCGAAAATCTTTATACAATCTCTGATAAAACTCGGTGAATTGGATCTTGTATATTCGCCGATTTCCCTTGAAGAAATAAATGCAAGTAGATTTGAAGACAGCAAAACGGAAATACTTGAATTTATCGAAACATATGCTAAATACTATGTTAATGCAGATATGCACCCGGAACTGCCGGCGATTACGTCGGAGATAATGCGTTCGGGCGTGAAGCTCAAAGATGCTTCTCATGTTGCTTGTGCGATTGTTTCGGAAAGCGATTATATGATAACCACCGATAAAAGGCTGCTCCGATATAAAGATAATCGAATTAAGATAATAAATCCGATAGATTTTACCGATATTTGGAGGAACGAAGAATGAATAACATAACTTTTGACCCGCATACACAAGCCGTTATCAGCGTCGGAATGAAGGCTTTGCGAAAGGTTTTCGATACCGTTGAACTTGAGATTTTTCTGCTAAATATAAAAAACCCGGGTTTTGACTACACTGCGTGGCGTGAAAACCTTTGGGAAGATATTACGCCGGAAAAATTGTTTGAAAACGCAAAATTAACGGCTCAAAAATACGGCGTTCCTGACGGGGTAGAACAGATTTAATTCATAATACTAACGAAAAGGGAGCAGATGTAAAACTGCTCCTTTGCTTTTTTACTCCCCCGGTTGAAAATTCAAATACTCCTCAGGAATCACATTCCTAACCATCTCCGCAAGCGTGTCATAGGTGAAATAGCTGTTGACTTGCGCACCGTGCTTTTCGATTAGTTCGCGCGGGAAATCTTCAAGGAGATAGAGGGAAAGTTCGCGATGGCGGGAGTTATAATAGTTCATTGTCGGCGATAGCTTCACGTTTTCAATCGCCTTTTTGTCGTCCGTCATAACAATGTCGAACGTCACAAGCCCGCCGACCATGTTGCGATAATAATTCTGCGTCGAAAGAAGGTTGCCGAGGGAATATATTACAAGCGTTTCATGCCCCGCCTCGTTCGTCAAAACCTCAATCGGCTGGAGAACGTGGGGGTGCGTCCCGATAATCACATCCGCGCCGTACTCGTTGCAGAGGGCGGCGTAATGTTTTTGGTCTTCATTCGGCTCGAAGGTGTCCTCAAAACCCCAATGCATTGAAACAAAGACGAAATCCGCATTTGCCCGCGCCTCGGTGAGGTGCCGCTTAATCGTCTCGTCGTCCGGGAGGGGAATCACAAGCTCGTACTTGCCCTGAAGCGGAATCCCGTTCGTGCCGTAGGTATAGGACAAAAACGCAATCGTCACGCCGTCATATTCGTAATAACGCACCGTGTCGTAGTCCGCCTCATCAACATAGCCGCCGATCTGCAAAACATCCTGCGTGTCCCAATATTCAATCGTAGCCTTAAGCCCGTCGTCGCGCATATCGAGCATATGGTTGTTGGCAATATTAATGATGTCAAACCCCGCATCAACAAGGTTTGTCCCCATCTCGCGGGGGGTGTTAAACTGCGGATAACCGCTGTAGCCGAACTCTTCCCCGGCAAGCGGCGTTTCTTGGTTAATATAGGCAATATCGGCGTCGGTCACAAGCGAACGAATCCCGTCATACATTCCCGAAAAGTCGTAGCCGCCCGTATTCCCCATCGCCTCCGCACGCTCGCCCGCATCGTAAAAAATGTAGGTGTGGATAAGGTTATCCCCGACGGCAAGGAATTCTATCCGCTTATTAAGCGGCGGCGCGGTCGTTGTCGTTGCAATTGTCGTTGTAACCGGCGGAGCCGTCGTTGTTATATTTTCGGTTAACATAACCGTTTCGGGGGGGTCTGCCTCGCCGATCGGGGTACAGCTTAAAAGGCAGCAGCAAACTAAAACCGCGCCGATAAGCATTAACAATTTGTTAACTTTATTCGACATTTATATCCTCAAAAATCACCGGAAGAAGTTCCTTAAACTTAGCAAGAAGCGGCAAAACTACTTCGCGCATCTGCGGGTGAGAGCGGATGCTGCCGCGAAGCTTTAGAAAATGCCGCCACTCGCGAAGGTCCATCGTTACCGCAATTTCCGTCTTTAAGGACGTCGGAAGGACGCTTCGCGCCTCCTCGGGGGTCGCGCCGCCGGCAATCAGGGCGTTATAGGCATCCTCCGCCGCCTGCATCTGATTTTTCCATATCTGATAATTATCGGTATTTTCATTCCAAAAACAAGGCTTAATAAAGGTCAGCTCCGAGCCGAACTTGTCCTTTGTGTAGTTGCAATAGCGGGTGCTTTCTTGGCTGTAACTCGCGATACGGTGCCTTACAATCTCGTGGGTAACGCCGCGGTCGCAGATAAAGCGGACGCTTATTTTTTCGTGTTCTATAACCGACTCATGCCCGCTTTTTATAATGTTTCCGATGAATTTTTCCGCCGAATCGGAGGTTATCCTGTCCTCGGATTTATAACAAATCCGCCCTATTTTTTCTATATTTTGCATAATGCGAACAGGGTCGATGTTGTCTAAAATTTCGGTGGAGGCGTTTATAACTTGCATAGGTGATCTCCTATAATCAAAACAAACCGACAGAGAGTCGGCATATAAACAATTATCAAAAAGATCGGCGCCGTTCAGGGGGGGCATTTCACAGGGCGGGGGATTAAATGATTGGCACCGGACAGGGGCAGAAGGATTTGAACCCTCGGCACGTGGTTTTGGAGACCACTGCTCTACCAACTGAGCTATACCCCTAAATATTGTTGTTATAACACAGCAACGTCCACTCATCAAGTAAAATTAAGGCGGACTGGACCATCAGGGACTCGAACCCGGGACCTACCGGTTATGAGCCGGTTGCTCTAACCAACTGAGCTAATGGTCCGTGGAATATGAATATAACAGCCACAGGGAAATTTAATTGGCTGTTATACACATATTACGGAAAAGAATATGCCGGCACGTACCTATTTTCCCGCCTCGTCGCCAAGGAAGTATCGTCGGCGTGGCAGAGCTTAACTTCTGTGTTCGGAATGGGAAC
>JAISIH010000028.1 GCA_031262105.1 Ruminococcus sp. | reverse complement strand
ATCTCCGGCAACGGTGACTACACCGTAACTCTTGATGTTTCGGCAACCGGCGCCGACTCGTGGGGCTATTTCTGGCTCACAGGCACTGACGAAGCTCCGGCGGGCTACGAAACCGCAACAATAACCATGAACAGTTTCAAGATTAACGGAACGCAGTGGCCTCTCGCGGTTACCGAAAAGCCCCTCTTAACAATGGGCAGAATCGGCGAAATTCCCATATTCAACGTATGGAACAAGCCGAACGAAATGCTCGACATGACGAATACCAAGGCAGTAGGTCAGCTTTACGGCTTCCTTGACGCCGACGGTAAAAATATCGTTATCGACAGCTTCGAGCTCAACTTCACAATCTCCGGCGTTGACGGCGAAGGCGCGGCTCCCGCTTCTGACGGCGCAACCGCTTCCGCTTCAACAGGCAATATGCCTGTCGCTTTAATCGGCGGCGCGGCAATAGCACTCCTTAGCGTAGCGGTTATTTCCCGCAAGCGCAGATAGTAAATTACAATGTATATCGGGGCGGTTAACCGCTCCGATAAATACAAAAAAATCAATGCCGCATTAATGTAAATTTGGAGGAAAATTATCATGAATTTCAAAAAATTAATCGCAGCTGTAGCAGCAGGCGCAATGGCTCTCTCGCTTATGGCGTTCCCGGCTTCCGCAGCAGATGCCTTAACATTCAATATGTCCGCTAAAGATTCCACAACATGGGCTGATACATCTGTAGCAGTTACCATTGAAGGCAACGGCGACTATTCCGCTACTCTCGACGTTTCCGCAACAGGCGCAGCAGGCTGGGGTTACCTTTATTTCTTAGGTACAGGCGCTGCTCCCGCAGGATACGAAGAAGCACAAATTCAATTCACAAAGGTAATAATCGGCGAAACTGAATTCCCTGTAACAGGCGGTCCTAACGGTCTTCTTAACAACGGCAAGGTTGATACTAACGTATTCAACGTTTGGTACACCGCAGGTAACATTATCGACATGACTAACTCCCAAGCTGAAGGTCAAGTTTATGCGTTCTTAGATGCAGACGGCAACAAGATTACTCCGGCTTCCTTCACGGTTGAATTCACAATCTCCGGCGTTGCTGAAGCTGCTGCTGAGACAGAAGCTGCTGAAACCGAAGCTGTTGCTGCTGAGACAGAGGCTGCTCCTGCTGAAACAGAAGCTGAACCCGTTGAAGAAGCTGCTCCCGAAGTTGAAGAAGTTGCTCCCGAAACCGAAGCTGCTGCTGAAACAGAGGCTGCTCCCGCAGTTACCGAAGCTCCCGTAGCTGAAGTAGCTGTTACAGACGCTCCCGCAACAGGTAACGCTCCCGTTATTGTTGTCGGCTCCGTAATGGCTCTTGCACTTGCAGGCGCTTTAATCTCCCGCAAAAGAAAGTAAGCTTTAGGGCTTAATCATAAAGAGACTTCCGAAATCGGGAGTCTCTTTTTTAGGTTAATTTTTTTGCATTAGGGATATTAATTCAGTTTCTGACAAGCCCGAAAATTCACTTACCTGCTTAAGGGGTATGCCGATTGTTAGGGCTTTAAGGGCGTTTTGGATTGTCGCGTCTATTCGCCCTTCCATTCGTCCTTCCGCTATCCCTTGCTCCTTTGACTTCCTTATATCGAAGCTGTAATCCTTTTCAAACTTTTCGCGGGACATGGCGTGAAGGTAGTCTATTTCTCTTTGCGTATATCCGACAGCCATAAAAAGCACCTCCGTATTTAATTCTCACGTGAAAGTGTTTTTATCTCCGATTCAGAGAACCCTGTGAGTTTAGTGATTATATCAAGCGGCAAACCTAAAGACATAGCACCTTTTAATGTTATGATTCGCTCTTCCATTCGTCCTTCCATTCGTCCTTCCATTCGCCCCTTTTTCTCCGCATTATAAAGGTTCGAGTAAAGGTCCTTTTCAAACTTCTCATAAGACATGGCGTTAAGTCTTTCCGTTTCGTCACGGCTGAAACTTGAGAGCATATTCATTGCCATATAAAATTCCTCCCTCTCCTTGAATTCTGCTGCCTTTGCGGCGAAATTCTTCTTATCGGCGTTTTCTATAAGTATCGCCCAACGTTCCTCATCGGTAAGCTCATTAAACGGTGCATTAATCTTATTGCCTATTTTCGGCAATTCTACGTAGATTATGCACAGGAGCTTATTAAACACCGTTTCGCCGTCAGAAAAGTAAAATCTATGTAAAAACTTTTTGTCATCGAAAACCTTAAAATCGCAAATCATTATCTGAAATGTTCGCTTTAAGTCCTCGTACATTTTCATATCCTGCGCTAAAAACAGCTTCGTGACATAGTAAACGCTTCGTGCGCGAAGTCTCTCGTTTCCGTTTTCAAAAGTATCATACTCCATAGGGTGCGATTGCATTTCAATGTTAACAGGCTCGCCGTCCGCCGTTTTGCAGTTGACGTCAAAACGAATTTGCTTTTCAAAAACGGTATCAATAAGCGGCGGCTCATTTTCAATAACCGTCGACTCGACAATTTTAAGTCCCGTAAACGCCGACATCATTGAGTTGCGTATTAACGCCGATTCCGGCTTAGTTAAAATTGACTTGAAAACGTAATCGTTTTTGAAGGATAAAAGATTGTTAAATTCCGTAGTTATCACCTTCTTTATTTTTATTATACCACGCCGAAATTAAAATGTCAATAACTTGACAATGTTTCATTTTTCATGTATAATTAAAGCAATTACAAATCTCCGAGGTTAACAAATGAAAATAACAATAGTAGGCTTGGGGCTTATCGGCGGCTCGCTTGCGAAGACTATAAAAAAGCACACGAACCATACCGTCAACGGCATTGACACGAACCCCGAGACGATAAAGCTTGCGCTCTCGCAGGGCGCGATTGATACAAATATTGACGATACAACCCTCGCGGACATAACCTTCGTCTGCCTTTACCCCGAGGCAACCGTTTCGTATATCCTCGGTAATAATTTTAAGGGCGCGTCGATTGTCTCCGATGTCTGCGGCGTAAAGGGTTATATTGTCGAAAATGTCGATAAAACGCTTCATGAGCGCGGGGTGAATTTTGTCGGAACGCACCCCATGGCGGGGCGCGAATTTTCGGGGTATGAATACGCCCTCGACACCCTCTTTGATACCGCAAGTATGATTATTACCCCGACGGAATTAACGTCGAAAAAATGCGCGAATATTATCGAAGACTTAGCGTATGCGATGCAGTTTAAGAAAGTCGTCCGCGCAACCCCGGCAGAACATGACGACATTATCGCTTATTCGTCGCAACTTGCGCATATTGTTTCGTCGGCATATATAAAAAGCCCCACGCACCTCCGTCAACTCGGCTTTTCGGCGGGAAGTTTCCTTGACTTAACCCGCGTTGCGAAGCTAAACGAAGATATGTGGACGCCGCTGTTTTTGGCGAATAAAAAGGCGTTGTCGAATGAAATAACAGAGATTATCAATCACCTTACGGAATATAAAAATTGTTTAGATACCGATAATTTCAATGAATTACACGACCTCTTGCGGACGGGCAGAATACTAAAAGAAGAAACGGTTGTGATATAATATGACTGGACTTGTACTTGAGGGCGGAACACTAAGAGGGCTGTTTTCAGCCGGGGTAATGGACAGCTTTTTGGAGAACAACATTGAGTTTCCGTATATAATCGGGGTTTCGGCGGGGATAGCAAATGCCGCCTCGTATGTGTCGAAACAGTATGGGCGAACGCTTTTTTACCTGCAAAAATACCGGAATGATAAGCGGTATATGAGCGTGCAGAATCTGCTTCGCGAGGGCGCGTATTTCGGGCTTGATTTTGCATTTAATACTATTCCGAATGAGCTTGTGCCTTTTGATTACGAAACGTTTTTCCAATATAAGGGGAAGTTGATTGCGGGGGTTACTTCGGCGGAGACCGGGAAGATGGTTTACCTTGATGAGCTTCGCGACAATAGGACTTGGGATATTTTGCGGGCATCGTGCGCCTTGCCGGGGTATTTTCCCGCGATTAGACTCTACGGGAAGGAATACTACGACGGCGGGCTTCGCTGCTCAATTCCGTATGCTAAGGCACTTAACGACGGGTGCGATAAGCTTGTTGTTGTTTTGACGAACCCCGAAGGTTATGTAAGAAAGCTTAAGCCTTCTTATGTCGCAATGGCGGAGCTCTTAAAGCGGAAATACCCCGCGCTTGAAGAGCTTTTCCTGACTCGATATAAAGTTTACAACAGGCAGATAGAGCATATTAACGCGCTTGAAAAAGAGGGCAGAGCGATTGTTTTTCGCCCCGCCCATGCCCTTAACAGCTTTGAAAAAAACACCGACACCATGCGCGAAGT
>JAISIH010000073.1 GCA_031262105.1 Ruminococcus sp. | reverse complement strand
CTGAGTACAATCTCGTTGCCACGAGTGAATGTCTGTGCGGGTACTCTTGTTTCCCCCCTCTCCCCTTTTCCCCCCCTACGACCCCCCTCATCCCCTCTCCCCCCTTCCATGGGGCGGGAAAACGAGTTTGTTGCCGCCGCTGCCGTGCTGAGGTGGGAAACTCAGTTGGGCAACAGCCATGTATGGCGATGTAAAAACGGACGGCACGGGAAAAAGGGCGACGGCGAAACATTACTCGGGTTGGCGAGAGGGAAAAGAGGCGGCGCAAAAAAAGAGGCGCGGTATGGAAAAAGAAAAGGCGTACGGCAGCCACCGAATCGCCTTGTGTTTTTCTACGGTCTGGAAGGGGCGGATCGGTGCGGGGTGCGAACGGCGCGGCGGGATGGTGGGGCGCTTCGCCGGTCGCGCTTTGCCGGTCGCGCTTTGCCGGTCGCGCTTTGCCGTTCGCGCTTTGCCGTTCGCGCTTTGCCGGTCGCGCTTTGCCGGTCGCGCTTTGCCGGTCGCGCTTTGCCGGGGCGGTACCGGCGCCGGTTGGGCGTTTATTTTTATTTTTTAATAAATTATTATAACCTTTCCGAAATGTAGGGGGAGATAAGGGGAGAGGGGGGGAACATGAGTACAATCTCGTCTCCACGACCCTAACATCTCCACTGTCCTCTTGTTTCCCCCGCCAAGGCTTCGCCGACCCCTGGCGTCCCCTTTTCCCCCCCTACGACCCCCCTCATCCCCTCTCCCCCCTTCCATGGGGGAGCAAATACGAGTTTGTTGCCGCTGATACGGTGCTGAGGTGGGAAAACTCGGTTAGGCAACCACCGTGATATGGCGAAGGAAAAACGTATGGTACGGGAAAAAGCGGCGGTACGAAAAAAGAAAAGGCGTACGGCAGCCGCCGAATCGCCATGTATTTTTCTAAACCTTGGATGGGGGGAGGGGAGTGGGGGGGAGTCCAGAGGGGGGGGTAGAGGGGAGGGGGGAAACAAGAGGACTGTGGAGACTTTCACTCGTGGCAACGAGATTGTACTCAGGTTGCCCCCCTCCCCTCTATCCCCCCTTTGGAAATTTGTAAAGGGTGTGACGTGGCACGGGCGGTACGGTACGGGTGGCGGCGTGGGACAGGATGGCGCGGCACAGGCGGTGCGGGACGGCGGCGCGTTGCGAAAAAAATGCGCGGCACGGTGCGGACGGCGCGGGCGGTGCGGAGCGGTTATATTTTATGCGCGGCGAACAAAATCCGCTCTGTGGTTTTGCTCACTGCTTCGCCGGTGTCGAAATCCACTATATCAACCGCGAAGCCGCAATCGGCGAGAAGCTTTATTATCACCGCCTCTTCAAAAGCGGTTTCGACAATCTGTTCGGTAAAACGGCGGTAGGTTTCCCCGCGCTTTTCAAAGACGTTAATGTTCATCGTAACTTTATTGCCACGAGAGCTGTTTTCCCAACTGCAAAAAAATTCGTCGTAGTCAAAATTGAAGATGTTGTTCGCCAAGACTTTGCTCAGTTTATACACCGTGTTATAATCGAACAAGAATATACCGCCCGGCTCGGTGAAAAGATAGACTTTCTTAAAACATTCGCTAATGTCAGAAAGGCTTTGAAGGTGGTTTATCACGTCAAAAGCGGCAACGGTTACATTAACCGTGCCGTAAAGGTCGAGTCTTCGTATATCCTGCTTTATAAAGCGAATGTCATACCCGGCGGCTTTATCCAGAGCGATAGAAAGGCAGTCTTCGGAACTGTCAACGCCGATAACGTCAAAGCCCGCCTCGGCGAAGCGTTTCGATAGATTACCGCTTCCGCAACCTAAGTCAAGGAGTATATTTTTGTCTTTGCTAAACTCTCCGTATTTTTTTATGCTGTTAAAATACTTCGCGAAAACGCTGTTATAGTCGGCGGTGTCGGTCATTATACAGTCGTAAATCCGCGCAAAATTGCCGTAACTGTTATTCATCTTCAAGCCGCTCAAAAATGCGGTCGTACGCGTCGGAATTGTCCATCGAACGCTTAACGCGGCTTATTGTGGCGGTTGAGGCGGTCGTCTTCGCGACAATGTTAAGATAAACCTCGTTCTCCGCAAGCATCTTCGCAACGGCGAGACGTTGGGATATTGTGTTAATTTCAAGGGGGGTACAGACCGCCTCGAAAAATTCGGCGGCTTCCTTTTTATCTTTCAGGGTTAAAATTGCCCTATAAAAATAATCGGTCTCATCAGTGTTTATCGCATTTTTCATAAGCTCTTGACAATTTTCCTTAAATATAGTATAATTACCGCTGTAGAGGGGGTTTGCTTTTTGAATAGTATTCACGAATCCGGCGAGGATTATATTGAAGCGATACTGCGGATAAAAGAACGCAAGGGGAGCGTGCGGGCGGTCGATATTGCCGAAAATCTCGGTGTCACAAAGCCCAGCGTTTCAAGGGCGGTTAAGCTCCTCTCCGCGAAGGGGTTTATAGATGTTTGCGCGGGCAATATAACGCTTACCGAGGCGGGGCAAAAATCTGCCGAGGCGGTTTTTGAACGCCACAAGATTATAAGGCAATTTTTTACAGATATTCTTTCTGTGTCAGATGAGGTTGCCGAAGCGGACGCTTGCAGGGTTGAACACGCGATTTCGGAAGAGACTTATCTGAAACTGAAAGAATTTATCAAAAACCGCGCTTGTTAAGAAGCTCCTTAACGTCGAAACTGAAAACCCTCACGGCGAAGCTGTAGATCATTATCGCTATAACGCAGATGTAGTAGATTATATTTCCCATGCCCGGCGCGTCGTTAATCCCGAGCATTACAAATAACAGCCCGAGGAGCAGGAAAAACGGGGTTATAACCTTCTGGAGGAACTTCACGGGGACAAATCCTGCGACACCGAAAACGATTGTCGCGCGGAATAAGAACGCAAGACCGCCGTTGTCGTGTTCAAAAAACATTATCCCGATTATTGCCGCAATGATTGTCAGGGCGTTCGCCGAATAGAGCATTATCCGCCCGGTTAGAATTTTTCTTGCAAGAATTTTTTCCGCCGCGTCCATTGTCATACGGGCTGTGCGGAATCTGCCGCCCTCGGAGCTGTCTTCGGAAAGGACGTTCATAGCCGCCGCTTCTTGTTTGCGCATAAGGGAAATTTCGTCGTCGGAACGCTTATTCTTGCCCGAAACGCGTACGCCGTCGGAGGTGAATTCGTCGCCGAGTTCGCCTAAAACGGGGAGCGAATTCGTCTGCTGTTCTATTATAACATCATTATTAAGGTCGTGTCTGCTTATAATCTTTTTGACCGGGCGGGGAGGTGTGTAGGTTAAGGGCGGCTCTTTTATCTTTGCGGTTTCGTCTTCGAGGATCGCTGTTTCTTTCGCTGTCTTAACCGCTACGCCGTCGAAATTATCATGCCCCGGCGTTCTCTCGCCTATAACCGCGTCGTGACGCGAGCCGGACGCTTCGCGTTCCTCACGTTCCCTGACAAGCTCGTCTTGGTCGCTCTGCCCGGCAAGATCCGCCTCAACAGCCGCCGCAATCTTCGCTAAATCTTCTGCGGCAACGGCAACAGCCGCGGCAGGGGAAATCTTCGGCGGTTCGGGGTCTGCTTTTTCGACGGGGGTCGGTTCGGGGGCGGACAATTCGGGAGCGGTGGACTTAGATTCTTCCTGTATCGGGGGTTCGGGAGTAGGTGGGGGGTTATCTGCGGGGGCTTCCTGTACAGTGTCTGCCGCCTCGCTGTCTGCCGCCTTGTTTGCCGCGCCCTCAAGGGCTGAGAGGTCTTCCTCGGGGGGGATAAATTTTTGGGCGGGGGCTTCGCCGTCGAAGGTTATGTTCCGTCCGTATTCAGCAAGAGCCTCTTCATCGAAAGCATCAATCGCTATTGAGGCAAAATCGAGGTGGACATGGGGTTCCTCGGGTTCTTCCTCCTCCGCATAAGCCGGATATGAGGGGACATATTCGGGGTAATCTTCGGTCGGTTCTTCTGCCTTTGTTACCGCGAAATCTTCTATATTAAAATCCGAGAGGTCGTCAGAATTTTCTATAACCGGTTCAATGTCGAAATCTTCGGATTTTTTCACATCGGTCAGTATGTATTTTGAAAAATCGTCGTCTTCCGGCTCAACAGCGGCGTAAACCGGGGCTTGCGACACAATCGGCGTAACAAGCATCGGTTCTTCTTCGTAATCATTTTTGGGCGGTGCGGTGGTTATAAAATCAAGCTCGGGTATAACGATATCGGAAATATCGTCATACGGAATTGCGAGATTTTCGTCCGTCGGGCTTTCTTCGCTTGCGGCGGCGGCAAGGGCAGCACGAACAGCGGCAGAGCCACCCTGCTTTCTCGCCATAGACACGCCCTCGGCTGTCGGTTCGGTTTTTGCGGCTTTCACGGCATCGACACTGCCGAGTTTTTCAAGGTCACGCTCGAAGCGCGATTTTTTTCTGCCTTTTTCTGATTCCGATTCCGATTCTTCGGGGAATAAATAATCTTCGTCCATAATAACTCCCTAAAGGGTATTGCTCTTTATTCTTGTTCTATAGCTACAGATTCGGGGAAGACGTTTTGGGTTGTGTCGCGGAAAGCGGTTGTGTTGACGTAACCTTGGATATTTGCGCCGTCGATAACCGTTATTGTCGCGGCGGAGATGTTGCCTAAGATGTAGGATTCGGACTTAAATTCGGCTTTCCCGCCTATATCGACGTTGCCCTTAATTTTGCCGTTAATATTAACATATCCGGCGGAAATATCGCCCAAGAGAAGGCTGTCGCGGTCAAGCTGTACCTGCCCTTTCGAGACAACGTTGCCCTGCATTGAAGCTCCCATAAGGTTTGAATTATTGCACTCAATATTCCCGACAACCCGCCCGGACATTGTTATATCCTTCGTTATCTTAACGTCGCCCTTAACGCTTCCCTCAATAGATACGTTCGCGAATGCGCGGATATTCCCGTCTATAACTGTGTTTCGGGAGATAATTGTTGTTTCTTCCGCCTCGAAGCGGTCGGGGATCGGCGTGTTAATCCCGGAATATGCGCCATAACCTGCGCTTCTGTCACGTCCGGGTCGGTTATACGGCGGCTCAACCCCTGCACCGGCATAGGGGTTGTTTGCGCCGGGGGTTCGCCCTGCGGAATTATAGTCGGGTTCTTCATAGGCACGTCTTCCGCTCCCCAAGAGCGAGTCAACCGCGCCGCCTCTGGGGTAAACGGCTTCTGCGCCGCTTGCTCCCCCTGTATACCCTGCGCCGCCGGATAATCCTGCATTACTTTGCCCGCCGTCGCCCTGTTCGCCGGTCTTAACGCTACGCAAGAGGGCATCTGCATCGGTTACACGCGGAACATTGCCGGGGGTTATTCCGGCGGTGTCGTCTATTTCGGGGACGGGGGTGCTTTTCGGGATAACGGGTTCGGAAACCGGAGCGGCTGCCGCCTCCTGCTCCCTCACGAATTTTTCGAGTTCGGGCGAGGGGGGAGGGGTTGTAACTGCGCCGTCCTTGCGGAGAATTTCCTTTATCGCCTGATTAAAATTATCTTTAAGACTCATGATTTTTTTACACCCAATCCGTTTTTATTTAGTATTCCTTTTTTACGATACATATGCAAAAGTTACCGGCATTATATCGGGGCGAAGCGGCTCGAAATGATAGCCCATTCGCGTAAGCTCATCTATAACATCTTCAACCACGGTTACTGTTTTTGATTTGCTGTCGTGGAGAAGGATAATTGCCCTGTCGTCAACGTGACCCTTCGCGCCGTCAATGACGCTGTTGTAAATTGTCGTCCAAGTCGCGCCCTCGACGGCGTCGGAGCCTGAAACGTTCCAGTCGTAATATACGAAGCCGCGCCTTGTCATCTCCGCGATAATCTCTTTATAGACGAAGCGGTTATAGTTGTTAATCGAGCCGCCCGGGAATCGGAAAATCTGCGGTTTAACTCCCGTCGCTTCGTAAACGTTTTGATATGTGTTGTTAAAATCTTCAAGGAAGCTTTCGACGGAGGCGTAAACTTCGGTGTAGTTATGCGAGAGGGAGTGGATTGCGATTGTATGCCCCTCGTCCGCGGCGCGTTTCATTGTCTGCCTGTCTTCCTCGGAAGTTCCGCCGCAGAAGAAGAAGGTTGCCTTTATTCCGTAATTTTCCAAGATGTGCAGAATATCGTCGGTGTGTTCCGACGGGCCGTCGTCGAAGGTGAGGTACGCCGCGCCGGTTTCAATTATAAATTCGGTCGGCGGCTCGGTGTATAAATCGGGGTAGAGCTTTTGATAGGCTGGGGCGGACTGCTCCGGGTCGATAAGGTCAGTAACGGTCGGCGGCTCGGTTACAACAGGTTCTGCCGGCGGGGTTTCCGCTGGCTCGGGGGCAATTTCCTCCGCGAAATTTAATGTGCCGTCCGGGTCGTCAATCATAATCGCATCAAGGAGGGTTTCGGTGTCATAACCGCTCGCGTTTAGGGCTTCTATCAGCTCTGAAAGGGGAATTTCCGTCGGTATGGTAATTTCTTCTTTTTCTTCAATAATTATTTCTTTTTCGGGGAAGAATGTTGCCCCGAATTTCAAGGATTCGGGTAAAAGGTTAAAAAACCCAAGCCCGAGCCAGAGCAACCCTAAAACAATCGCCCCTATAAAAAGGAAGAAAACGGTATATATAAGGTGCTTAAAAAACTTGACGCTTCCGAAATACATTGGGAATTTAGCCTCTGCGGATTAAGATTTTTGTCAATTTAGAGCAGAATATAAAGGTGCTATTCTTATTGTAGCGGAAAATGAGAAATTTGTCAAGTCTTTAGCGGCTAAAATTACTTAAATTTTTCAGAAAATTCATTGGTTAATGCGGCGGCTATCCCTGAATTTGACAAAATTTCGGAAAAAGTGAAGTCGCCGCGCCAGATTTGCTGTGCAAAAATCGCCTGATAGACGAGCATACTCATTCCCGATTCGGCATTTTTGCCCATTGCCCTCGCCGTCTTCACAAGCTTCGTGAGCGGCGGATTATAGACCATATCGAAGACGTTTTTGCAAAGGCTTAAAACGCCCTCCGGCACAATACATTCGTCGATCTGAGCGGGGTTGTCAAGGCTTAACATTCCCGCCGGAGTACAGTTTATTACCGTTTCGTATTCGGCGATATTGTCAATGGGAGCGACGTTTATTTTTTCACCGCCGAAGCTTTCGGCGAACACTTTCGCCTTATTTATATTCCGGGCGGTTACGGTAAGCTCCCCGCCCGCCTTTATGACAGCCGCCGCCGCCGAACGCGCCGCCCCGCCCGAGCCGTATACTATAACCTTTTTGTCAATCGGCATTTTATAGGTCGCGAGGGCTATGCAAAGCCCGAAAATGTCGGTGTTATAGCCGTAAAGCTTGCCGTCCCTTTTCGCGACGGTGTTCACACTCCCGATTTTTGACGCCGCGTCGTCAAGACCGTCAAGGAGCGGGATTATCGCGGTTTTCAGCGGAATTGTTACATTAAAACCGCGGAATTTGAGAAGCCGCTTTTTTGTAATCTTAAATTTCAGCTTCGCCGGGGGGAGTTCAAAAACCTCGTATGTATTATCGCCGCAAGGCGCAATCTCCCACAGCCTCTTGTGAAGCTCGGGCGAGAGCGAGTGACCGAGGGGGTAGCCGACAATTGCGTACTTATCCATCATTTTATCCTTTTTAACATACCTGTAAGGGTTTTCCCGTATTCGTAAAATTTTACATCGGGGTAATCGGCACGAATTGCGCGTACCGCGTCGGTGAACCTTACCGGGCTTATCATCTGGTTATAAAAATATTCGGGGAGGTTGTCAAAATCGGTGAAAAGCTTGCCGGTATATGTCGAATAGAGCGGGAATTCGGGACTCCTAAAGGTTTTGCCGGAAAGATATTCGCGAAGTTCCTCCGCCGCTTCTTTCATGAAGTGCGTGTGGAATGCCCCTGCCACATTAAGTTTAACCGCCTTAACCCCCTCAGCCGCGAATTTTTCCGCCGCCGCAGTTACAGCCTTAATCTCGCCCGAAATAACCGTTTGAACGTCACTGTTGAAGTTAACCGCATATACTTCGCCCTCTAAGGCAATTTTTTCGGGGGGGATGCCGATTATCGCGTACATTGCGCCGGGATATTTTTCGCAAGCGGCTTTCATCGCCCTGCTACGCACGTCAAGGATAGAAAACATCTCCTCAGGCGAATAAACCCCCGCAGTCGTAAGCATTGCGAATTCCCCGAGGGAATGTCCGACCGCGATATAATCAGTGGGGTTGTCCTTCATAAAGCGGAGAGAATCGGCAAGCGTTATCCCGGCGGTTATAAGCTGGCTGACGTCTGCAAGCCCGCCGGTGAGGCTTATAGACCCCTGCCCCGGAAACAACAGGCACGTTTTTGACATAATATAAAAATCTTTCTACTATAAATTTTAGTTATATTTATTGACAAATTCACAAAAATGGTGTATACTAAATGATAGTATAACATAATTCATGAGAAATTGCAAGACTTTTTTAAGGAATTCTATGTCAATTAAAATCTGCGGTATCGGAAGCTTTAATCCCGAAAGAATTATAACGAACGACGACTTCGCCGGGATTATGGAAACCTCGGACGAATGGATTTATTCCCGCACCGGCATAAGCTCCCGGGGCTATGCTTCGGGCGTTCCGACATGGAAGATGGGGGTTTTCGCCGCGAAAGAGGCGATTAAAAACGCCGGCGTTGACCCTTCGGAGATAGGTTTAATTATCGCCTCAACGATTACGTCGGATTTTTTTACGCCGTCCGTTGCCTGCCTTGTTGCCGGGGAATTAGGGCTTTTTTGCCCTGCTTTCGACATCGGCGCGGCGTGTTCGGGATTCGTTTACGCTCTCGACTGTGCGGAAAGGTATCTGCGAACGGATAACAAACTGAAATACGCGCTTGTTATCTCGGCGGAAATGCTTTCAAGATACACGAATTTTAATGACCGAAGCTCCGCAATTATCTTCGGAGACGGGGCAGGCGCGGTAGTTATAGAACGGACGGAAGGCGTTTACGGCTCGTATTTAGGCTCGGACGGGGCGGGCGGGAAACATCTTTTCGGGAAGCTTCCGTTTCCGGCTTATCCCTTTTATGAATACGAAGTTACCGGCATGGAGGATTATCCCGGACCGGAAAATGTTATTATCCAAAACGGCAAGGAAGTCTATAAATTCGCTGTCAAGGCAATGCCGGCGGCGATAGAAAAGGCGGTTGCGGCGGCGGGGTTAAAAATCGGCGGCATTGACTTTTTTATCCCTCATCAGGCGAATATAAGGATAATCGAAACCGCCGCGAAGACGATGGGAATACCCCTCGAAAAATTTATAGTTAACATAAAAACACGCGCAAATACATCAAGCGCAAGTATCCCGCTCGCCCTGTGTGACGCAGTACGTGAGGGCAAAATTAAGCGCAATGATATTATCTGCCTTTGCGGCTTCGGCGCGGGGCTAACCTACGGCGCGATGGTACTTGAATATTAGGAGAAATTTATGACTGCATTAATTACAGGCGCAGCGAGAGGCATCGGGAAAGCGATTGCAGTCCGCCTCGCGAAGGATGGCTTTGACATTGCCGTTAACGACCTTAACGAAGCGGCATTTGAAGGCTCGGACGTAATTGAACTTTGCGAAAGCTTCGGTGTTCGTGCAGAGCGGTTTTACGCGAATGTTGCGGATTCCCGCGAATGTGAAGCCCTCGTTAAGGCGGTTGCGGAGATTTTCGACGGCATAGATGTTCTTGTCAACAACGCCGGGATAACCCGCGACGGACTCATGGCGCGAATGTCGGACGAACAGTACGACAGCGTTATCGCGGTTAACCAAAAATCCGTTTTCAATATGATGAAATACGCCGGAAACCTCATGAGTAGGGCAAAAAAAGGCAGCATTATCAATGTTTCGAGTGTCGCGGGGATTTACGGCAACCCCGGGCAGATGAATTATGCCGCTTCAAAAGCCGCAATTATCGGCATGACGAAAACCGCCGCAAAAGAGCTGGGGCGGCGCGGCGTGACCGTTAACGCAATCGCCCCCGGCTTCATCGCAACCCCCATGACCGACAAACTATCGGAAGAACAGAAGGCAGCTATGCTCTCGCAAATCGCTATGCGCCGTTATGGGACGCCCGAAGAGGTCGCAGGGGCGGTAAGCTTCCTTGCTTCCGCTGACGCTTCCTATATCACCGGGCAAATAGTTGAGATTTCCGGGGGGCTTTCGATGTGAATAAATTCGGTAAATTTAAAATATATCTTGACACGTCAGTCATTAGTCATCTTGACCAGCCGGAAAAAGATATGGAATATCGTTATACGAATGAATTCTGGAAAAAAGCAAAGTCCGGTGAATATGATATGTTTATTTCAGCGGCTGTTATCCGAGAGATTAACAGGTGCGAAGAAGCAAAAAGAGAAAAACTGATAGATTTATTAAATGAAATAGAGTTTAATGATATATTGTTTACAGATGAAGTAGCAAATTTAGCTAATCAGATAATTGAACGCAGAATTTTAACTAAACGTTCAATGGAAGACTGTCGTCATATTGCCGCTGCTGTTGTAGGCAACTGCGACTATTTGCTTTCATGGAATATGAAACATTTATGTAACGTGTTTACAAATGAGGGAATAAGACAGATAACATTTAGTTCCGGCTATAAAAATCTACAAATTATTCCTCCTTCAATGCTTTTAGGGAAGTGATTTTATGATAAAAATATCAAAAGACTTTACATTGGAAGACATACGCGCAATTCGCGACGAATATTACGAGCAACATAAAGACTTAAATTGGAAAGAGATGGCGGACGAAACTAACGCTATCGCTATCCCGATTTTTGCTGAAATTAGAAGACGACGAGCAGAGCGTCTTGCTCGAGAAGCGGTGGAAAAACAGGGGGCATAGATTTGTTACAGATTTCCGATGATTTTACTTTGGCAGACATTCGCGCAATTCGCGATGATTTTTACGAGCGTTATAAAGATAACTGGGACCACGAAGCTATGATAAAAGAGATTAATGAAGGCGCGGAACGTTTTGCTAAAGCCTTAGAAGAACAGCGATTGAGAAACACCCAAAAGCCCGCTTGAAAAAGGGGTTGAATTATGTTACAAATTTCCGATGATTTTACTTTAGACGACATACGCGCCATGCGTGATGATTTCGGCGAACGTCATAAGGACGGCGATTGGGACGCAATTGTTGCTGAGATAAAAGCAGGTGCGGCGGAGTTTCGCCGTGATTTTGCGGCTTTTATTGCAAGAAATTCTCCTAACAGTTAAATAACCATTTACGAAAGGTGCAAAAAAATATGTCTGGCGTTGCTATAACCGGGATTGGGGTAATTACACCTATTGCGCAGGGCGTGACGGAATTCGACTCCGCACTTCGTGCCGGAAAAACCGGCTTTAACCTCTTGGGGGACAGGTTCGGTGAGGATTTCCCTATAAAGGTTGCGGCGGAAGTTAAAGATTTTGATGCGGCGAAATATTTCCCCGATAAAAAAGATATTAAACGGAATGAGCGTTTCGCGCAATTTGCCGTTGCCGCCGCTCTTGATGCGATAGACGATTGCGGCTCCGATTTTTCGGATATCGACCGTTTCCGAAAGGGCATTTTATACGGCGTGGGGATTGGCGGCTTAGAACTTACCCTTAACGAACACAGCAAGATGCTCGAGAAAGGCTCTAACCGCATTTCAGCCCTCTATATTCCGATGATGATTGCGAATATGTCGAGCGGCGCGGCGGCACTCCGCCTCAAAGATTTTTGCGGCGACAATTTCGTCTGCACCTCCGCCTGCGCAAGTTCAACCCACGCTATCGGCGAGGCGTTCCGCAAAATTAAGGACGGCTACCTCGACGTCTGCATTGCGGGCGGGACAGAGTCGGTTGTTAATGAGCTTGCCATTGCCGCCTTTAACAACATGAAAGCCCTCTCGAAATCTTCCGATATAAACCGCGCTTCAATCCCCTTTGATGCGGAGCGGGACGGCTTCGTCTTAGGCGAGGGTGCGGCGGCGTTAATCCTCGAAAACATCGACCACGCAAGAGCCAGAGGCGCGAAAATTTACGCCGAAATTGCCGGTTATGGGGCAACGGACGACGCCTACCACATTACCGCGCCTTCCCCGGACGGCGATGCGGCGGCATACGCCATGACGGCGGCGGTGAAAGAAGCCGGACTCGCCCTCACCGACATTGACTACATCAACGCGCATGGCACGTCAACGCCGATGAACGACCGCACCGAAACTGCGGCGATTAAAAAAGCTTTCGGTGAACACGCACGGGAGCTTAAAGTCAACTCGACAAAATCCCTCTTCGGGCATATGCTCGGCGCGGCGGGTGCGGCGGAAGCGGCGGCGGTTGCGCTGCAAATTCACGGGCATTATCTCCACAAAACTGCGGGCTTAACTGTTCCCGATCCGGAATGTGATCTTGATAACTGCAAGGACGGTTATGACGATGTTAAAATTCGCGCCGCGATATCAAACAGTCTCGGTTTCGGGGGACACAACGCCTGCATATTAATACGCGAGGTTTATTAAAATGGCTGATATGAAAAAAACGCTTGAACTCATGACACAAACGCTTGTTGCAAACGGCTTAACAAGGGTTGCGGTGTCGCTTGAAGATTTTGAAATTGAGATTGAAAAGAACGCGCCGCCGGTAATCAGCTCCGTTAACAGGATCGACGAAACGGTTGCTGTTCCCGCTTTAGTTACCCCCAAAAAGGCTGTAGGCAATGTTGTAAAAGCACCGATTATCGGGACTTATTATGAAAGCTCTGCACCCGGCAAGCCGCCTTTTGTCAAGGTCGGCGACAGGGTTAAGCGCGATGATGTGCTTTTTATAATCGAGTCAATGAAGCTTATGAACGAAGTCACGAGCGAATTTGACGGCGTTATAAAAGAAATTTTCGTGAAAAACGCGGACGTTTTAGAATTCGACCAGCCCGTTATGGTTATAGAATAGGGGTTAATATGAAGCTTAATAAAGACGAAATTAAAGAGCTTATTCCGCACCGCGAGCCGTTTCTTTTAATCGACGAAATTCTCGAGCTTGAGCCGGGGAAGCGGGCGGTTGCCGTTAAGCATATTAATGCGGACGATTTTTGGTTTGCCGGGCATTTCCCCGGACACCCGGTTACGCCCGGGGTTCTTATCGTTGAGATGATGGCGCAGACGGGTTGCGCGGCCATGCTTGCCCTCCCCGAAAACAAGGGAAAAATCGGGTTTTTCGGCGGGATTGAAAGCGCGAAATTCAGGCGCGAGGTTGTCCCGGGCGACGAACTAATTCTGAAAGTCGAAATTGTTAAAACAAAGTCAGCCATGGGGAGCGTTATCGGCTATGGCGAGGGGACAGCGAGTGTTGACGGAAAGGCCGCTTGCTCTGCTACGATTCAGTTTGTTTTGAAGTGAGGAGACAGAATGAAAGATCACACATCAGTTTGGCTGAAAATGGCTGATGAAAGTCTGATTGATGCTAAAGCTTTGATAAAGAGCAATCGCTTTTTATTCACGGGATATGCCTGCAATTTAGCTGTAGAAAAAGCACTGAAAGCAAACTATTCAGCTGTAACAGGTGAGATTCCGCCGCGAACACATGACCTCATAAAGCTCGCAAAAACTGGTAATGTTTATGATAGTTTCAGCTCAGAACAAATAGAATTCATAGATAAAATCACTCCGCTGCAGATTGAAGGGCGTTACACCGAATATAAAGAAGAAGTTAACAGTACATTGAATAAAAAAACTTGCCAAAAACTTATAAAGGATACGGAGGCGTTTATATGTTTTCTAAAAACGAAGTTAGACAGATAGTATCCGATTACGCCGGTGCTGTTAAAGACGTCTTCCCTGTCGATAAAGTCGTTTTGTTCGGCTCATACGTCAATGGTACACCCAACGAATGGAGCGATATTGACGTTGCTGTTATAATTAACAATTTCACGGGCGATTGGTACGGCGATGCTGTACAGTTGGTTCGTTTGCGTAGAAATATTTCGACCGACATAGAACCTCACCTGCTTGACGAAATTAATGATGGCACCGGCTTCTGCGAACACGTACTTAAGACCGGGGAAATTATATATGAAAAGCCTTCTGAGTTTTGAGGTGCAGCATGAAAGATCAAGTAGATTATTGGTTAAGCATAACAGAATCCGATGTTCATTCAATGCATTTGCTATTCGACGGAAAAGAATATCTTAATGCGGGTTTTTATTGCCACCTTATAACCGAAAAAGCGTTGAAAGCAAACTACAATGCTTTTACAGGCGATGTACCGCCGAAAATACATGACCTTGAAAAACTCGCAAAACTCGGCGGAATAATTGATATATTAAGCGAAAAGCAACTTAAACTCTTAGAACGATTACAACCATTCAATATAGACGGAAGATATCCAAGCCATAAAAGAAAAGTGGCTGACACACTTAATAAAGAAATATGTAAAAATATCATGTCGGAAACGGAGGAGCTTTTATGTTGGATAAAAAAGAGGCTCGGAAAATCGCAATAGAGTACAGCGGGTCGGTGTGTGCAACTCTCCCGGTAGATAAAGTCGTTCTTTTTGGATCATTCGTTAACGGAACTCCTCACGAGTGGAGTGATATAGACGTTGGAATAATCATTAACGATTTTAAAGGTAATTGGTACGAAAGCGAAGTGGAGCTTTACGGTCTGCGCAGAGACATTTCCTTCGACATTGAACCCCATCTTCTCGACGAAAACAACGACCCCTCCGGCTTCTGCGAACACGTGCTTAAGACCGGGGAAATTATATATGAAAAGCCTTCTGAAAGGAATATATAGATGAACATAGAAGAAATAAAAAAGAAGCTTGCCGACGAGATTGATGCCGCCGACAAGACCGAGAAGATTGAAGCGGCGCGGGTAAATTTTCTCGGGAAAAAGGGGCATATAACCTCTGCGCTTGCGGGGTTAAAAAACGTAACCGGCGATGAAAAACGTACCCTCGGACAGGCTGTCAACGCACTCAAGCGCGAGGCGGAAGCCCTCTTTTCGGAGAAGCTTGCGGAGCTTCGCAACCTCGAAGAACGCGCCTTAATTGACGCCGCACCCGTCTACGACCTATCTATCCCGAGCGGCGAAAAAGCCGGCTCTCTCCATCCCATAACCCTCGTCTCACGCGAGTGCGAAGCGATTTTTTCGAGCATGGGTTTTACCGTCGAAGAATACTCCGAAATTACCGACGACTACAACTGCTTTGAGGCTCTCAATATCCCGAAAGACCACCCTGCCCGCGATATGCAGGATACCTACTACCTCGAAAACGGACAGCTTCTTAAAACCCATACTTCCGCCGCGCAGAATACCATTATGCGAAAATACGGGAAAAACCTTGAGGCGGGCTTGCCTATCCGCGCAATCTTCCCGGGGCGGTGTTTTAGAAACGAAGCTACCGACGCCTGCCACGAGAACACCTTCTTCCAGATGGAAGGGGTTATGATCGACCGCGACATCAGCATCTCTAACCTCATTTATTTCATGAAAACCATGCTCTCCGAAGTCTTCGAGAGGGACGTTAAAGTGCGGCTTCGCCCGGGGTTTTTCCCGTTTGTCGAGCCGGGGTTTGAACTCGATATAAGCTGTGCAATATGCGGGGGAGAGGGCTGCCCGTCCTGCAAGAATTCCGGCTGGCTTGAACTTTGCCCCTGCGGCATGATCCACCCGAACGTCCTCACCGCCGGCGGAATCGACCCCGAAAAATACACCGGCTTCGCTTTCGGACTTGGCTTAACCCGCCTTGCCATGATGAAATTCGGCATAAAAGATATACGCGATTTTAACTCCGGGAAGCTCGCGAATTTAACGCAGTTTGTACACTAAGTCGGGTTAACTTTTACAGTTTGTACATTTAAGAAGGATAGATATTTATGTTAGTATCAATGAATTGGATTAATGACTTCGTGGATTTGTCGGGGGAAGATATTCCTGCGCTGATAAAACGCTTCACACTTGCTACTGCGGAGGTTGAAGACGTAATAACCAAGGGGGCGGACATTTCCGGCGTTGTTGTTGCGAAAATTTTAACCTGCGAAATGCATCCGAACTCGAAGAAGCTTCATCTTTTAACCGTTGACAAGGGCGACGAGGTTGTTAACGTTGTCTGCGGGGCGCCGAACGCAAGGGCGGGGATAACCGTTGCGCTTGCGACTGCCGGGGGGGCTGTCTGCGGGAAGCCTATCGGGAAGGCAATGCTCGCGGGTTACGAGTCCTGCGGAATGTGCTGTTCGGAGGCTGAACTCGGGCTTTCTTCCGAGAACGCCGGGATTATTGAGCTTGACGACAGCCTTATTCCCGGGACGTCGATTAAGGACGTTTTCCCGATTGATGACGTGGTTTTTGAGGTTGACAACAAGTCCCTCACGAACCGCCCCGACCTTTGGGGGCATTATGGCGTTGCGCGGGAATTCGCCGCCCTTACAGGCAAGCCGCTAAAGGCTGTGCCTGTGCTTAACGCCGCCGACTTCGCGAATTTTCCCGCCGTTTCGCTTGCTTCAACAGATGAAATGCTGTACAGATATGTTGCGGTTAAGGCTGAAAATATCGTTAAAAATGTCTCGCCGGCGTACATTAAAATCCGACTTTTCTATTGTGGTTTACGCCCGATAAATCTGCTTGCGGATTTGACGAATTATGTTATGCTCGAACTTGGGCAGCCTATGCACGCGTTCGACGGGCGTAAGGCTGATTCTATCGAGGTTAAGCGGTTTGAAACGCCGTTTGAATTCAAGACGCTTGACGGACAAGCAAGGGCAATTGATTCGTCAAATTTAATGATAGTTGCGAACGGCGAACCTTCGGCGATTGCGGGGGTTATGGGGGGGCTTGACTCCGAGATTGCGGACGACACAACAACCCTGCTCCTTGAGTCAGCCTGTTTTGATGCGGCTTCTACCCGCCGCACTTCCGTGAAATTAGGGCTTCGCACCGACGCTTCGGCGCGTTATGAAAAATCCCTCGACCCTGAAAATTCCATGGTTGCGGCGACTCGCTTCATGAAACTTCTCCTTGAAATTTGCCCCGAAACAAAGATAACATCAAGCTTCACAGACCTTTATCTTAAGCATTTTGAGATACCTGTCATTACCTTTGATAAGGGTTATATCGACCGTTACACCGGCATTAATATTCCGTCCGAAACTATCGTTAAAACGCTGACGTCGCTTGGGTTTGCGGTTATGCAAGACGGTGAAAATTACACCGTAACCGTTCCCTCTTGGCGTGCGACGAAGGACGTTTCGATTAAGGCTGACCTTGTTGAGGAGGTTACGCGCGTTTTCGGCTACGATAATTTCCCCTTTATAACAGCGCGAAGCCCGCTCTATCCTGTTAAGCCAACCGTTTCAAAGACGGACGAAACCACCGCGAAGGACATTTTGTCCCGTCGGTTCGAGCTTCACGAAGTTCATTCTTATATATGGTATGACAAGAAGAAAAACAAGGATTTGAAGCTTAATCTGCCGGAAAATTTGAAGGTTATAAACGCACAGACCGCCGATCACGACACGCTTCGCGCCGATATGCTCCCGTCGCTGCTTTATTTTGCGAATGAAAACAAAGGCTCTGATTTCGGCATCTACGAAATCGGGCATACCGTGCGGGGCGTGAAGGACGGCAGGGCGGTTGAGGAAAAGAAGCTCGGCGCAGTTTTATATTCCCGCGAAATGGGCAACGAATCGCTGCTTTTTAAGGCGCGTGATATGGTTGCGGCGTTTATAACGGCGACCCGCGGACTCTCGCCCGAATTTTTCAACATAAAGCCGGAGAGGGAATATTGCCACCCGAAAAACAGCTCCGAAATCTTCGCTTCCGGGATTTCCTGCGGCTATATAACCGTGCTTCACCCGACCGTCAAGAACGCTATCGACAAAAAAGCAGCCATAGTCGGCTTTGAAATTAACCTCACCGAATACGCGAAAATCCCCGGGATAGACCTTTCCTACAATGAAAGTTCAGCCTACCCCGGAATAGATTTCGATATAACTATCCCAACGCCCTCAGACACTCGCTTCGCCGACATTTCAAAAACATGGCTTGACAACCCCCCGGAGCATCTGAAATCCGTTAACCTTATCGACATTTTCGGCGAAACCGACAAAAACATAACCGTGCGAATGTCATTCTCAGCCCCCGACAGAACCCTCTCAATGGAAGAGGTTAACGTCCACATCAACACAATTACTTCGCGATTAGCTGAGATGGGTATTATTATCCGTAAATAGGGACGCTGGGGATGCGTTGTGGGAAACCCTCTCTGAGGAGAGGTTTTCCCCCAAACCCCCTTCCCAGAGACTTTTTAATAGTGACTTGTTTACTGCTCTTTCGTTGCTTTCCTTAAACCCTAAACCAATAACCTTTTAAAGTCCGGGA
>JAISIH010000049.1 GCA_031262105.1 Ruminococcus sp. | reverse complement strand
GAAAGCTTAACTCCGCCGAGATTTTTCATATATTAGCTCTGTTTCTTTAATTTTTCCATTGCCTTAACGACCGCTCCGAGGATAACGCCCGTGAGAATTCCGCTTAATATCCCCGCGATAAGAAGGAGCGGTGCATAAGCGAAAACGTATACGCTTTTTGTGATTATAGCCGATAGTATAAGCTGCCCGATAATGTGCGAAATCGCCGCTGTGACCGAGACGAAGATGAAGCTTGAGTCCGTCTTTTTAAGCAGGATAATTATAACAACAAGCGCGAATATTCCGCCCGCGAATGACATTGCCCCCGCGATAACCCCTCTTGTAAGGAGTACGAAGCCCGATTTAAGTGCCGTTAACGCGAAGCCTGTCTTCCCCCCGAGAAGGATAACCGCCGTCATAATCGTTATGTTTGAAAGCCCGAGGCGAACCCCTGTGGGAAGATTAGGAAGCATTACCGTCTCCGCCCAAGATAAAACTATCGTTACCGCAAGTAAAATCGCGGTTAAGGTTATCTTTTTTGTATCATTAAATAATCGCATCATAATCGTTTTTAACGTTTGACAGCCTTATCGTAACCCTGTTCGGCACACAGACAATCACACCGCCCGTTTCCCCTGCGAAGCCCTGATGAACACAATCGCCGCCCGGGCAGTCGCTCTTTATAACGCGAATGTCGCCGCCTTTAATCAGAAACTCCATATCGTCAAGAGTAAAAAGGCGATCTTCCGATAAATCTACCGAAAATGTTTCTCGCAAACCGTTTGTAATAACGGTAATTTCAGCCGTTTGTGCAGTCTTATTTGATATGAAAAAAACCGCAATTAAAAAGATGACAAAGATGGTTATTATGACTGCTTCTTTAGGCTTAAGTAGTTTTTTTTTCATATCGAACAAACGCTTTGGTTGCCGTAAATATCGCCGTTTTTGTCTATGGCTAAAAAGGTAAAATCGGGGTTAGCTTCAAATTCCTTCAACCCCTCTGTGCCGCGCATGAATATAAGGGTTGATAAAAAATCGGACATTATCCCGCCGTCAGGGGTTTTTGCCGGAACAATTACCGTAACGGAGGCAAGATCGGTTTCAACAGGATAGCCTGTTTTAGCGTCGAAAATATGCCCGTAACGTTTTCCGTCAATTTCTATGAAGCGTTCGCTGTTGCCGGAAGTCGAAATAAAAGCCGCGCCTGTTTCGATATAGCCCACAAACTCGCCGGGGATAAAAGGGCTTTTAATCGCAGTCTTGAAAGGCTCGCCGCCCGGCTTTTCGCCATAGAGGAGTATGGAACTTTCGGCAGAAATTATCGAACGTTTGCTTTTCGTCTTAACGAGCGTCCGATACGCACAGTCAAGCGCATAGCCTTTAGCAATCGCCCCGGGGTCTGCGTAGCTTCTGTCCGCTAAGGCAGCTTGAATCTGTTCCGGAGACGGAAGCACAGGCGTCTCTTTCGATATATTCCAAAGACGTGTTAACGCGCCTATACGAAAGTCAATCTCATCGCCATACGCCGCCCGAAGTTCCTCGCCTTTTTTGAACATATCGGATAACCTGTCGGTTTCCGAAAAAGGCTTGTCGTAATATTCCTCTGCCGCTTCCGAAACTTCCGATATAACTTCCGTTAACTCCTCCGTATTGCAATCGGAATCTATAGTAACGAATGTATCAAGCAGAAATACAGTATTAGACTCGCGCCCGCAGCCGCAAAGAAGACATAACGCTAAAAACAAGGGAAGGTAACGCGCTCCCCTTAGAACGAAATTTTCCACAGTTTATAGTATACATATTAAATGTATATTTGTCAAGAGTTTAGCCCTAAAAATTTCGTAAAAAAATAAGGTGAAAGTTTGTGAAAAATCACAAAAATATGCTTGACTATTGAAGTTAAAAATAATATAATACTAATATGTCATTGATTTTAGAGCCGCTTAAAAAATTACCGGCGTTTAATGAGATAAAACAGCTCGTCGCAAAAAAAGGGGGTCCCCTTTACGCTTCGGGCTTTGCGCATATACACAAGGCGCATTTTATCGCCGGGCTTGCCTGTAATGCCGCCCCTGCTATTCCTGTTATTCTGATTGTTTCCGACACGGAACAGGCGGCAAGGCGGCTTTCGGACGATATTAACACACTTACGGGCGAGACGGTTTCGGCTGTCCTGCCGGCGAAGGATTTCGCGTTCATAAATTCCGAAGCCGTCTCCCGCGAATACGAATACGCCGCAATCGGAACGCTTTCTAACCTTATTAACGCGAAAGAACGTCTCGGGAACACCGCCGACGGGCATATTAGCGTTATCTCCGCGTCAGCCGAGGCGGTTATGCAGCACACAATCCCCAAAGATGTCCTTCAAAAAAACACAATTACAATAAAAAACGGCGATATATTGGACGTTGACGAGCTTATTGCCCGCCTTGTCGCGGCAGGATATACGAGGGCGGAGCGGGTCGAGGGAGTTTCGCAGTTTGCGCGGCGCGGCTCTGTTTTCGACGTCTTCCCGGCTTCGGAGAAAAATCCCGTGCGTTTTGAATTCTGGGGCGATGAAGTCGATACCGCCGCGTATTTTGACATTGACACCCAACGTCGGTCCGGCGACATCGGCGTTATAACTATCCCTCCGGCGCGGTCTGTCCTCTTTGAAAGCACAGAAATTCAGATTGCGAGGATGGAAGCGGCTTCAAAGTCTGTCCGCTCGAAAAAAGCAGACCTTATCCGCGAGCATCTAAGCCGTGATATACAAACCCTCCGCGATTTCGGCGGCGGGCATATTTTGGGCAATATTGACAAATATTACCCGCTTGCCTATGAAAGGGCGGCGACAATCCTCGATTATCTCCCCGAAAATTCGCTTGTGATTTTTTCGGAGTATCAAAACTGTTTATCTGCCGCGAAGGGCGTCTATTCCCACCACAGAGACGAGACAGCCGCGCTTTATGAGTCGGGCGAACTCTTCCGAATGGGGGCAAATTCCGATAAACATTCCGACAGCTATATGCTCGATTTTGAAACTTTCGATAGCCGCGCAAATGATTTCACTGCAATTTACATGGATGCGTTTATCCGGGGCGGCGGGCGGCAATTCGCGGCGGGGGTCAGTCTTAACGCCGGGCAGACTGCCGCGTGGGGCGGCGAAATAAGGCAGCTTATCGACGACCTCAAAAGCTTCACCGAACGGGGTTACAGCGTTTTCGTCAGCGCAGGCTCGGACAAGACCCTCCCGATAATCCAAAAAGACCTTGCGGACGAGGGCTTGACGGCTGAAATTATAACCCCGACGAGCGTTTTTAACGAGGGCAAAACCTACCTTTTCCCCTCCGCGAAAGGGTTAATTTCCGGCGGCTTCGACTACACGGATGCGAAGGTTGCGTTTATTGCCCAATCTATCCACGAGCACAGCAAGCGCAAACTCAAGAAGGTTAACAAAAATGAGGAGATAAAGTCCCTGTCGGATATCCGAAAAGGGGATTTAATCGTCCATGCACTGCACGGTATCGGGCGTTTCGAGGGGATTAGAAAACTCTCACTCGAGGGCGTTACGAAGGATTATATTACAATTCAATACGCGGGAACGGACGTGCTTTACGTCCCCGTCAATCAGCTTGACATTGTTTCAAAATATATCGGTCCGGGCGGGAAAGGCAATGATAACGAGACGGTTAAGCTTAATAAGCTCTCGTCGGACGGCTGGCAGAAGCAGAAAGCGAAAGTTCGTGCGGCGGTTCGCGACATGGCGGACGAACTTATCGCGCTTTACGCAAAGCGCAGTCAGACCCCGGGCTACGCGTTCCCGATTGATGATGACCTTATAAACGACTTCGAGACACGCTTTCCGTTTACCGAAACGGACGACCAGCTTACCTCAACCGCCGAAATTAAGGCAGATATGGAAAAACCTCTCCCGATGGATAGGCTCCTTTGCGGCGATGTCGGCTTCGGGAAGACGGAAGTCGCTTTCCGCGCCGCTTTTAAGTGCATTGAAGACGGGAAACAGTGCGTGCTTCTCGCCCCGACGACCGTCCTCGCTTGGCAGCATTACCAGACGGCGTTAAAACGCTTCGAGAGCTTCCCGGTGCGGATTCAGCTTCTGTCGCGCTTCCGCACGATAAAGGAGCAGAACAGGATTAAAAAAGAGCTTGCGGACGGGCAGATTGACTTCATAATCGGCACGCATATGCTAATCCAAAAAGGCGTGAAATTCCCGGACCTCGGGCTTGTTATAATTGATGAGGAGCAACGCTTCGGCGTTAAACACAAGGAGCAGTTCAAGCAGTATTTCACCGGCGTTGACGTGCTGACATTATCCGCTACACCGATTCCGCGTACGCTTAATATGGCGATGAGCGGCATACGCGATATGAGTGTATTAGAAGAAGCCCCCATCGACCGCCACCCTGTCCAGACCTACGTCCTCGAATACGACCTCGGCGTTATAATTCAGGCGATTAATAAGGAACTGCGGCGCGGCGGGCAGGTTTATTATATCCACAATCGGATTGATTCGATAACGCTTGCCGCCGCGAGGATTGCAGAAAATATCCCGGAAGCGCGTATCGGAATAGCCCACGGCAGAATGGATGAGGAGGAGCTTTCGGAGGTTTGGCAGAAGCTTGTCGAACACGAAATTGATGTCCTTGTCTGCACAACGTTAATCGAAACCGGCGTCGATGTCCCGAACTGCAACACGCTAATTATCGAAGATGCCGACCGATTCGGTTTATCGCAATTATATCAGCTTCGCGGACGTGTGGGGAGAAGTTCCAGACGGGCTTTTGCATACTTCACATTCCGGCGCGGCAAGAGCCTTACAGAAATTGCCGCAAAACGCCTCGATGCAATCCGCGAATTTACCCAGTTCGGGAGCGGTTTTCGCATCGCAATGCGAGACCTTGAAATACGCGGCGCAGGTTCGCTCTTGGGGGCCCGACAGCACGGGCATATGGAGTCGGTAGGCTATGATATGTACCTTCAAATCCTTTCTGAGGTTATGTCGGAGGAGCGGGGCGAGCCGCTTCCGCAGAAGCCGGAAGACTGTCTTATCGACCTGCAAATTGAGGCGCATATCCCCGAGACTTACATTCCATCCCTTGCCGACCGCCTTGATATATACCGCAAAATCGCTTCTCTTAAAACGAACGACCAGAGCTTAGATTTAATTGACGAGCTTATCGACCGTTACGGCGACCCGCCCGACTCGATTAACGGGCTTATTACCGTTTCGCTTGTGCGGAACAAGGCTTCCGCCGCCGGAATAACCGAGGTTACGCAAAAGGGCGACATAATGTTTTTCTATATCAAAACCGCCGAGCCGGAGACGATTTCGACCCTTGTTCAAACTTTCAAGCGGCGTGTTACGATAAATTCGGGCTTAAAGCCGCACATCGCCGTTAAAGTCGGGAAAGACAACCCGCTTAGCCTTATGACGAGCGTGATTGAGATTTTGAGTGCTTGACAAACTTACATTTATATGGTATAATAAACTGTAAAAGATTAGATTCGGAGCATAAATAATGGTAATTTTAGAGGAACTTAAGGTTGAACTTGAGAACATGAGGGGCAGCCTTCGTGAGCTTTACGAGATTCTCAACATAGATAAGGCAAAGGCAACCGTTGCCGAGCTTCAAGAGAAGTCCGGACAGGCGGGCTTTTGGGATAACCTTGAAAATTCAGGCAATGTTATGAAAGAAATTAAGGCGAATGAAAACCGCATTTCGGGTTATGAGAAGCTTTCGGAGCGGCTTGAAGATGCCGTTACGATGGTTGAAATGCTGATGGAAGAGGCGGAACTTGCCGACGACGACCCGCAGATTATCGAGATGAAGGTTGAGGCGGGGAGAATTCGCCGCGAAGTGGATGCCTTAAAGCTCTCGACGCTTCTCACCGGCGAATACGACTCACAAAACGCGATTATAACCCTCCACGCAGGCGCGGGCGGCACGGAAGCGATGGATTGGGTGCAGATGCTCTATCGAATGTACAGTATGTGGGCGGAGTCTCACGGCTATAAAATTACCCTCCTCAACTACCTTGACGGGGAGGAAGCGGGGATAAAAACCGCCTCGCTGCTTATCGAGGGAACGAACGCGTACGGCTTCTTAAAATCCGAAAACGGTGTACACCGCCTTGTGCGGGTTAGCCCGTTCGACAGTTCCGGCAGGCGCCACACCTCCTTCGCCTCTCTCGAGGTTATGCCCGAGATGGACGAATCCGCCGCGCATATCGAAATCCGCCCGGAAGACCTCGAGATTGACTTTTTCCGCGCTTCGGGTGCGGGCGGGCAGAAGGTTAACAAGACATCTTCGGCGGTGCGTTTAACACATATTCCCACAGGGATTGTTGTTTCGTGCCAGACCCAGCGTTCGCAGTATCAGAACAAGGATTACGCAATGAAGATGCTTGTCTCGAAGCTTGTTGAGATAAAGGAACGCGAGCATCTCGACAAAATCGAGGACATAAAGGGCGTGCAGAAGGACATCGCGTGGGGGGCGCAGATCCGCTCCTACGTCTTTATGCCCTATACCCTCGCGAAGGACCACCGCACAGGTGTCGAAAACGGTAACATAAACGCCGTGATGGACGGCGACTTAGACAGCTTCATGAGCGGGTATCTCACCGCCGTTTCGCACGGGGATTTGTAAAAAAATGAAAAAAACAATATGGTTGATTACGGCATTAATATTCATTATACTGCTCTGGATAATAGGTTACGGGCTTCCGGCAACCATAGCGGCGGCGTTGCTTTTGATTTTATTTAAGGCAACTGTAACACCGATTGAGGGTTTCGCGAAGGAACTGACAATAAGACAGCGGCTTATGAAAAATGATGTTGACGACATAAGAGCGGGCATAAATACTATTCATTCTCTGGGGCGGGTTGCATATGAATTCCACCGCATAACATCTGCAAGTCATAACTATGAGCAGATGATGAAGCTATATCTGACCATACGGCAGATACAGAAAACTTTCATTAAGGTAATATCGGCACTTGCGATTTTTGCGGTTGGAGTCATGGCTTTTGCGAAATTTGACGAAAAGCCGACGTATGCGTTTTTCGGCGTTATCGGTACAACAGCCGTTTTAATCGCGATAGTTATGGGCTTTCGGCAGGCTGACAATATCGAAGAAGAATTTATATCGGCTGATGTTAAAAACAGCGATTTTGTAATTGACGCGCTGCCGGAAAATCCTCTCGGCGCGGCTATAGAGATTGAAGCAGTGTATTCTTTTTACGGGAGTAAAGAAGTTATCAACGGAATTACGCTTAAAATAAAAGCGGGCGAACGCTTCGGCATTATTGGGCGGACGAATTCCGGGAAGACGACACTGCTAAACCTTATTACGCGGAAAATTTCACCCGTTTCCGGCGAAATATATATTGACGGCGGAATTTTAAGGTATATGACGGAAGAACTTGTCAATGAAATTTTCACAAACCGCGTTGCAATTTTCGACAATATAGAACCGCACGGCGATTTCACGGGGAAGACGGTTATAATTGCCTCGCAGAAAACCGCTGATGTGATGGACTGCAACCGCATTGCGGTAATTGACAACGGCATGATTGAAGCGATAGGCACGCACGAAGCCCTCCTTTCAAACAACCTTCTTTATCGTGAACTCTTCACCGCAGAAAATCCCGATGCTTTAATTCCGCCGTTCGGGGGTGAATTTTCTGAAATTTTGGAGAAATTGGAATAACATAACCCGCGCACAAAAGGTATTAATTATCGCCGCCGATGCAGTTTACGCTCTAACCTCGGTAGCACTTATTATCCTTGCGCTCATATCGGTTATTAACATTAACGATAACGAAACCTTCGGCGTTTTAGCGGCAATCTTCCTCGGCGCGTTCTTTGTCGCGGTTTCGGCAGATATAATCTTCAATGTTCTGATAATCAGGAATATTACTTCCGGTAAAGAATACCGGGAGACGTTAAAACTTCTTGAATCCGACGAAATAAACGATGGCGACAGGCACTATTATTTCAACCGAAGCTTGCGCGAAAACATCATGTACGGCAACCTGCAAGCCTCCGACGAAGACTATAACCGCGCCTTAGATACAATTAATCTCCCCGAAAGAACGTTAACGGGCGATGAAAAATACCTCTCCGAGTCGGACAAACAAAAAATAATCCTCGCGCGAGAGCTTTTGTCAAGCCCCGAAAACATAGACGTAAACGAGATATTATCTCGCTGTGACAGCATTACAAAGCGAGCAATCCTTCGCAATATTAAAATAAATTATCCGGAAAATTAGGTGAATTCACAGGAAAAATAAAGATTTTGCCTTGAAAATTTCATAATATTGTCGTATAATGAAAAAAACGTGTAATTCGGAGGGCTTAAAATGGCAAATATAACCTTTATTCTTGGGAATGGGTTTGATTTGAATTTGGGGTTGAAGACGAGGTATACGGATTTTTACGAGGAATATGTAAAAACAAAGCCGACTGATACAGAAACTATAAAAGAATTCAAGGAATATATACTAAAACCAAATTTAGAAAAATGGGGGGATTTTGAAAAAGCATATGGCGAATTTGGACAATCAATGACAAATAATGGAGTTTATAAAGTATGCTTTCTTGATTTTGTGAACAAATTAAGACGATATTTGAAACATCAGCAGGAACGTATTAATTGGAGTGAAATTGATATAACAAAATTAGAAAACATTCTCTGGGATTCAACCGTAAATATAGAAAATAATATCCATTTTAAAAACAAAAGAGTATTTAGTGATATAAAAAATAATTCGAGTGAAAAATCATATGGAAAAATAAATTTTATTCAATTTAACTACACGAATGTCTTTGATAAAATTTTAGCTTCTTATCCTTCTTTAATGCAGGAATATTTTAATATGACGTTACAACATGAGGATATAGGTAGTTTTTTAGACGTTGATAAGATAGGCTTGAATTTACATATCCACGGTGATGTTGATGGTTATATGGCTGTTGGTGTTGATAATCTTGGTCAAATATTAAACACACAATTTCAATTTGACCATGAAATCACTAATATGATGGTGAAACCTGAATATTTGGATGTTGTACAAGACGAATTACTTAATGAAATAGATTCAGAAAAAGCTATTAAAGCAATTTCAGAAAGTTCAGTGATTATTTTATTCGGAAAATCAATTGGTGAGACTGATAAAAGATGGTGGGGATATATCGGCGAGTGGCTTAATAAATATTCAAATACCAAATTGTTAATCATTGATAAGATACCATTTGATGATGATAAAACAGACCATCAAACACAAGTAATAAATCATAGCATTAAAAAGAAGCGTGAAAAAGAAATACTTGAAAATTTCAAGTATTTATCAGAATTGAGTGACGCTCAATATGATTATTGCAAAGATCGTATTTTCATTGACCTTAACACCGACCTCTTCAAATTTGATTTGGGCTTAAAAGACGAAACTAAAACGCTTCAACCGGCATAAAATTACATATACTATAAAAAAGAAATAAGCGGTGAAAATTATGAGAAAAACAAAGATTATCTGCACAATCGGTCCGGCAACCGACAACGACAATGTTTTGCGGGAGATGATGCTTGCCGGCATGAACGTGGCGCGTTTCAATTTCTCTCACGGCGACTACGAAACCCACAAAATGCGCTTCAATCAGGTCGAAAAGCTCCGCCACGAATTAGGGCTGCCTATTGCAACAATGCTCGACACAAAAGGTCCCGAAATTCGCCTCGGGAAGTTTGAAAATAACGAACCCGTCTACCTCAAAGAGGGCGACATCTTTACCCTCACGAACGAGGATATTATCGGTACAGCCGAAAAAGCCGCGATAACCTACCGCGGACTCGTTAACGATATCGCTGTCGGACGCGACGTTCTTATCGACGACGGCGCAATTGAACTGAAAGTTGAAAAGCTTACTAAAACTGACATAATCTGTCGGGTTATAAACGGTGGAAAAGTCTCGAACAACAAGGGCATTAACGTCCCCGGAACCGACCTTTCGCTGCCGTACGTCTCCGAAAAGGATATGTCCGACCTCGAGTTCGGCTCGAAGATGGGCTACGATTTCGTCGCCGCTTCATTCTGCCGCTCCTCCGCCGACGTAAATTATCTCAGAATGTGCCTGAAAAGCTTGGGTTGGTCTTCCCCGCGCATTATCGCAAAAATCGAAAACCCCGACGGCGTTAAAAATATCGACGAAATAATCAAAGCCGCCGACGGAATAATGGTCGCTCGCGGCGACATGGGCGTCGAAATTGCCTTTGAACTCATCCCCTCTATCCAGAAGGAAATAATTTCCAAGGTTTATTCAGCCGGGAAATTTGTAATTACCGCAACCCAAATGCTCGAGTCAATGATAACCAACCCTCGCCCCACGCGTGCCGAAATTACCGACGTCGCAAACGCAATCTACGACGGCACCTCCGCAATAATGCTCTCCGGCGAAACCGCCGCAGGTGCCTACCCCGTCGAAGCCGTAAAAACTATGTCCCGTATCGCCG
Organism: Ruminococcus sp.; assembly: GCA_031262105.1. Lineage (GTDB taxonomy): Bacteria > Bacillota > Clostridia > Oscillospirales > Ruminococcaceae > JAISGY01. The sequence goes on along the minus strand of JAISIH010000049.1, from coordinate 25,890 downwards.
AAACAACCGAAAACGACATAGACTACAAAAAACGTTTCCATATCCGCCCCGCAAACGCAACAAACAACGCCACCGACGCAATCTCCCACGCCGCCGTCTCAATCGCCCACGACCTCGACACCAAAGCAATCATAACCGTAACAAAATCCGGCAACACCGCCCGCAACCTCTCGAAATTCCGCCCCCACTGCACAATTATCGGCTGTACCCCCTCCGAAACCGCCCTCCGTCAGCTAAACATTAGCTGGGGCGTTATCCCCGTCCTAATCGACGAAAAAGAATCCACAGACGATCTCCTCAGTTCCGCCGTAAAAGCCGCAAAAGACTCCGCTATCCTCGAACACGGCGACACAACCGTCATAACAGCCGGTCTCCCCCTCGGTATAGCAGGAAACACCAATATGCTTAAAATTACCACAGTAGAGTAACGGGGACACGGGGGATACGGGGTAGTATATTGAGGTACGCTGGGGGAAGCTTTCTGAGGAAAGCTCCCCCCAGACCCCCCGCAAAGACTTTTTATGTCATATCATTGTTCCGATTTCATAGCAAAACGAAAAAACCGTAAAGATGAATTTCTTTGCGGTTTTACTATTTCCAATATGGATAACCTTTAAAGTCTTTCGGGGTGGGGGTTTGGGGGAGGGGGGCTTGGGTCACCAAGCCTCACTCCCCCAACGTACTCTCTACAATTGACCGAAAGTTATTTCGCCGTCTTCACCTACGAAGACGGAGCAGCGGGTCCATTCGTTGGCTACTTCGTAGCGGGAGGTGTTTATGACGATTTTTGTTTTGGGGTAGATGGTACCTTTGCAGTTTATGCGGAGGTTTTGTTTGTTTTGGAGGATTTCGTCGATTTCGGCGATGCGCTTGTTCATTGTCTGAATGTCGCGGGATTTTATGAGGCGGGTGCGGACAGCGTTTCCGAGGATTTCTTCTTTTTCGGCGGGGAGGGGTTTTAGGTCGCGCTTTTTCTTGTCGTTAAGGAAGTCGATTATTAGGGTTAGGTCGTGAATTTCTTGGTTACGTTTTTCGATTGCTTTCATGAGTTCGGACTTTTCGTTCGTTAAGACGGCGTTGTTGCCGAGGGTAACTTCGGTTACGGGGTAGTGGGAGGAGCCGATATTTTCGACATCGACTTCGTCCATTATTGTATATCTGCCGCCGACGAGACCGCCGGACTTGCCCTTGATCTTTAGCTTGCCGCCGCAGTAGACGTTACAGATTATAAGATTTGTTGCTTCGAGGTTGCCCTCGCATTTTATGTCGGAATATTCGCAGAACATAACGATAAAATCGCCTTCACACTCGATTTTTGAATGGTTCGCGCCTTTTTTTATGGTAATATTCTTCGCGGCTTTGACGGTACCGCCGTATACGCCGCCCTTTATTAACACGTTGCCGGAGAGGGAGGTTACTTCAAAGCCCTCCATGATGTCGCCGTTGACGATTACATCGCCGATAAATTCGATGTTGCCGGTTGCGAAGTCTATGTTTGTTTTAATGACAACTTCGTGTTCGACTTGGAATGTGTTGCTCTTGTAGACGAGTGCGCCGTCGGCGGTTGCGGTAATGCGCTTGCCGTCTTCGGAAACGGCGGTATTTGTCCCGACGGTGTAGGCGGCTTTTTTGCCGGGTTTCGGCGCAAGGGTGCTGCCGCGGACGTCGGTACCGGGCGTGCCGTCTGTGGGGAGGGTTATTTCGGCGATGACGGTGTTTTTATAGATGTTGCGGACGGTGCCGAGATTTTTGTAGTCAACGTTGCCTTTTTCGTCTTCGATTGGGGTTGAAGTTGTTTCGCGGTCAAACTTCCATTTTATTGTGCCGTCAACGCCGTCTGTTGCGGGAGTCCAAGCGGCAACGATTATATCGGTGTTAAAGCGGCTTTTTTTCACGGCGTCTTCAATGTTATCTTCCTTGATACCATATGTAACGCCGGCGGTCGCAATAGCTTCCTTGATAAGTTCAACCGACAGGTCTCTTCCGCCGAACTGGGGAGGAGTAATATTCATGGCGGCGACTGCGTTATTGTTGTTAATATCAACCTTAACCACGCAATCTACAGGCTTGTTTTGGTTTTGTTCAGGCATATTCATACTCCCGGGACGGACAAAAAGGGTTTTCGCCGTCGGATTTATTCACAGAGTTTTTACAGAAGAGGATTATCGCGCATACAGGCAAGAATATCTTCATTTTTCGGCATTGCGGGGATTGCGCCGACCCTTGAGGCACACACAGCACCTGCGGCGTTTGAATATTCGGCGAATTCGGTAAGGGCGGCGGTGTCGGTCTCGAGGAGAGCGGAGGGGAGTGCGGCAATTCGCGAGAGGAACGCCCCCATGAAGCTGTCGCCGGAACCGAGGGTATCGACAATCGGCGTTTTATAGGAGCGGACTTCGCGGATACCCTTCGGTGTCGCGATAACGCAGCCCTTCGCGCCTTGTGTAATAATAATTGCCTTAATGCCGTATTTCATGAGCTTATATATTGACGGGAGAAGGTTGCTGCTGTCGGTGATAAGTTCGAGTTCATCTTCGGAGACTTTTAATATATCGACGTAAGAAAGCACGCTTCGCATTGCGGCGGCGGCGATGTCGGTGTCGTACCAGAGCGATTCTCTGTAATTTAAGGAATATGAGATAATCTTGTTCTTGTCCCTTGCGTATTCGACAGCGTTTGTAACAGCACTCCGCGAGGGTTCGCTCTCGAGAAGCAACGCGCCGAAATGCAGGATTTTAGCGGCTTCGATAAGATGAAGATTAACCTCCGAGAAGCGCAGATTCATATCGGCGGTGTTATTCCGATAGAATGTAAACTCACGCTTGCCCGATTCGTTCGTTTTTATGAACGCAAGCGCGGTTAAAAGGTCCTTATCGCGGACTATCCCGGAAGTATCTATACCGAGGGAAGAGAGCGTATCATAGACGAAGTTCCCGAAGATACCCATGCCGATCTTCCCGATAAATGCCGTCTTAACGCCCAAGAGCTTCGCGGCGGCGGCGATATTTGCGGGGCTTCCGCCGGGGTTTTGCTTGTAAAAAATGCCATTTTCGCTGTCGTTATATGTAAAATCGACGAGAGCTTCGCCGAGCGTGACAATTTCGGGCAACAAAACCCCTCCTTATATTTATAACTGTTTTAATTATAACATTTCTCCGATTAAATTGCAAGCCTTTTTAATAATATTATGAAAAAAACATGAGCGATAAAATAGCTATTGACTTTTGCTTAAGTTTATGATATTATTAGAGTGAAGTAATATTATAAATGCAAGTTTAGGATATTTACATATGCTGTTAAATAAAAGCGGCGAAAGAACGATCGGAAGACAGTTTCGTATATTTTCGAGCGCGCTTTTTGCTGTAATATTTTTCGTAGGGGTTGTGACATTTTTTCTGCTTAGCCTGAAAATGAGTTACGATAACATCAGCAGGCTTACGGCATCGGCGGCGGAGACCTCAAAGCTTCGTATATCGGACATTATGAGCAATGAGCTTGTACTCTGCACGAAGCTTACGGGTATGCCCATTATACAGGAATATTTCATGAATCCGACGGACGAAACCGCCCGTACGGCTGCTTTTCGTGAGTTTGACGGTTATCGCGGGGAATACGCGGGCGAGAAGCTTGTTTTCTGGTGCAACGACGTCGATAAAATTTTCTATTCGTCCTACGCCGCGCCTTATATTGTTGACCCTGCAAAGCCCGAAAACTATTGGTATAACCGCACGCTTTATAATACCGACCTATACTGGTTCAACGTTAACTACAACCCGGAGCTTGATATAGTCGGGCTTTGGATTAACGCCCCCGTCTATTCGATTAACAGCTTCCATGAAAATGCCGACCCGATAGGTATGCTCGGGACGGGGATCGACCTTTCAAAGTTTATAAACGAACTCTATGAAAATATCTCGGACGACGCGCAGGTAATGATGTTTAACCGCACCGGCGAAATTACCGTCGCAAGAGACTTAAAAAGCATCGAAAACAAGGTTAATGTAACCGACATGGAGGGCATACCCGGAATGGAAATTCTGCGCCGGGCTATATCCATTGACACCGATAAAAACGAATCCGTAACCTTCGCGATGGATGCGGTTATCTATCATGTTGAATATATACCGAATCTTGACTGGTATATTGTTGTAAAATATCCGCTTAACCTCTCAACCATTTTCGGCAACAGTTTTACGGCAATATTCGTTGTAATGCTTATTGTAATCGGAATGGTGCTGATACTCTCGAATGTTGTTGTAGAGCGAAGCGGCGACGAGGTTGAAAAGCGAAATATCGAGCTTACCGAAGCTAACCGCCGCGCAGAAGCCGCAAGTATCGAAAAGAGCAGTTTTCTTGCTCGAATGAGCCACGAAATCCGAACGCCGATGAACGCAATTATCGGTATGTCCGAGCTTATCGGGAGGGAAAGCATCTCCGACACGGCGAGGGACTACGTTAATAAGCTACGGCGGGCGGCGAACGGGCTTCTCTCGATTATAAACGATATTCTCGATTTTTCAAAGATAGAATCGGGGAAGCTTGATATAATAAGCACGCCGTTTAGCTTTAAGACTATGCTGTCGGACGTTTTAAGCATTATAGACAACCGCGCCGAAAAGAAATCGCTTATATTCAAAAAGGAGATTGCAAGTGATATCCCCGACATATTAATCGGTGACGAATCGCGCGTGAGGCAGATCCTACTCAATCTCTTAACGAACGCCGTGAAATATACCCGCGAGGGGAGCGTTACCCTTATCATAACCGCCGAAAAACTTTGGGACGATGAATTAACGCTTAGAATGTCGGTTAGCGACACCGGAATCGGAATCGAAGAAAAGAATATCCCGAAACTTTTCGGCTCGTTTAATCAGTTCGACTCGAAGAAGAACATAGGGATTGAGGGTACGGGGCTTGGGCTTGCGATAACAAAAAGCCTCTGTACGGCGATGGGCGGCGATATAACCGTAGAGAGCGTTTACGGCAGGGGCAGCACATTTACGGCGACAATAAAGCTTGATGCCCCATCAGAAATTGACAATATCGAAACCTTAATGCAGAGCGACACCGATGTTAAGTTTTTCGCGCCGAATGCGAAAGTCTTAATCGTTGACGACCTCGAAATAAATGTTGAAATCGCGGCGGAACTTCTGACGCTTGCGGGGATAAACGCCGACACAGCCCTTTCCGGCATGGAAGCACTCGACAAGTGCAAGACTAAAAAATACGACCTTATCCTGATGGACCACATGATGCCGGAGATGGACGGCATAGAAACAACGGCGGCAATCCGCAACCTTCCCGATTATTACGATGTCCCGATAGTTGCCCTGACGGCAAATGCAGTTGCCGGCGTAAGGGAAATGTTTATAGAAAAGGGCATGAACGATTTTATATCAAAACCGATTGAACTCAAAGACCTGTTCGGCACTCTGAAAAAGTGGCTTGCATGAGGTGATAATATGAAAAAGAAGATTACTGCCGTATTTTCCATGCTTATGATTTTATCTGTTATCGGCGTCTGTAAACCTTTGACGATAACAGCGGAAGAAACGCTTGTTGCGGTGTTTTATCACACCGGGGAGACGGAGGGTTTCCTTAATTCTTCCGATACAGCCATCGGCGCGGACATTATCGCCGGAATAGTTAAGGGGAAGCGGGCAGAGTTCCCCGCGACATTCTTCTTCGACACAGGCGACGCTTTTCAGGGCAGCTTCTTGGTCAACATGGACAGCGGCGAAAATGCCGTCAGCGTCATGAACGCCATGGATTATGACGCAATGACAATCGGCAATCACGACCTTGACTACGGTCTTGAGCGAACTCTCGAACTTGCCGAGCAAACTCGTTTTCCTGTTTTGGTTCAGGAATCGGCAGCGATAAACAATCCGCCGCTTGTATCTTCCGCACTAATAGAACGCGGCGGCGTTACAGTCGGAGTCTTCGGGATAACAACCCCGGCATCAAAACACAAATCGAGCGGCGGTTTTGACCTTGATTTCGGCACAATCCCCGAGCTTGCAGTTTACGCAACGAAAACCGCCGAAACGTTAAGATCGCAGGGTGCGGATATTGTTGTGCTTTTGTCCCACATAGGAACGGTTGACAACAGCACTGTGAGGAATATCGGGAACATATATGACATAGCGGAAAACGCCGAGGGCATCGACCTTATCATCGACGGCGACATCTACGCCGAGGGAAGCGTTACATTAACCCCGGGCATGATACCCATATCTATCGCCGGGGAACAGGGCGAAGATATCGGAATGGTGCAGGTTTATAAAAACGAAAACGGCGGTTTTAACATAAAATCATCGGTTATAACAAAATCGGCGTCCGTCTCCGCAACGCCCGACCCTGAAACAGCGAAGGTTTTAGCCGCCTGCAACGAAAACGCCGAAAGACTTTCAAAGAATGTTGTTGCGATAAGCGCGGTTACGCTTACCGATTTTGAACGCGAGGTAATCCGTTCACAGGAGAGCGTTATCGCAGATATGGTTGCCGACTCAATGAGATGGGCGGGGGACAGCGATATTGCGTTTTGCAACGCCGGGAATGTTCGCGGTCCGATTTTTGAGGGGAAGGTTACCCTCGGCGTAATTTCAAATATTCTGCCGTACTCAAATATAATTTATGTTGCGGACCTAAAGGGCAGCGTTATCCGCGAGGTTTTAAACTACAGCGCGAGCCTCTACGGTCACGATGACGGCGGGTTTATGCAGGTTTCGGGGGTTTCGTACGCGTTCGACCCGGAAAAGCCCGAGGGAGAGCGGCTTATAGAGGTTTTAGTCAACGGCGACCCTCTCGAAGATGAAGCTTATTACAAAGTCGCAACATTCGACTTCTTGGCAAAGGGCGGCGACGGCTACGATATGTTAATTGAGCCTTTCACCGGCGCAAGGGCTGTGGGAGACGGTGACATTGCCGCAGTTTTCGCAAAATACCTGAACCAGACCGAAAACGCCTTAACAACAACGCAAAACCGCATAAGAATAATCCCCGGCGGCGAAGTTGACAAGTACGCAGGTATGCTCCCGATACTGATAATTTCCGGTGTCTCAATCCTCGCGATAATAATTTTGTATCTAACTCTTGGAAAAAAATCATAAAACCTAAACACTACCGCCATTCAAACACAATCGCCGCCCGGATTAATTTCGAGCGGCGATTCTTATGTATTCAAAACTCTGTATTCTGTATTCTGTATTCTGTATTCTATTTTGAAAACATCCCCAATAAATCCTTAAAATCTTCCATGTAGTCGGGGACGGTGTCGGACGTCATCGGTCTGCTTTCGGAGTCCATTGTTTCGGTGTCGATTTTTGTAACGCCGGAGGATTCCTCGTCGTATTCCGGGAATTCGCAGGCGATTGCGGTTACGAGAATTTCGTCCTTGAGGTCTGAGTCGAAAGCCGAGCCGAAAATCGTCTGAACGTCATCATCGGCAGCACCCGAGATTGCGTTCGCAACCGCCTCAACGTCAGTCGAAAGCGTATCTTCGGACATTACAATGTTAACGAGGAGGCGCCTTGCGCCCTTAATCGAAGTCTCGAGGAGCGGGCTTGTTATAACTGCGTTTGCCGCTTCGGTAGCCTTGTCCTTGCCGGAACCGTGACCGACAGCCATATGTGCGATTCCTGCGTTCTTCATCGTCGTCTCAACATCGGCAAAGTCTACATTTATAAGCCCGTCGCGGGTTATTAGCTCGGCAATGGATTTCACGCCGGTTTTGAGAATATCGTCCGCCATCTTGAAAGAGTCCATCATCGTCGGGGGCTTTTCCATGGTCGAAAGAAGCTTCTGATTCGGGATAACCACGAGGGAGTCAACGTGTTTTCTAAGCTCGGCAATGCCCTTTTCGGCTTGATCCATCTTCGCTTTTTGTTCAAAATCGAAAGGCTTCGTCACAACCGCAACGGTTAAAATATCCATATCTTTTGCAATCTGAGCAACAACGGGAGCAGCCCCCGTCCCCGTTCCGCCGCCCATTCCGGCAGAAACGAAAACCATATTCGCCCCGCGTATAGCGTCAACGAGTTCGTCATGGTTTTCGACTGCGGATTCCGCGCCGACATTCGGCTTGTTCCCCGCGCCGCGCCCCTTTGTGAGCTTCTGCCCGATCTGAACACGCACATCCGCACGCGAATTTTTAAGAGCCCTGACGTCCGTGTTAACAGCGATGAACTGCACGTCCTTTATGCCCTCCTCAATCATCTTGTTGAGGGCATTTCCGCCGCCGCCGCCTACGCCGATTACCTTTATATTTATATCACTTATAAAATCGTCGTCTTCAAGGGTGAAATTCGCCATTTTTTGTTCCTCCGAAACCATTTTTTTGTAGTCTGTTATTTTATATATTAATACTGATTTACATATTTTGGCTGTGAAATTCTCTTGACAAATAAATTCACATTATGATTATATCACATTCTCATGTCAAAATCAAGTGTTTTTTACGAAAAACGATTAGTTTTTTAAGGAAATTTTTTCTTATGTTATTCCTCTGTAACTTCTTCGGCCGTTTCTTCCGATACTTCCGTTATTTCAGTTTCTAAAGCAGCGGTCGAAGAGGCGATGTTCTGTTCAAATTTCTTTTCGTTATAGGATAGACCGTCGCTGTCGATAAAGCTTGCGCCGCCCGTCGAGAGCATTGAGAGCCGCCCGGAGGTGTTCGGACCGATTTTCGTGTCGATAATTTCTTTCAAAAACGAGAGCTTGTATGCAAAATCGCTCAGGCCCCCCATCTGCATATTTATCCGATTATCGTACATGATTTTTATGTTGCCCGGGTCGGAAATGTCGATATAATCAATCTTTTCGAGGGAGGCTGACTTTATTTCATCGGCAACATCAAGGATAAATGCGGCGGCTTCAATATCCGCAATCTGTTCCGCCGTAAGGTCGGTCAATTTCGCGTTAAGATCGACGGTTACGCCCGGAACAACTGCGGGGGAGAATTTTACCCCTGTTAAAATCGGCACATTCCGCTTCGGAACGTCTGAAATTTCAAGAATCTTTCCGCCGCCGGAAATATAAAGGTAACTCTCTGTCTCGTCTTCATTTGCGACGGTAATATTGGCGATCGGCTTCGACGGAACAACTTCAATTTCAATCGTATCGGGGAATTTCTTTTTTACATTTACTTCATCAATATAGATAAAACTGTCAAGGATAACATTTTTTATGCTGTCGGCAGGGGCGGTCAAAATCTGCTGCCCGTCCTTTAATCCGGCGGCGGTGTTAATGTCCGCCGGGCTGTAGACCGAAGAGCCTGTAATCTTCACCGTCTTAACCGGAAAAAGCAGAGTGAAACTCAAAACGGCAAAAATTATGACAATGACTGTAAACCCGGTCAGAATGACAAGGGAATAGTTCCGCTTTCGTCTTGTTTTGCCGCGAGATGAGTAGCCGTTAAAATTTTCCGTAGATTTCATGCCTTAATTTTATATCCTTTTTATATCCGCGCCGAGTGATGAAAATATCAGTTCAAGCTGTTCATAACCTCGGTCGATAAAGCGTATGTCCTCGATTTCGGTTATGCCCTCTGCCGTAAGCCCCGCGATAACCATTCCTGCGCCGCCGCGAAGATCGGTTGCCTTGACTTTTGCGCCATGGAGGCGTTTTACGCCCTTGATTACGGCGGTCTGCCCCGAGACGACTATATCCGCGCCCATCTTCTGCATTTCGGGAACGTGGCGGTAACGGTTTTCAAAAATCGTCTCTTCGATAATTGACGTGCCGGAAGCCTTGCAGAGTGCGCCCATTATAACCGATTGAGCATCCGTCGGGAAGCCGGGATAAACCATCGTCGTAAGCTTTTCGGGGAGTGCCTTCGGACGCTTCCCGGAATTAATCGTAATGAAGTCCTTGCCCTGATAAATACTGCTCCCCATCGCTTCAAAGAGCGGCAGGATCGCCTCCATATCGAGGGGTTGGCAGTTCTTAACCGTTACAAGTCCGCCTGCCGCCGCCGTCCCCGCAAGGATTGTCGCCGCTGCTATGCGGTCGGGCATTACGGTATGATGAAGCCCGTGAAGTTTAGAAACGCCGTCGATAATTATCCTGCCGCCCGACTCAAACTTTATCTTTGCTCCGGCGGTGTTTAAGAATTTAACGAGGTCAACAACCTCCGGTTCGCGGGCGGCGTTTGTTATAACCGTCTCGCCCTTTGCTGTAACCGCCGCACAGATTATGTTTTCGGTCGTCCCCACGGAGGGGAAACGGAGTGCAATCTTCGCGCCGCGAAGACCCTTATCGGCAGAAAAATAAAGATGCTCGTGCGTGTGAGTAACCTTAACCCCCATCTGTTCGAGTGCCGAAATATGCATATCAATGGGGCGAAGCCCTATGTCACAGCCGCCGGGGTAACTAAGCCTGCAACTCCCGGTACGTCCGATAATCGGACCGAGGAAGAAGATTGAACTTCTCATCTCCTTCATCATATCGTCGGGAATTTCGTGCGATGAAATCTGCGAAGCGTTTACGGAAGCGGTTTTCCCGCTTTTGCAATAATTAACCTTTACGCCCAGATGAGACAGAATCCTGACAGCGGAGTATGTGTCGGAAAGCTCCGGGACATCGTCGATAACCGCCTCGCCGTCGATGAGAACAGCCGCCGCAAGTATCGGCAAAACGGCATTCTTAGCCCCCTGCGAGACAATCTCCCCCGAGAGTTTATGCCCCCCGGTTAATTTAAATCTCTGCAATTTCTGCATATAGTAAACCCCTTTTACAGCATTTTTATCATAATATGCTGTAACCGGAGATTTGCTATAAATTAAAACTATATGCGAAAATTTTAAGCAATATTCCGCCCGTTTAATAAAAATTCAACGCATTTGAAGATTTTTTCGGGCGTACCGGGTTCAAAACCCGAACGCGTGTCTTTTTCCATCTGACGTATCTTTTCCGTGTCGGCGGCAAGCTCCGAAACGATTTTATGAATATTGTCGTGGCTTAAGTCTTTTTCTTCCAAGACGACTCCGCCGCCGGTTTTTCCGAGAACGCAGGCGTTGAAATACTGGTGATTTTCGGTAACGTTCGGCGAGGGGATAAGGATCGAAGCCCGCCCGAGTGCCTGAAGCTCAAAGATTGTTGAAGCGCCGCTTCTGCATATGACAATGTCCGCCGCCGCCATACAGACGTTCATGTTGTCGATATATTCGCGGATCATCAGCCTTGACGAGCCGTTATAGTCAATCCCCGCATCGGTCAGGTTTTTTGTAAACGTTTCCGCGCCGTTTTTGCCGTAGGCGTGGATATGGTTAACCTTAACGGGCATCGTTTCTTCAAACTGTATAAGCTTTTCCGCAATATCGTTAATTGTCCTTGCGCCGAGCGAGCCGCCGAAAGAGAGGATCGTGATCGAATCGTCGAAGCCTAATTTGTGTTTTGCGTCAAGGCGTTTGTGCGGATTGTGGTAATATGCCGCCCTTGTCGGGAGCCCGGTTACGGTATATTTAACTCCGCGTGAAAGCCGTTCGGCGGCGTCCGGGAAAGCAAGCATAACCTCGTCAACATTCGCGGAGAGGAGCTTCACGGTCATCCCCGGGAAGGCGTTTTGTTCATGGAGAATGGTCGGAATACCCATCTTTGCGGCGGCGCGGATTATCGGTCCGCAGACGTAACCGCCTGTCCCAATCGCAAGATCGGGAGCAAAGTCCGCGATAATTTCGCGAGAACGCTTGTCCGCTTTTATAAGGTTAACGGCACTTTTCGCGTTTCGCCTAATATTTTGCGGGGTGAGTTTCCGCCCGAAGCCGGTGACGGTAACTGCCTCGAAGTTATAACCCTCGCGCTTCGCAATCCGTTCCTCGAGGCTGTCGGGCGTGCCGACGTAGAGAAATTCCGTATCGGGCAGCCGCTTTTTAATTATCTCCGCAATGGCAAGCGCGGGGTGAATATGCCCTGTTGTCCCGCCGCCGGAAATTAAAATTTTATACATAAAACGTCCTCTAAGTGTCTATAATTGACTGCCGCGAGATATTAAGGAGTACCCCCATCTGGGCAAGCTGCATGACAAGCGCAGTACCCCCGTAGGAGAAGAAGGGGAGGGATATGCCGGTGTTCGGGATTGTGTTTGTTACAACGGCGATGTTAAGGAGTGCCTGTACGCCGATTTGCGCAGTAAGACCGACCGCCAAGAGCATACCTAACTTGTCGGGGGCGTGGTTTGCGATATGGAAGCCTCTTATTATAAACAGCAGGAAAATCAGCACAACTATCAACGCGCCGAAAAAGCCTAATTCCTCGCAGACAATTGCGAAAACGAAGTCGTTCTTGCTTTCGGGGAGATAGAGGAATTTTTGGCGGCTGTTCCCGAGACCTAACCCGAACCAACCTCCCGAGCCGATTGCAATAAGGGATTGGCGCGTCTGCCACGTTAAGTCGTTTGCGAATTCGGGGGCGAAGGGGTCAAGCCACGCGGCAATGCGGTCGCCGAAATATAGTTCGTCCTTGTCACTCAGATAGGAGTAGGCAAGGAACCCGCCGAGCCCGGCAAGCCCCGCGATACCGAGGGGGATAAGGTGCTTAAGTTTTGAGCCGCCCACAAACATCATTATTACGCCGATAATGCAGATGATAATCGTCGCGGAAAGGTGACGCTCCTGCATAAGGAGTGCCGCGACAATCCCCAAAATTGCAAGGAAAGGGATTATACCGAAGATGAATTTATCAAGCTTTTTCTGAAATTTCACAAACAGCACCGCGAAGACAACGATAACCGCGAATTTCGCAACCTCCGAGGGCTGAAATTCGGGGATAGGTCCGATCTGTACCCAACGGTAAGACTTGTTATGAGGGCTGACGAACGGACCGACAAGGCAGAGTATCAAGAGCAGAATCGAAGTCGCAAATATACCGATTACAACCCATTTTTTCATGAAATTGTGATAATCAAAATGTGAGGCGGCGAACGCGGCGGCAAGCCCCAAAAGCGCGAACCGAAGCTGACGCTGGAAATAATAGTCGCCGGGGTGGTTTTCTTCAATCGCCCAAGCGTAACCCGCCGAGAACATCATTATAAGCCCCATTACAAGAAGCACAAAGAGGATTATTACAAACGGAACATCGACCGGACCCTTTCTGAGGCGCGGTTTCGGAACAGGATTTTTATATTTCGGAACGGGCTTTTTGTTCGCGGCATTAATATGCCCTATATTTTCCATTTACACCTCCGATAATTCACGGCAAAGGCAGATATGCGATTAAGTTCGCGGCGGCGCCGCAAAGGAGTGTACAGCCGGCAAATAAAATTGTAACCTTATTGTCCGAAAAGCCCATCTCCTGAAAGCCGTGGTGGATAGGGGTTTTCGGGAAGATACGCTTGCCCTTGCCGGTTTTCGGGTCGCGGGTTGCCCTGTAATAAAGGCGTTGGATAAGAACCGTAAGCGCGTCTATTATATAGACAAGCGCGATTATTATAAGCAAAAAATGTGCATGAAGCGCGAAGCCCGCCGCCGTTATGAAGCCGCCCAAGAACATCGAGCCGGTGTCCCCCATGAAGACCTTCGCGGGGTGAATGTTATGTACCAAGAAGCCAAGACAGCCCCCCGCAACCGCGAGGGAAAAGAGGGTGTATTCCGGGTTTTTCATGCTTGTCGAAAGCATTGCGAGGGCAACCCCGGAAACAACCGTCATTGAGCCGCAAAGCCCGTCTACGCCGTCGGTGAGGTTAACGGCGTTGGTTAAATACACCGCGAAGCAGACCATCAGCGGATAGTAAAACCATGAGAGTTCAAGCTCCCCGAAAATAGGCAGCCAAACCGCTGTGCTTTTATCCCCCAAGAGATAAAGCGCGTAGACAAACGCCGCCGCGAAGATAAACTGCGGGATAAGCTTCTGCCGCATCTTAATTCCGTCGTTTTTTTTCTGAACCGCCTTAACGTAGTCGTCGGCGAAACCGAGGGAGCTGTTAAGAAGCGCGAAGACAAGCCCCGCGATGAGTTTATAGAGGGCGTTGTTATCGGGGCGAAAGTTATAAGTCCCGCCGAAGGTGATAAAAAGAATCATCCCCACAGCAAGGGCAATTATCGCCGCAATTATGAACATGAACCCTCCCATCATGGGAGTGCCATCTTTTTTTCCGTCGATTGAGGCTATATATTTGTTTATCGTCTGCCTCATGCCGAGCTTTTTAAGCTGCGGAATAAGGATATTGCCGATAAAGGCGGAGAGCAAAAACGCAAGGAGCGGTACCGTTAACTGAATCCAAAAGGGCATATTTACTCCGTTAATTTTTGATGTTTAGCTTTACGAAAAATACTCTTCAATGAGGTTTTCAAGGTGCATACCGCGAGATGCCTTAAAGAGAATAACATCGTCCGGCTTAAGTTTAAAACGCAGGAAATTTTTTATAACGTTAGGGTCGGTTGAGTGTCCGGAATGCATACCAAGTTCGTCCGCTTTGTTTGCGATATGCTTTGCGTTCACGCCATAGCAAACGAGGAGGTCAATTCCGTTTTCGACAACAGCCTCGCCGACTCTTTCGTGAAGAGCCTTAGCGTGTTCCCCGGTTTCGAGCATATCCCCGAGGACAGCGACGCGCCTTGCGCCGGCTTTCACAGGAAAATCGGCAAGCATCTTAAGCGCGGCTTCCATCGAAGAAACAGACGCGTTATAACAGTCAACGATAACGGTGTTAAGCCCGCGCTTTTCGATATGCCCCCTGAGAGGCAACGGCTGGTAACAACCGAGCATCTGTCCGGCAACGGCAGTATCAACCCCGGCGGCATCAGCAACCGCAATCGCCGCAAGCGCGTTTAGAACATTATGCCCCCCGCCCATATAAAGCTCAATGTCGGAGATAATATTCCCCGCCTTTATTACGCGGAAATTCGTCCTTGCGGCGGTTACGACAATGTCCGCCGCCTCGTAGTCAAAATGTTCGCCCTCAGCCGGTATGCCGTAGGTTAAAATCTTGCGCTTTTGTGAAACGGATTTTTTCGCCGTCATAAGGAGCTTGTCGTTGCCGTTAATAATCAGCGGCGCAGTCTTCGGGGCTCCGTCTAAAATCTCAAGCTTCGCATCTAAAATATCTTCTTGCGACTCAAAAAATTCAATGTGATTAAAGCCGATATTCGTAATAAGGCAGATGTCCGGGCGGACTGCCCCCGACATTCGCGAAATCTCGCCTTTGTGATTCATGCCCATTTCGACAACGGCGGCGGTGTGGGAGCTGTTAAGGTTAAGGAGCGACTTCGGCACGCCGATTTCGTTGTTATAATTCCCCTCGGTCTTGAAGATTGTTTTTTCAGCCGAAAGGGCAAGCGCAGTCATCTCTTTTGTGGTTGTTTTTCCGACACTGCCGGTTATTGCAACTGTAATCGGGGAGAAGCGTTTGCGGTAATATTTCGCAACATCAAGGAGGGCTTGTTTTGCATTCTTTACAATGATACAGGGGTAGCCCTGATAGATACGGTCGGTCACGGAAGCAATTGCGCCGACTTCGGTTGCGGCGGGGATAAAATCACGCCCGTCGAAGTTATCGCCCCGAAGCGCGAAATAAACTCCGCCGTATTTCGGTAATCTTGTGTCGGTGAAGATGCTGTCGAACGGGAATTCGCGGGTTAGTTCCGAAAGCTCTCGGGTTGAACCGTTTACGCAGTCCGCAAGCTCCGAAAGGCGCATCATTCCTTCTCCGCCGGGTTTCGGGAGCGGCGCAGTATATCTTGAAAGCATATCGGCGCAGATTTTCCGCTCGTCAAAAGGCACGGTTAAACCGTCCGCTAAAATCTGATAGGTTTCGTGACCCTTCCCCGCAAGGAGGAGCAGATCGCCTTTTTTACAGATTGAAATGGCGTAGTTAATTGCGGCTCTTCTGTCGGGGATACGGATTATCTGTTTCGAGCTTTCCATACCGTCTAAAATTTGGTCGATAATAAGTTCCGGGTCCTCGTCGCGGGGATTATCGGAGGTTACGACAATAACGTCGGCGAATTCTTCCGCCGCTTTCCCCATGAGGGGTCGCTTCGCGGCATCGCGGTTTCCGCCGCAGCCGAAAAGGAGTATAAACCGCCCCTCGACCGCCTTTTTAAGCGACCGGCAAACCTGCGAAAGCGCGTCCGGGGTATGCGCATAGTCACAGATTATGTTAAACCCCCGGTTGCAGGGGATAACTTCACAACGCCCGGTAACCCCATGCGCCCTTGAAATCGCCTTTACGACAGCAACAATCCCCATGCCGATTGAGTTCGCCGCAGCAATCGCCGCCGCTGCGTTGAAGACGTTATATTCGCCCACGAGGTTTGTTGTGACGATAAAGAATGTGCCGCCCGCTTCCATACGAAAACGAGTTCCGGTCGGCTCAAGCTTCGCCGCTTCGATTAGTATCTGACAATTTTTCGCTGTGCCGTAGGCGAAAACTTCAGAACCTTGCGGCTTATCTTTCAGAAGCTCAGCATACATTCTTACGCCGAAATTGTCGTTAACATTTATAAGCGAAACCCTCGAATGTTCCATGAAAAGCTTAAGCTTCGCCTGATAATAACTCTCCATCGTCTCGTGATAGTCGAGATGGTCTTGAGTTAAATTCGTGAAAACCGAAACATCGAAGATTATCGGACCTATTCTGCTTTGGTCGAGGGCGAAGCTTGAAACTTCCATCACGACGACGGTTACTTTTTCTTCCCACATACGGGCGAGAATCTCGAAAAGCTCGAAAGCAAGGGGGGTTGTATTTTCGGGGGCGGGAATCTTCCGCTCCTCCGAACCCTCGAAGATAAAGGTGCCGGTTGTGCCGATAAGCCCGACGGTTTTTCCGCCGTACGCTAAAATTTGCGCAATAAGGGAGGTTGTGGTGGTCTTTCCGTTTGTCCCGGTAACCCCGATAAATTTCATGCGGCGGTCCGGTGAATCGAACCACACCGCGCAGAGTATTCCATAGAATTCGCGCGTATCGGGAACGATAATCTGGTGCGAAAGCCCCAAGTCGTGATCAGTTACAACGGCAAAAGCCCCGCTCTCGAGCATCTTTGCGGCTTCGGCGTGTCCGTCGAACTTCCGTCCGCGAATACATACGAAGATGAAGCCTTTTTTACAAAGCTTAGAATTATCGGTTATGCCGGTAACCTGAAAATTCGCGTCAAACCGTTTCGGGTGGATATTTACGCCGTAATTTTGGAGAGCTTTAAGTATATCCGAAAATTTCATAACACTTACACCGGTTAAATTCTATATTAGTGGATCTTTGCTTTTTAATTTCCGATAATTTTAATCACAGAAATTATCCTTCATCTTTTACAATGAAATAAACCTCTATAATAGTACCGACCGGTACAACATCGCCGGGGGCGTAGTTTTGCTGGAAGGCGGTTGAACTGCTGTTTGCGGAGGCACCGTCGCCGAGTTTCAGGTTTAGATCGGCGTTGGTGAGGATTTCGTTAGCCTGCCCGGGGGTTTTCCCGATGATGTCGGGGACGGTTGTAAATTCTTCTTCGATGTCGTCTTCGGTGTAGATTATAACCTTGCCGCCGCGCGGAACCATACTTCCGGCGGGGGGAACTTGGGTTATAACGGTGCTGCCCTTGCCTAAAATCTCGGTCTGTAAGCCGAGTTCTTTAATTGTCTGAGAGGCGGTTGCCGCAATCTGCCCTTCGACCGACGGAATTGTTATATCCATTGTTTCCAATTCTTCGGCTGTATATTCGGGATAGTAACCGAGATAGGGGAGGGCGTCCTTGAAGATGCTTGCAACAGCGGGGGCGGCGATAAGGCTGCCGTAGTAGATATGCCCGCCGTTTTCGTCAGCCGCCATAGGCTCGTCAACCATTACGAGGCAGATTATTTCCGGGTCGTCGGCGGGTGCGAAACCGCAGTAGCTTGAAACGTAAAGGTCTTCTCGCCCTTGTGCCCTGTTTTCGTCAATCTTTTCGGATGTGCCGGATTTTCCGCCGATTGAATAGCCCTTTATATACGCGTTCGAGCCGTTCTTTGCGTTAACAACGTCTTCCAAAACCTGACGCATAATCGCGGAAGTCTCCTCCGAGATAACCTGTCTTTTAACCTCTGTCTCGAATGTTTTTACAATATTCCCCGAGCCGTCAACGATTTTATCGGCAACGTGCGGGGTAACAAGATAACCGCCGTTTATAACCGCCGCATACGCAGTTATCATCTGAAGCGGGGTAATCTTATTCGTCTGCCCGAAGGCGGAGGAAGCAAGCTCAACGGGACCGTATTCGGTTGTGTTTAGGGTAATCCCGAGGGCTTCGCCGGGGAGGTCTATCCCTGTTCTTTCGGTGAAGCCGTAGGCGGTGAAATAATCGTTAAAATGTTCTGCGCCGAGACGAAGCCCGATCTGGATAAATACAGGGTTGCAGGAGTTCGTCATGGCGGTTGTGAAATCCTGTGTACCGTGAACGCGGCTCGACCAGCAGTGCATGGGCGGAACGCCGGGGACGACGGTTATGCTGCCGGAACAGTTAAAGGTGCTGTGAAGGTCGATTACCCGCTCTTCAAGCGCGGCAGAACCCGTCACAACCTTAAATACCGAACCGGGGTTATAAATCTCGGTAATTGCCTTGTTCTTCCATTGTTTCTCGCGAAGGATTGCGTATTGTTCATTATAGTCGTCTTCGTCGGTAATTGCGTCAAGTATTGCCTTATCGACAGGGTCGTAGATACTGCCCCGGTCGTTGAGGTCAAAACCGGGCGTTGACGCCATCGCTAAAATCTCGCCGGTGTTGCAGTTCATCATTATAACACAGCCGCGATTTCGCGCCTTGTTCGTTAAAACCTGCTCTTCAAGATATTTCTCGGTGAAATATTGGAGATTCATGTCGATTGTAAGGTAGATGTCGTTGCCGTCCTTTGCGTCGTAAATTTTGTCGTTTTTATACGCCATCTTGTTCCCCATGCCGTCTTCGGCGGAGATTATCTTGCCGTTAACGCCCTTGAGGAAATCGTTGTAATATTTTTCAATGCCGTACGCGCCGTCGCCCTCATAGTTTGTGAAGCCGATAACAGCCGCCGCAAGTTCATTCTGCGGATAATAACGCTTCGTGTCAATCTCGGTGTAAACAACGTTCGTGAGGACTTCCGCTTCTTTAAGGCGACTCTGAATAACGTCAATAACAGGCTTCTCAACCTGTTTTGCAATATTCGCCCAACGCCCCGCCTTGTATTTTTCAAAGAGCGCGGGAATGTCTTCGTAGTTAATGTTCGGCAGTTCTTCCGATAAAACGGTCGAGATAACGTCAAGCTGTCTGTCGAATTCGTCCTGTCCGTCGCTTTCGATAACCCCATAGAGCAGAAGCGGGTCGATTGTAACATTAAAGACGGTAGCGGATTGTGCTAAAATCTTACCGTTTGCATCATATATTGTGCCGCGGCGGGCGTTAACGATTGTGCTTCCGAACTGATTGTCGTTCGCCATTGCCTGAAAGCGCGAAGATTCTGTAACGGAGGTGCGGAACATCACCGTTATAATAAATATCGGTACAAGCATAAGCACGGTCACAACAATCGCGCTGCGCCGCTTCATCTTGTTCCCCGGCTGATAAGACATATACGCCCTCGGTTTTAAGTTATTTATATAAATTTATGTTGATGGCAGTTTTAATATTACCCGCCGATAAATTCGACGAAATCGAGGAAGCCGTTGTAGAGATTTGTGAAGAAGCCCTTTTCGTATTCCGGGATAACAACTTCGCTCCCGCCGTCGGTCCTGACGTATTCGATCTGGCTTTTGTCAAGTTTCCCCATGCCCAAAATCTCTTCAGCGTAGGTCTGGACAGACTTTATCGCCGACTTGCTTTCCATATCGGTTAGAAGGCGAACATTTTCGCTTCGCAGTTCGTCAAGCTCTTGTTCTTTAAGCGTAATCTGCCTTGAAAGCTCGGTGTTTTGCGCTTCTGACAGGAGCGGGAGCGACAAAAGCATAACCGCCAAAACCGCAAAAACTAAGGCTTTTGCGATGTTGCCGCGCTTTGCGGGGTCGATAGTTTTTCTTAGAATTCGTGCTTTTCGTGTTTCTTCTTCCGGGTCTGATAATCCTTCGAACCGTCCGAAATCGTAGCCCGGTTTTCTTACCGCAGATTCCCTTGCCATACCATATATAAACGGAAAAATCCGTTATTCCCCTTTCGTTAAAGCTTTTCTATAACCCGAAGTTTTGCACTTCGAGAGCGGTTGTTCTTAGCAATTTCATCAGACGAAGCCGTTATCGGTTTTCGCGAAACAAGCTTCCCGGCGGCAGTTTTTCCGCAAACGCACTGCGGGAAATCCGGCGGGCAGGTACAGCCCTTTGTGAAAGAGACGAAACGCCTTTTCACAAGCCTGTCTTCGAGCGAATGGAAGGTTATAACAGCGAGCCTTCCGCCCGGTTTCAGGAGTTCAAACGCCGCGCCGATGCCGGCATTAACGTGGCCGAGTTCACCGTTAACCTCCATGCGGATCGCCTGAAACGTTTTCCGACAGGGGTTTTTGTCTTTACGAAAACGCGCAGGGTAAGCATTTGCGACTAATTCTGCAAGCTCCCCGGTAGTCTCTATCGGTTTAACTTCGCGGGCGGTAACAATCCCCTCCGCGATACGAAAAGCGAAGCGTTCTTCGCCGTATTCGCGCAGAATCCGAATAAGTTCCTCTTCGGCATAGGTGTTTACAACATCGGCGGCGGAAAGCCCCGATTTTGACATTCTCATATCGAGGGGAGCATCGTTATGGTAGGAAAAGCCCCTTTCGGGGTTATCGAGCTGATAGGACGAAACGCCGAGATCGAGGAGAATTCCGTCGGCAGAGGTTACCTCATATTTCGCGGCAATCTCCGTCATTTCGTCAAAATTCCCGACGGCGACGACCGCATCATACGGCTCAAGCCGCTTTGAAGCGATTTTTACGGCGTCCGGGTCGCGGTCAATCCCGATTAGGAAGCCGCCCTTAAGCTTTTTTGCAATAGCGGCAGAATGTCCGGCGCCGCCGCAGGTTCCGTCAATATATGTTCCGTCGGGTTTTATATCTAAGCCGTCGATTACTTCGTTAAGCAAAACAGGCTCATGTGAAAATTCCATTATGTTCTCCGATTAATATTAGAACGCGAAGCTATCTAAGACGTCCGCTAAATCTGTTTCGGAAACGCTTTCGGCGAATTCGTTATAACGGGAGCTGTCCCAGATTTCCGCGTGGTTAATAACCCCGACGACGGTAACGTCCTTTGAAAGCCCGGCGTATTCGCGAAGCTCTTTTGTTATGAGAACACGCCCTTGGGAATCGGTTTCAACGTCGATTGCGCGGTTTACGATAAGTTTTGCGGCGGCAGTCTTCCCGCCGGAAAGTGTGCGGAGTTCATCGCAGTATCTGTCCCACTCGTCGGGGGAATAAACGTTAAGGCAGCTTTTGCCGATTGTAACGATAAAAGCAGAACCGAGCTTGTCCCGGAGTTTTTGCGGGAAAGCCATGCGTCCTTTTGCGTCTATAGAATGTGTGTATGTGCCTTTTAACGTCATATTCAACATGACCGCCCCCTCTCCGAACAAGATTTTTTCAGCGTTACCGTCCCTGTCAGCCGCCATGCGCCCCTGTCAGCCACGATTTGCGCTGCTTTTCAACAACTGTTGAAACCACTGTTGAAAATCACCACTTGACGCCATTTATGCCCACTTGTCACCGCTTTTTTATATTATACAGTAAAATTAATATAATTGCAATAGAAAAAGTCAGTTTGTAACTTTTAAAAAGTGCATGAAACTAACGTTCGATTTTTGTTTATAATGTCAAAAAATCCCCCGCCCGGAAAAAGGCGAGGGATTAAAATGCGGTTAGATTAGATTTGGGATAAGCCGTATTCGAGGTCTGCGATTATGTCGTCAATGTGTTCTGTGCCTATTGAGAGGCGAACTGTTGAGGGCTTGATGCCGGAAGAAAGAAGCTCTTCTTCGGACATTTGAGAGTGGGTGGTTGTTGCGGGATGGATTACGAGGGACTTCATGTCGGCAACATTCGCGAGGAGGGAGAAAAGTTTTAGGCTTTCGGTGAATTTTTTCGCTTCGTTCGCGCCGCCCTTGACTTCGATGGTGAAGATTGAGCCTGCGCCGTCCGCAAAATAGCGATCGTAAAGCTCTTTTTGCTTGCCGGTGTCAATCGACGGGTGGTTAACTTTCGTAACCTTCGGGTGGTTTTTCAAGAACTCGATTACCTTTTTTGTGTTCTCGACATGGCGTTCAACCCGCAGCGGCAGCGTTTCAAGCCCCTGAATGAGGAGGAAGCTGTTGAAGGGCGAGATTGTTGCGCCTTGGTCGCGCATGAGGGTTGTGCGGATCTTCATGATGTAGGCGATGTTGCCGCAAGCTTCCGCGAAGACTACGCCGTGGTAAGAGGGGTTCGGCTTCGAGATGCCAGGGAACTTGTCGTTCTGCTTCCAGTCGAAATTGCCGCCGTCAACGATTACGCCGCCCATAACTGTTCCATGCCCGCCGATAAATTTCGTTGCGGAATGTACGACAATGTCCGCGCCGTGTTCGATCGGGCGAAGCTTATATGGGGTCGCGAAGGTGTTGTCAACGATAAGCGGAATCCCGTGTTTATGCGCAACCGCCGCAACCGCTTCTATATCGAGGACGTCCGAATTCGGGTTGCCGAGGGTTTCCGCGAACAAAAGCTTTGTATTGGGCTTAATTGCCGCTTCAAAATTCGCAGGGTCGGAGGGGTTAACGAATGTTGCTTCGATGCCCTGCTCCTTAAGGGTATTAGCGAAGAGGTTATATGTTCCGCCGTAGACGTTCGTGCTTGAAACAATGTGGTCGCCGGCATACGCGATATTCTGCACCGCATAGGTTATAGCCGCCGAGCCGCTCGCCGTCGATAACGCCGCCGCGCCGCCCTCAAGAGCCGCTATTCTTCTCTCGAAAACGTCCGAAGTCGGGTTCATAAGCCTTGTGTAGATGTTCCCGCCCTCTGTCAGCGCGAATCGCCCCGCCGCCGTCGCGGAATCCTTGAAAACATAGGATGTTGTCGCGTAGATAGGCACGGCGCGTGCATCTGTTGTAGGGTCAGCTGTTTCCTGCCCGGCATGGAGTGCTAAAGTCTCGAATTTCATATTTATTACTTCCTTTTTATTCAAATAATGCCGTTGAAAGGTATCTTTCGCCTGTGTCGGGGAGGAGGGCTACAACATTTTTCCCCTTAAATTCTTCGCGGGAAGCAACCTGTGTCGCCGCCCAAAGTGCCGCGCCGGAAGATATACCGACTAAAATTCCGTCCGATTTCCCGACTTTCCGCCCGGTATCGAAAGCATCGTCGGCGGTTACGGTTATAACTTCGTCGTAGATTTTTGTGTCGAGGGTATCGGGAACGAAACCCGCGCCGATCCCCTGAATCTTATGTCCGCCCGCTCTGCCTTCGGATAAAACAGGGCTGTCGGAGGGTTCTGCCGCGATAATCCGTATGGCGGGGTTCTTCTCTTTGAGAAATTTCCCCACGCCCGAGAGCGTTCCGCCCGTACCGACCCCGGCTATGAGCGCGGCAATGTTCCCTTCGGTATCTTCCCAAATTTCCGGTCCTGTTGTAGCGTAATGTACGGCAGGGTTTGCGGGGTTAACGAACTGCCCGGGGATTATCGCACCCGGCGTCGATTTTTGTATCTCATCAGCTTTTGCAATCGCGCCTTTCATGCCCTTTGCGCCTTCGGTTAAGACAATCTCCGCGCCGTACGCCGCAAGAAGTTTTCTCCGCTCGATACTCATCGTCTCCGGCATGGTTAATATTACCTTATATCCCTTTGCGGCGGCAATTGCGGCGAGTCCGATGCCGGTGTTTCCGCTTGTCGGCTCAACTAAAGTTCCGCCGGGCGAGAGAAGTCCGCGTTTTTCCGCGTCCTCAATCATAGCCTTCGCGATACGGTCCTTAACGCTTCCCGCCGGATTGAAATATTCGAGCTTCGCGAAGATATTTACCCCGAAGATTCGGTTATAACCCGTCAGGTTAAGGAGCGGTGTTCTCCCGATAATATCGGTTATGCTGTTATATACTTTCATAAGTACGCCTCCCGTATTGCGGATATATCATATATGTTTAGTATGGTTTAATTATATAACGTAAATTTACATTTGTCAATAGTTTTTAGAAATTTTGTATAAACTCACAAAAAAGGCTTGACAAGGGCGATTTTTTATGGTAACATTACATTTATAACATATATGAAAAGAGGGTTATAAATGCGAATCTCCGCAAAATGCCGATATGGAATAGCGGCTTTAATTGCGCTTGAAAGCTATCACAAAGACACTTTGACGAGCATTATAAAAATTTCCGAAGATCTTTTAATATCGAAAATTTATCTTGAACAGGTTTTCGGGAAGCTTAAGCACGCCGGGATAATTTTGTCCGTTAAGGGTTCTGCCGGGGGGTATAAACTTGCGCGGAGTGCGGAGGAGATAAGCCTTGCGGATATAGTTAACGCCCTCGACGACAGCATTAATGAACATTCATACGAAACGGTGCGGGAGCGTGCGCCGGATATTGACGCAGTTATCAATGAAAGTTTTATGTCGCTTGATAAAACTATACAAAAAACGCTGACCGAAATATCGCTCGAATCCCTAATTGAAAAGGCGAACGAGAAAAAATCCGATCAAGCGTATATGTTTTATATTTAAAATGTATTGCGCTTCCCGACGCCTTTTAGGAGCGGGGAAAGCGGCTTGTAGATGAACATGGTAATTATTACCGAAATCATCGCCTTTATAAATGTGAACGGAACGTTAAAAATCAGTATACATTCAAAGAGGTTATCGAGCTTTTTTGAGGTTATAGGCTCGTAGATTGCGTTATAAGAGCTGATAATTGCTTCTCTGGGTATAATTGCCACTTCATAGATGGGATAAACGAGCCAGAGGTTCGAGGGGAGGCTTATCGCCGCCATGACTACCGCGCCGATTAAGGCGGCAACGACCGCACCCTTTCGAGACCTATGGAAGCGGTAGATTATTCCGGCGGTGAAGACGAAGGATGCGCCGAGGATAAAATTCGAGAGCGGACCGATACCGAGGGTATCGCCCAGCCCCGAAAACATCAGATCCACGACGTTTTTTATAAAGCAGACGGTAACTCCCGCGACAGGTCCGAGGGCAAAAGCCGCAAGAAGCGCGGGAAGTTCCGAAAAATCAAGCTTGATAAAGCCCGGCATAAGCGGAACGGGGAAGTTTATAAGCTGCAAAACAGAGGCGAGTGCCGCTAAAACCGCAGTTACCGTAAGCCCGCGTACGCTAAAATATCTGTTAGGTTTTTTGTCCATATATATCTTTCAATATGTGTTAGTTCGGAAAAGCAAATTACAGGAGCCGCCCGTGTCGAGCAGTCTCTAAAGCCAGCCCGTCCCTAAACTCAGCCCACTTTTACTCTGCGGCGTCTTCGGTGAGGTCGAATTCGAGGAGTTCGCCGCAGCCGGGGCAGTTAATCGAACCTTCGGAGAGCATCTTTTCTGTGAGGTAGATTGAGTCGTTGCAGGAGGGGCAGACAACTTCGTAAAGCTCTTCATCTTCCTCTTCTTCGTCGTCTTCTTCCTCTTCGTCAACGGTGTCGAGGAAGTCTTCTAAAATGTCCTTTTCGTGAGCGAAGATGGACTCGTCGTCACCGCTGTAAACGGGAGCAATCGCCTGCTCGTCGTCGAAATCGTCGTCGTCTTCATCATCATCGTCGTCGTCGAAGCAATCACAGCTGTAGACGTCTTTTTCGAGTTCGCCTAAGTCTTCGTCGATTTCATCAACCGCTTCGGTTAATTCATCAACCTGATCTTCGAGATCTTCAAACTGAATCGCCATGTCGTCCAAAATATCGGCAATCGCTTTAAAGAGCTTGCCCTCTTTTGTTGCGGTATCAATTTCCATACCGTCCATCAGACCCTGTAAATAGGACACTTTCTCGGGAAGTTTCATAGCGGTTACCCTCCAAATA